>NZ_CP045032.1:1200000-1500000 GCF_009026825.1 Corynebacterium urogenitale | reverse complement strand
GGAATCCGCCTTGTTGAGGCGGAGGAAGAAATCTGAGACTTCGGCTTTCGAAGTATTCTAGGACAGCTCGGGCTGTTGAATATCGGGTGCAGGTGGGGGAGGGTCGTTCCCATCGCGTGGGCGGGCCGGAGGATGGTGAAAAGCCACGATCTGTTGCACAGTTTTATGGATCTTTCGCACGGACGGCACGCATTGGTTTGGTCGTGTAGGTGCCAGCTTGGCAAGCAGGTCGGATTCTATGCTCGCCCTGTGTTGTTCGGGCACACACTCGAGGTCTGTCGCGAGTGTGCGCACGTGCTCCAGCGAAAGGTGGCCGGAGGAAACCATCGCTGCGATGGCGGGAAAGTTATGCAACATCACACCAATGGTTACAAGTGTCAGGGCGCGTGATTCAGAGATTCCTAGCCTCACTGAGAGTCGAGAGAGGACATCATCGACGCAGTCATCCATACTCGGAGTACATGAGGCGGCGAGCGCAATATAGCTCTGGTTGATGGCGACCGCTGCGCGACTCAATGGATCCTCGTCATTGAGCACGCGCCATGAAGGCTCGGGGCGCAGCATGGTCGTTTGTTTTTCTGGTGGTTCGAGTTCCTCGGAGAGTGGCGGTGTGGTGTTCATAGCTGTGCTGTCCCCCCTCGAACTAGCAGTCTGATCAGGCGATGAAGTGCAATGGTCTGGTCAGGAATACCCCAATGACCTTTGTCGTGACCTGTATTTTTCTTGCTGATCATGACGATACTCAGCCCTGGGACAGCCGGACGAAAGAACTCAATAAAATGCGAACATGCGTTCGATATAGCTAGAAAAGTGCCCTATCAGGAACCGTGATCCTGGCGATCGGTGGGGTAGGAGAGAGTCGGTGAGTCTGGTGCGAAAGATGCAAGGGGGTATAGGCGAGGAAGGAATCGCTCTCGCCCGTGTCTTCACCGACTGTTTTCACCTGCCAGTTAGCTGAAGAAAGCTCCCACGATGGACCCCAGCTGACGCAGATGCTCCACCTCGCTGAGGAGGAAATCAGGGCCACCAGGTCGACCGATAATGAGCAGTAGGTTTGTTCCCTCAATCGGAGTGCCGGCAAGGGAAGAATCCATAACGGTCCATGTTTCTGGAATCCACTCTTCGCGCTCTGGGTTGAGCATACGGGCCTCTTCAATAGGGGCGGATTCGAGCTCACGTCCATCATCCTCCGGTGCGGCGGAGGATGCAGAAATGCGCCGGGTCTTATCTCGGGTCTCCAAAACGATTGCCCACCCTGCGGTCATGGACTTCGGCAGGTTTTCCATCATGATGTCCAGTGCTTGTTGGACATTCTGGCGTCGTGCTGCAACGGCGGCGAGCATCTGCACCTGACCGCGACGGTCCACGGTGCCCGAGAACGGACGGAGGGAATCGACGTAGACGCCGGGCAGTTCCTGAGAAGCCGTGATCAGGGCGTCGGGGAGGTGCTGGCTGGGCAGTTCGACGACGATATCGTCGACAACCGTTCCCTCTTCGTCATGGCCAACAATGTCCACGCCGATGATATTTGCCTCGACATTGCCCAAGGCAACGGCGAGTAGACCCAGGGTGCCTGGGGAATCTGGCATACGGACACGCATGAGGAAAGACATGCAACCGAGTTTAACCGCCTTGCATCAACCCCGTAGCACAACCCTCGAAGCAGCCCTCACGCCAAGAAGCAAACGGTAATGGCTAAACTAGAGCGCATGTCTGAGATTTCGCGCGATGACGTAGCACACCTGGCCCGCCTGGCCCGCCTCAAGCTCACCGATGAGGAGCTCGACGAATTCGCCACCCAAATCGACGGAATCGTTGATCACGTGGCGGCGATTCGGGAAGTAAACACTGATGATGTTCCTCCGTTGAGCCATCCAACTCAGAACGTTGACGGAGATGTTTCCGTCATGCGTGAGGATGTGGTGATCCCTACTCTGACTGCCGAGCAGGCTCTTGACCAGGCGCCGGCGCAGGATCAGCAGCGCTTCCAGGTGCCGCAGATTCTCAGCGACTAAAACTCGCACCGCACCATTCGCTGAACTCTCAACGCAGGAGAAACGAAGAACTTATGTCTGAACAGACCACTTACGTTGTCGGTGCGCATGACGATTCCGACTACACGACTTGGACCGCGGCGGAGCTTGCTGAGAAGATCCATTCTCGCGAGATCAGCTCAGTAGAGGTAACCGAAGCGCACCTCAAGCGCATCGAAGAAACCAACGGCGAGATCAATGCCTTCCTTCACGTCGGTGCTGACGCAGCATTGTCCGCCGCAGTTGCTGTGGATAATGCGCTGGCCAGCGGCGAAACCCCGACCAGTCCGCTGGCTGGTGTGCCGCTGGCGCTGAAGGATGTCTTCACCACCACCGATGCGCCGACCACCTGCGGTTCCAAGATGCTCGAGGGCTACATGAGCCCTTATGATGCGACCGTCACCATGCGCCTGCGCGCGGCTGGTATTCCGCTCCTGGGTAAGACCAACATGGATGAGTTCGCCATGGGTTCCTCCACGGAAAACTCCGCCTATGGAGTGACGAAGAATCCTTATGACCTGACCCGTACTCCGGGTGGCTCTGGTGGTGGCTCTTCTGCAGCTCTGGCCGCGGGCATGGCGCCGCTGGCGATCGGCACGGACACCGGCGGCTCCATCCGCCAGCCAGCCGCGCTGACGAACACCGTCGGCGTGAAGCCGACGTACGGCACCGTCTCCCGTTACGGCCTGGTTGCGTGCGCATCCTCCCTGGATCAGGGTGGTCCGACAGCGCGCACGGTGTACGACACGGCACTGCTCCACTCCGTTATCGCGGGCCACGATGCGAATGACTCCACGTCCTCCTCCCGCCCCGTAGCCGATGTCATTTCCGCGGCTAAGGCAGGTGCGACCGGCGACCTCTCCGGCGTGAAGCTCGGCGTGGTCAAGCAGTTTGAGCGCCCAGAGGCGCTGCAGCCTGGCGTTTTGGAGACCTACCATGCGAATCTTGAGCAGTTGAAGTCCCAGGGTGCGGAGCTTGTCGAAGTCGATTGCCCGAACTTTGACCATGCTATGAACGCCTACTACCTCATCCTGCCGTGCGAGGTGTCTTCCAACCTCGCCCGCTTCGACGGCATGCGATACGGCCAGCGCAAGGGTGACGATGGAACGCACTCCGCTGATGAGGTCATGTCGCTGACCCGTGAGGCAGGCTTTGGCCCAGAGGTCAAGCGCCGCATCATGCTCGGTACTTACGCATTGTCCGTCGGCTACTACGACGCTTACTACCTGCAGGCACAGCGCGTCCGCAACCTCATCGCCCGCGACTTCCAAGCGGCGTATGAGAAGGTGGACGCCATCGTCGCACCGACCACCCCGTCCACTGCCTTCAAGCTGGGTGAAAAGGTGGATGACCCACTGGCGATGTACATGTTCGACCTGTTCACTTTGCCGCTGAACCTCGCTGGGGTGTGTGGCATGTCCGTGCCTGGAGGCTTTGCTCCCGACACGAATCTGCCTACCGGTCTGCAGATCATGGGACCGGCTCACGGCGATGATCGTCTGTACCGCGTTGGCGCTGCTTTCGAGGCGGGTCGGCGGTAAATGACAGACCCTCAAGGCCCTGATAGCCCGCAGTATCCGCACCCGTTGCAGCAACAGCAGGCCGTCGGGGCCTTTTGGCAATGGTGGCGGGAGAAGGGGGCCGAGTCCCTCGCGTCCATGTTCCGTGGGCAGCAGCGCGATGAGCAGACTCTCCATGAGCTCAATGCGCTGACATCGCAGATCGCTCCACACCTTGTGTTTGAGTTCGCTTCGGGTGATTCGGCGGGGCTGGACTCTGAGTTTCTCTTCATCCTTACTGCGGAGGGCGTGGCGCAGTTCCGTGGTCCGGCTCGCCGATGGTTGCTGGAGGCGCCGGACGCGGATGCAACGTGGGCATACTCTGATGTTCGGTTGCCTCAACGTGATTTTGGCGTGCTCATGGGTGACGAAGATGTGCAGAGTTCCGACCTGCGATTCAGTGTGGATACCGGCCAGTCCGCGATCGACTTGTCGGTCTACCACCCAGCTTTCGAGCACTTGCAGTTTTCCCATGAGCTGACCTCGGCGCCGACGCCTCAGGATGCGCAGCCGACCATCGAGCAATTGGGATTCGTGCTTCTCGATAATGCCTTCGGCGAGCGAGCCGTGGAGCTGTGGTTGGGGCAGATCCGTTTCCTGCGGGAGGAAGGGCGCGCATTCTCTGCCACGATCGACGACGTCACTGGCGAGCTTGAACAGTTCGATGCTCAGTTTCCGACTGAAGGCGATGGTCGGTGGGTCGTGTTTGAAAATGAGATCGAGGGCCACGTGTACGTGGGGCGGTCTCGGCCACCGCTGCGAGCACTGTCTGCTCCTCTCCTTGACCTGCACTTGCGCATTGATGTCCCGTTCGAAGCGACGGACAACGGCATGCCAACGCCCGAAGCACAGACGAAGCTCTATGAGCTGGAGGATGCTCTTACAGAACGCATTGAGTCCTACGCTCAGCACATCGGCCCGGTGGAACAGGTGGCGAAGCTTGTCGCCGTGGAAACCATGAATGGTGTCCGCGCATTCCACTTTTATGCGGGCGGGACGACTGGTGTGGTTGAAGAATTGCATAAGGTGTGTGAGGGATTTGATGGCGTGCCGGCGGAACAGAAGATTTCCGGTGAGGCTATCGTCGATCCAGGCTGGATGCGTGTCGAGCATCTTCATTTTTAGTTCGCGCGCGTAGTTCTCCACCGCGTTCTCCACCGCGCCCCAAGCATGTCTGTCCCACCGGTGCGCTAGTGTGGCGAGCATGAGTTACGAAGGTCCTGAGTACCGAGGTGACGGCTGGGCGGTCCAAGCCGATGGAAACCGCTTTTGGGGTGTCCTAGGCGCCGCTGGCCTTTTCCTCATCACGCCGGATGACCGGGTTCTTTTGCAGCTGCGGGCGTTATGGACGAACCGGGGTGGGACTTGGGCAATTCCTGGTGGCGCCCGTAATCCGGGAGAGACTGCGGCGCAAGCGGCACAGCGCGAGACGTGGGAGGAAACGAGCATTGACACGGATCGCATAGAGGTGCTCGGGGAGCTAGTCACGGCAGCGGCACCTTTGGACCATGTCCTGCGCCGCGAACACGTGGAGGATGCCGACGAGCCGTTGCTGGCCCCGCTCAAGCAGCTCGCTGAGAAACTGGGTGATCCACGCGAGGCGATCAAGGCGCAGCCCGTGACGAACCCACGCAATGGTGGGCAGGCGATCTTTGGCCTCGGCGCGCGCTGGTGGTGGGAGATCAAGGACGAGAATCTCAACGACGAGTGGACGTACACGACCGTCATTGCGGAATGTCCGGAGGCTCTCGACTTCTCCGCGACAAGTGAGTCCACGGACCTGCGCTGGTGCCCCTTGTCCGAGCTGGAGGAAATGGATCTTATGCCCGCGTTCCGTGAGGCTCTACCTGTCATTCGCGAGGAGCTCGCGGCGTTGCGAAAGCAGCGTGAGCAGTGACCGGCGTGGCGTGGGATAAGAGAAACGGCGCGGAACAGAGCTACCCGGACCTGCCGTTGGAGGCGGGCGGGGCATGGCGCTGCCTGATTGCTCTGTGTATTGGCTTCTTCATGATCCTGTTGGACCAGACGATCGTGGCTGTGGCTACGCCGGCGATCCAACGCGATCTTGGTGGCGACTACGGGCAGATCATCTGGGTGACCAGTGTGTACCTGCTGTGCTTCGCGGTGCCGCTGCTGGTCACGGGGCGACTGGGCGACCGGTGGGGTCCGAAGAACCTCTACATCGCGGGCATGGTGATCTTCACTTTGTCGTCACTGTGGTGTGGCCTGGCGGGGAGCGTAGAGCAGCTCATTATCGCGCGCGGAGTGCAGGGAATCGGCGCCTCGCTGCTGACGCCGCAGACGATGAGCGTGATCAACCGAGTCTTCCCCAGAAACAAGCGAGGGGCGGCCTTGGGAATCTGGGGCTCCACCGCCGGCCTGTCCACGCTCACCGGCCCGCTCCTCGGAGGCTTCATCACCGGATTTGCCGGTTGGCACTGGGTGTTCTTCATTAACGTGCCGATTGGTGTGTTGTCCGTAGCGATGGTTGCAGCGTGGGTACCGCGCTTCAAGCCATCGGAGAAGCCGATCGACCCGCTGTCCATTGTGCTGTCGATCGTAACGATGACCTCGCTGATTTACGCGATCCAGGAGGGCCAGCGCGCCGGGTGGGCGTGGTGGATTTGGGGTCTGTTCCTGCTTGCTGCGGTTTGCCTGTTCTTTTTCATCCGACGCCAAGAGGCCGTCCTCCATACCGGTCGCGATGCGCTGATACCCCTCGATCTATTCCGGCGGAAGCATTTCGCGTTCGGCAATATTTCCATCTTTGCGATGGGTTTCACTGTCGCGGGCATGATGGTGCCGGTGATGCTATTCCTGCAGCAAGTACACGGTTTGGAGCCCTTGACCGCGGGGTTGATGATGACGCCCATGTCCTTGTTGGCGTTTTTCCTTTCGCCGCTGGTCGGGCGTGCGGTAGATAAGCACGATCCGCGACCGTTGGCGGTGGCTGGTTTCGGTGTCATGGCACTGGGGTTGGCGGTGATGGTCACCGTGATGATGACCGGCGTGAGCCACTGGTGGGTCTTAGTGTCGTCGGTGATTCTCGGCGTAGGTAATCCATTAGTGTGGGCCCCGAATTCCACGACGACGCTTCGCGACCTACCTCCGCGATTCGCCGGCGCGGGCTCGGGCATGTACAACACCACTCGCCAGCTGGGTGCTGTCACCGGCGCGGCGATTATTGGTCTGGTGCTGCAGGTGCGGATGGTTGGGCTGCCGGCAGACGATGCGGGGCAGGCTTTTGGAGCGGCGCTGATCCCCGCAGTGCTCCTGCTTGGGGTGGGCATGTGGGGAGCGTGGCGGGCAGTGGAACCGCGATCAGTCGACTAAGGAATGGGGAAAAGAATGCTAGAAACCCTTTATCTCAGAGCAACCTCCGAAGAACTCGAGCGCGTAATGCCGAGGTTGGAAGATCAGCTGCGGAGTCAGCTCAAGAACGTCACGGTGCAGTCCATCACCGTGGATAGCGATCCGCAGGAAGACTTCGAGATACCGCCGGAGTCACCAGATGGGGAGTGGCTGCCGAGCAACTGTCAGGTGCGCATAGAACTGTCACCCGCGGACGATGGACAGCTTTCGGAAGACGAGATGGATCGCCTTGGCGAACAGCTCATGAAGATTTTTCATGAAGCGCTCGGCGCGCATCCGTCGATACCGTACTTCAGTTTCCTTGATGGGGAATAAACCGATCGAAATGGTGCTATTTTCGGACCGGTGGGGCTGAGGGGGCCTGCAAATAGGGGTAGCGGATTAGCAGTCTAGTGACCGAGGCCTCACTCATATTGCTACTTTGGAAAGCGTTGTTTCAAATAGAACGTTCCTAGTGGGCAATCATCGAGATGATCCTCAGTGGATTCATTGGGAGTTATCAAGCCAATGTCTCTCGGACGGTGGGAATCAGGAAGGGACTAATCGATGCAAGATCAACAGATTGTTCTCAGTGCAGAGGGAGTTACGGTCGCTGCCAAGGGAGCCGATAGTCGCCCGCTCTGCGCGCCCCTGAGTTTCCAACTCCGTCAAGGACAAAAAGCCCTTCTGAGCGGCCCTTCGGGATGTGGAAAGACAACGCTATTGAATGCTCTGGTCGCTCTTCACCCTGTTCATAGTGGCCGGATCAGGCTATTCGAAGATACTGAAGTAGTGAAGTTGAAGGCTAAAGCGAGACAGAACCTACTGCGTTCTCGAATCGCTTACGTAGGTCAGGATTTAAATCCTTTTCCGGGCCTGACTGTCCAGGAGTTTCTCGAGTTCAATCAGAGAATCTCTAATAATCAGGTAGACCGAGAGTTCGCCCGTTCAATGCTTGATGGAGTGGGCGTAGGGCAGTGCTGGGGCAAGGAGCTGGAACAGCTCTCCAAGGGTCAGTTGCAGAGGGTGTTAGTCTGCGGCGGAATTGTTCGGAGGTCTGAACTCGTCATTCTGGACGAACCAACAAGTGCGTTAGATACGCACTCACGCGATGCCCTCATCGAACTTCTCGATGAGTATGTAGCGGATGGCATGACGTGCATCGTAGTTTCGCACGACCCTGCATTGACAGAACGCTTTGATTCTCAAGTGAGAATGGACAAGGCAGGTGAACCAAGTGTTTAGAGTTCTCCAGCGTTTGGGCGCATCCACTGTTGGATCTGCTCGAACCTATTTCTATGTTCTGGCAGCAGTGCTTGGATTGTCGACTGGTTTTGTGCTTGCACTTGGAACCGCTTGGAGTAAGCAGAATGCTGCCTTTCCGGGGAGCGATTTCATTTTTATCGGCGGGAACATGATCTTTTGGACTATGTTCATCGCACTTGCTATGAATATTCCTCTAGCGTCTTTGGGTTCCCTCCTTCTACGTGAGAAGACCAGACAATTTGTGCGGGCGGGTTTTGGCCGTCGCCACTTCGTTCAGTTGATTGCGGGCCAGATGTGGCGCCCCCTACTGGGTGCGCTAGTTATCGCAGCAGTACTGTTTGTTCCTTTTCTGTCGATAATCTCCGTGCTACCGCATGACGATGGATCCCGACTGGTTGATGAGGGCGGAGTGAGCCGGCCATCTGTTCTCGGCATCCTGCTGGGCTTGTGCACCTTGGTAGTTCCAATGTTCGTGGCAGTTGTTGTCCTATCTCTTGGATTGGTTGCGGGTTCCCAGAACAAACAGAAAAGAAGTCGGTCTTGGTTGTCGGCACTTGTGACACTGAGCCCCGTTGCACTGGGCATTGTGCTCGTGTTTGCCGGCTTCACATCAGCGTCGCAGGCGGGAATCCTGTTTACATTTGGATTGTTGCTTATCGGTATGGTCGTGGCCTCTAAGCTGGCTCCTTCATTCACCGTGTCCATGGCTAGGCGTCTACAAATGTCCTTTGGCGCTAAGCCCGCAGCCGTTCTGGCTCACTCGGTGAGCCATGAATTCCGCCCACGGTTCTCCGGCATTAGCCTTTTTATCTACGTCATAGCTGGCATTCCGACCTTCATTTTCACGGCATCGGCGCTTCAGACATTGGCTGAGGGGAAAGGGGGAATTGCCCAGTGGGACTTCTGGACTATTTTTGCAACACCGATTGCTCTGACCCTGATTGCGATTGTCTCGGCAGTGCTCGTGCTTTCGCAGCTAATGAATCGAAGTCTGAAGCGTTTTACGAAGTTGGGAACATCGGTTGGACAAGAACGTAGCGCACTTTTATATACGCTTGCCTTGCTTGTGTTGGGAGTAATGCTCGTTGTCTTGATTGCGTTGGGAGTCCTTACTGCCTCGATGGCGCTTGTATGGGATGTTGTTCTGCACAACGCAATTCAAGAGACATACTGGATGCCACTTGTGGTTGTTCCGGCTTTCATTCTGGTTGTCGCACCGTTGGCATACGCACTTATCGGGGATAGATCCAGCACAACCTAGAAGGTGACAAAATCGAAACCCGAAAAATTGTCGCTGTGTATCACGCTGCTTGGGGTAGGCATGTGGGGAGCATGGCGCGCAGTGGAACCGACAAGTCGCTAGTATCGGTCACATGCGTATTGCGACCTTGACCAGTGGTGGAGATTGTCCCGGCCTCAACGCGGTAATCCGCGGCATTGTGCGAACAGCAGCTCAGAATGGCTCGACTGTTGTCGGTTTTGAGGACGGCTGGCAGGGGCTGCTCGAGGATCGCCGTGTGCAGCTCTACGACGATGACTTCATCGACCGCATCCTGCGCCGCGGCGGCACCATCCTCGGTACCGGTCGCTTGCACCCAGATGACTTCAAGGCTGGAATCGACCGGATCAAGGCAAACCTGGAAGATGCGGGCATCGACTGCCTCATCCCGATCGGTGGCGAAGGCACGCTGAAGGGCGCAAAGTTCCTCGCAGACAACGGTATCCCTGTGGTCGGCGTGCCGAAGACCATTGATAATGACGTCAACGGCACCGACTACACCTTCGGTTTCGACACCGCCGTGGCAGTCGCCACTGATGCGATTGACCGCCTCCACACCACGGCGGAGTCCCATGACCGTGTGATGATCGTTGAAGTGATGGGTCGCCACGTAGGCTGGATCGCCCTTCATGCGGGCATGGCCGCAGGTGCCCACGACATCCTCATCCCGGAGCACCCATTCGACATCGAAGAAGTGTGTAAGAAGATGGCTCGTCGCTTCCAGATGGGCGAGAAGTACGGCATCATCGTGGTCGCTGAGGGGGCACTGCCGAAGGAAGGCACCCTGGAGATCGCCGACCGCGAGGTTGACCAATTCGGGCACGAGAAGTTCCAGGACATCTCTGGACTCATCGCCAAGGAGATCGAGAACCGCCTCGACACGGAAGTCCGATCCACTGTGCTGGGTCATATCCAGCGCGGCGGCACCCCGACGGCTTTCGACCGCGTGTTGGCGACCCGTTTTGCAGTCAATGCGACGAAGGCCTGCCTCAACGGGGATTTCAACAAGGTGGTGGCGCTCAAGGGCCAGGATATCGAGCTCATCGACTTCGAAGAAGCCGTGGGCACGCTGAAGGAAGTGCCACAGAAGCGCTACGACACCGCGCAGAATCTCTTCGGTTAGGCCTGCAGCTCGAACACCACCTAGACATCTCTATCTAGAGATCAACCGTTAGTGCCGGGACCTTCGGGTCCACGGTCCAGTTGGCGTCGGCAATGGAGATCGGCGGGGCGTCAGCAGCGAAGGCCATGGTGTCCCCGTCCTTTAACGGCTGCTTCGCTAGGGCGTAGTGGGCGAGATCGCCCAGCTGGTAGTACAGCTCGGTGGGGTCGGCGGAGGAATCCATAACCTGTAGTTCGGGGTGACCGGCAGCAGCCATGCCCACTGTGTAGCCACTGATGCCGCCGGTGCCCTGGGTGAGCCAGACGGAGATCGCGCACATCGGCAGGAAGGTCTCTTTCACGCCCTCGATGAAGATCTTCTGGCTAAAGGTCACCTGCCCCATCGTGTTGTGGACAGCGACGGTGCCGGGGAGCTGTGCAAGGACGGCCGTGACCTGGGCATGATGCACCACATGGGAGAAGCGCGCATCCCGGAACTGCTTGGTCTCCTCTGCCAGTGTGTTTTGCGGTAGCAGGGTAACGATGAGCTGAGAGCGAACGCTCTCAAGCACTGCAGGGTCGCCGGTGAGGACGGGGTGGATAGAGTAGGCCTCTTCCGGATTCTCATGCTGGCCCTCAATGACCGTCATGTGAATGAGATACTCGCCATCCAGTTCTGCCGCGAAGGTGAAAGGTTGCGAGCCACGGGTGAAGTTGGAGACGCGATCGCCGAATGAACCTTCCAGTACTGCGCGAAGCTGTTCCTCAGTGGGGAGCCCGGTGCCCAGCACGACGTTGAGCAGGGGAGCGGCAAGGAACGTGGGATCGACGGTGATAGCAGCCTTCACAGGGAGGAAACCTTTCATGGAGGATTGATCTCTACCGACTGTAGGGGACGGGGGAGTAAGCGCGCACCCCGATGGACGTACTAAGATGGACGACTATGACTGCGCCTGTCTATGACTACTCCGATGATGTGATGGACTTCGAGGAAGTGCTGGAGCGCTTCGACCCCGTGATGGGCATGGAAGTTCACGTTGAGCTCGCCACCAAGACGAAGATGTTCTCTACTTCTTCCGCAGAGTTTGGCGACGATCCGAACACCAACGTGGATCCATGCAGCCTGGGTTTGCCTGGTGCGCTTCCAGTGGTCAACAAGAAGGGCGTGGAGTGGGCCATCAAAATTGGCCTGGCGCTGAACTGCAAGATCGCGCCATACTCCCGCTTCGCGCGCAAGAACTACTTTTACCCAGACCAGCCGAAGAACTACCAGATCTCCCAGTACGACGAGCCGATCGCGTACGACGGCTACCTGGATGTCGTGTTGGAAGATGGCACTGAGTGGCGCGTGGAGATCGAGCGCGCACACATGGAGGAGGATACAGGCAAGCTGACCCACCTGGGCGGCACCTCCGGCCGTATCCATGGCGCGACCGCATCCCTGGTGGACTGTAACCGTGCAGGTGTTCCACTTATCGAGATCGTCACCAAGCCCATCGAGGGCGCTGGTGAGCGGGCACCAGAGGTAGCCAAGGCTTATGTTTCCGCTCTGCGTGATCTCGTGAAGGCTCTGGGAGTCTCCGACGCTCGCATGGACCAGGGCTCCATGCGTGTGGACTCCAACCTGTCCCTGAAGGAAAAGGGTGCCACCGAGTTCGGCACCCGTACCGAGACGAAGAACATCAACTCCCTGAAGTCCGTGGAACAAGCCGTCCGTTTCGAGATGCAGCGCCAAGCAGCGTGCCTCGTCAACGGCGTGGAAATCGTCCAGGAGACCCGTCACTACCAGGAAACCGACGGCACGACCTCCAAGGGACGTCCGAAGGAGACAATGGCGGATTACCGCTACTTCAATGATCCGGACCTGCCACCGGTGCTGGCTCCGGCCGAGTGGGTGGAAGAGATTCGCCAGACCCTGCCGGAAATGCCGTGGATCCGCCGTGCCCGTATCCAAAAGGAGTGGGGCATCAAGGACGAGGAGATGCGCGATCTGGTGAATGCCGGTGCGCTTGACCTCATCGTGGAGACCGTCGAGGCCGGCGCGAAGCCGGGCGAGGCCCGCTCCTGGTGGGTGTCCTACCTCGCGGGCAAGGCCAATGAGGCTGGCACCGACCTGCAAAGTTTGGAGATCACCCCAGCCCAGGTCGCTCGCGTAATCGAGCTGGTGGGGGAGGGCAAGCTGACCACAAAGCTGGCGCGCCAAGCTGTGGACGGTGTGCTCGCCGGTGAGGGCGACGTGGATCAGGTCGTCGCCGATCGCGGCCTTGAGGTTGTCCGTGATGACGGAGCGATTGAGAAGGCTGTCGACGACGCCTTGGCCGCGAACCCGGATATCGTGGAGAAGTACAAGGCCGGTAACAAGAAGGTCACCGGCGCCATCGTCGGTGCCGTCATGAAGGCCACCCAGGGCAAGGCAGATCCGGGTCAGGTCAACCAGCTGATCGCCAAGAAGCTCTCCTAAGGAGGCTCAAACCCCTTATCGGCACGCATTTTTCGACGCGCCGACCTTCACGCTCCCGAGCCTTAGCTGCAAAGTTGCATAGGCTGGGGAGCGTGACTACTTCAAATAACTCTGGCAAAAACGACCCGCGCCGTGCTGGTGCGGAGGATGACTTCTTCGACGACACCCACTCCGACATCGACGTGCCGGTGTACCGGCGGGAAGCTAACCCGGACGATAAGACCCGCCCGGTGAGCGTTTATGACCGTCTTAAAGGTGCAAAGGACAAACTGAAGTCTCAAGACCAAGCTCAAGGCTCGGGTGAAACTAAGCTCGAAGAGTCCATCGCGAAAAAGGCCGTCGAGAAGCCGGAAAGCCCTGAGGAGTCGGTCGAGGATAAGACCGCCGATAACTTGGATGACACGACCGAGGTTTTTCGCCCGAAGCGAGATATCTACGCGATGACGGGCCGTGCACGCCCGCAGAAGATCGAAGCGCGCCGTAGCGAACCCGAGGAAGACTCTCGCCAGGAAGCTAGCCGGGAGATCAGCCAGGATGAGGATAAGACCCAGGTGATTAAGACAGTGGCCGGTGGGTCGGAGGCTCGTGGCGTCGAACAGAAGGACGCAGAGCGCAAGGACACCGCGGACAAGGACGCGGTCCGCAAGGACACAGTGTACAAGGACGGGGAGAAAAAGCCCTCCACCATCCCGGCTGTGGGGGCTGCCGGTACGGTAGGTGCAGCGGCTGCTGCGGTGGCGAAGAAGGGTGACAAGTCTGAGGCTCACGCTGCACAGGACGAGGAAAAGCCGGTCACTGCCCACAGTCCAGCTCCGCAGGAATCTCAGTCGGCCCCACCTGCTACAGAGCGGCCCGCAGCGAAAAACAACCAGCCACTGCGGAAGAATGAGGCCAAGGAGTCGGTCGGTGCCGACACAGACGCGCAGACTACCGCTTTCGCAAGCCCAGTGGCTGCAGCGAGCGCGACTGATCAGCGCGAAGATACGAACACGTCCGCATTTGCCGCGCCCGGTGCTGGTGTGGCCGGTGCTGGGATGGGGGCAGCTGCAGGATATGTCGCAGGTAATCGTGGCGAGCAGGCAGCGCAGCAGGAAAACCAGCAGGTGTACAACAACTCTGATTACAGCAACACCCAGACGTTGAACACCCAGGGTTACGACTATCCCGACAACGCTGCCTACGGTTCAGCCCCGGTGCCGCAGGCTAACCAGCCGGTCGAGGAGGATCGCCAGGCTCCGGTGGAGGAAACTGTGCCACAGTCAGTCCGAGAAAAGCGTGGCACCTTGGGATTCGGCATTTTGCTGCTACGCCTCGTTGCTGGTGGTTTCTTCCTCGTGACAGGCCTGCAGTACCTTTTCGGCCTGGGCGAGGAATCCGGGCTGAGCGCTTTGGAGGGGATGCTCTCCAATTACAGCTACACCGACATGCTGGCCGTGGGCCTGGCAGTTGCGGCACTCGTCGGTGGCGCACTGTTGATCGTTGGTCTGCTTACACCACTTGGTGCAGCACTGGGAACGGTAGCCGCGGGCTTCCTGGCTCTGCACTTCTTCAAGGAATCCTCCACCGGCCTCTGGCCGACCACAATGGATCCACAATTCGTGCTGTGGGCACTGCTCACCGTGATCTCCCTGGCGATCATCTTCACAGGCTCTGGCCGCGCTGCCCTCGACCGCTCCCGCGGTTGGGCGACCCGTCCGCTGGCTTCCGCGTGGATCTTCGCCGTCGTGGCAATCGGTGGTCTAGGAGCACTGTGGTACTCCACAGGCGGCGGAAACCCGCTGGGTTAATCACTTGCTCGCCGTGCGGGAGCACACCTGCAAGTTCTGAATTCAGTGACCGCTAGCCACTCAAGGCGAGGCGCAGCGCCATGAGAACCATGATGACTCCGATCGCTACGTTCAGGCTCGCCCAAATGTGGGGCTTTGATAGCTGGTCGGAGAGCTTGTGCGCTGCGTAGCCGAATGCCGGGAACCACAAGCAGGTCCCGGCCATCGCACCGGCGTACAAAGCTAGCTCCATCCCCGGATGGTGGACTGAGAGGCTGCCCAACAAGATGGAATCCACGTAAGCGTTCGGGTTAAACCATGTCATCACGATGGCGGCGAAGGCTGGTCCGCGAGCGGAGCGGATCAACTTCATGGTTGTGGTCTGTGGCTGCGTGGGAGCTTCCGCGACGACCACCGTGGTGTTGGTGGCGGTGTTATTGGGAACGGTGCGGGGCAGCAGTGGCTCATTCGGATCCTCATCCTTCGATACCAGAGCGGGTGGCGTCGGTTCCATATCCGCAGCCGTGAGGGTCTTGGGGGCCAGGCCGTCCCGGAAGCAGGTAAACGCAAACCACAGAAGGTAGACCACGCCACCCCAGCGCAGACCTGTGACAAGCCATGGCGCGCGCTCGACCATCGCAGAGACGCCGGAGATACCCAGCGCGGCGAGGAAGAAATCACTGATGATGACTACCGCGAGAACTGAGATCAGGCCCTGCTTGCGAATTCCCTGCTTGAGGATCAGCGCGCTTTGAGGTCCGAAAGCGAGCATGAGGGATGTCCATAGAACGAAGGCGCTGAGTGCCACCGAGAACCACTGACTTTCCATGAATTCAGACCCTAAGAAGTCTGTGCAGATTAGGCAAACTAAGCAATCTAAATATGGTTTAGAATTGCTTTATGTTCCCACGTCACCTCGATACCTTGCTCGCGATTGTCGACGAAGGATCCTTCGATGCCGCCGCAGCGTCACTGGGGGTGAGCGCTTCCGCGGTATCCCAGCGTGTGAAGACATTGGAGGCCGAAATCGGCCGAATTGTGCTCCGAAGAACCACGCCCGTGAGTGTGACGCCCGCCGGTGAAGTGCTCGTGCAGACTGCGAGACGCATGCAGCTGCTGGAAGCGGAAGCCACGATGCAGCTCGGAAGCGCACTGTCTGCGGTACCTCTGAGCGTCGTCGTCAATGCTGACTCCCTGGGAACGTGGTTCAGGCCCGTCTACGCGATGTCTCAGGAATTCATGGGGCCGGGACTTCGCCTAAGGCTGGAGGATGAGCGGCACTCGTTGCGTCTGCTGCAGCGGGGTGACTGTATGGGAGCGGTCACGACGGAAGAGACACCAGTAACAGGCTGCCAGAGCGAGTTCTTGGGCTATCACCGCTATCTTGCTGTGGCAGCGCCCTCATTGGCTGCACAGTTGCAGGATGGTGCCTACGGGTGGGGAAACCTTCCGTACGTGAGATTCAATAAGAAAGATACCTTGGAGGTCGAGTATCTCAGGCGGCACCGGGGCGAGGTGCAGATTTCCCCGAATCGGCGGGAGACCCACGTGCCGTACTTTGACGGCATCAATGATGCCGTGGCCGCGGGGCTAGGGTGGGCAGTTGTGCCGGAAAGTGCCTGCCGACCCCACATTGAGCGCGGTGAATTTGTGGTTCTCGATGGTCGTCTTCCCACCACCAAGAGCCAGCCGAACTGGCTTGACGTGCCCCTGTACTGGCAGCGGTGGAAAGTGGAATCCGAACTGTTGGAGAAGCTCACCGATGCAATACACGCTGCAGCAGCGCAAAACCTCCACGGCTAGACCTTAGATCTCGAACCCGAAGGGGGCGGAAGTCTAGCTGCGGAGGTTTAGCGATGAGCCCAGCGACAATGAACCCAGTGGCTAGGGCCGCCGGATAGCCCGAGCTACTTTACTTCGCGGACAGCACCGCGGTCGGCGGAGGTAGCCATCGAAGCATAGGCGCGGAGAGCCTTGGTCACCGTGCGCTTGCGGGTGGTCGGGGTCCACGGCTTATCGGTGGCCTCCATTTCCTCGCGGCGCTTGGCGATTTCTTCGTCGGAGATCTGCAGTTCCAGACGGCGCTCGTGGACGTCGATGAGGATCGGATCACCGTCACGGACCAGGCCGATAAGACCGCCATGGGCGGCTTCGGGGGAGATGTGACCCACGGAGATTCCGGAGGAACCGCCGGAGAAGCGACCATCGGTGATCAGGGCGCACTTTTTGCCCAGACCAGCGCCCTTGAGGAACGCGGTGGGGTGGAGCATTTCCTGCATACCCGGGCCACCTGAAGGTCCCTCGTAGCGTACAACCACCACGTGGCCAGGTTGAACCTTCTTGTCGAGGATGACGCGGACTGCGTCCTCTTGAGATTCAACGACAAGGGCTTTGCCTTCGAAATGCCAGACGGAGGGATCCACGCCTGCGGACTTAATGACGGCGCCGTCTTCCGCGAGATTACCGCGCAGGATCACCAGGCCACCGTCGGCGGTGTAGGCGTGGTCTACATCGCGGATCACTCCGTTTTCCGCGTCCGTATCCAGTTCCGACCAGCGGTTGTTTGTAGAAAATGGCTCTGTGGTGCGCACACCACCTGGTGCGGCGTAGAAGAGCTCAATGGCCTCATCGGAGGGCTCGCCGGAGCGGATATCCCAGTGCAGCAACCATTCCTTAAGGGTTGCCGAGTGCACGGAGTGGACGCCTTCGTTGAGCTTGCCGCCACGGTAGAGCTCGCCGAGGATTGCTGGGATACCGCCGCCGCGGTGCACGTCCTCCATGTGGTAGTCGGAGTTAGGGGAGACCTTGGATAGGCACGGGACGCGCTTGGATAGCTCGTCGATATCGTGCAGCGTGAAGTCCACCCCGCCCTCTTCGGCCGCCGCGAGGATGTGCAGCACCGTGTTGGTGGAACCGCCCATGGCCATATCGAGGGCCATCGCATTTTCGAACGCCTCGCGGGTAGCAATGTTCTGTGGCAGGACGGACTCGTCGCCCTCGCCGTAGTACCGGCGACACAGCTCGACGATGGTCGTACCGGCGTCTGTGAACAGTTGGCGCCGTGCCTCGTGCGTTGCGAGAGTGGATCCGTTGCCCGGCAGTGACAGCCCCAGGGCCTCGGTGAGGCAGTTCATCGAGTTAGCCGTGAACATACCGGAGCAGGAGCCACAGGTTGGGCAGGCGGCCTGCTCGACGGTCAGCAGGTTCTGTGCGGAGACTTGCTCGGAGGCAGAGGCGGAGATCGCTGTGATGAGATCGGTTGGGGCTTGTGCCACACCGTCCACGACCACGGCCTTGCCAGCCTCCATGGGGCCGCCGGAGACGAAAACGACCGGGATATTCAGGCGCATCGCGGCGTTGAGCATACCCGGGGTGATCTTGTCACAGTTGGAGATACACACGAGCGCATCGGCGGCGTGGCCGTTGACCATGTATTCCACAGCGTCGGAGATGATTTCACGAGAGGGCAGGGAGTACAGCATGCCAGCGTGACCCATGGCGATGCCGTCGTCGACGGCGATGGTGTTGAATTCACGTGGCACGCCACCGGCCTCGCGGATCGCCTCCGCGACGATGTCACCGACATCCTTGAGGTGAACGTGCCCAGGGACGAACTGGGTGTAGGAGTTGGCAATGGCGATGATCGGCTTGTTGTCAAAGTCTTCATCGGTCATGCCTGTAGCACGCCATAGAGCGCGGGCTCCGGCGGCGTTGCGTCCTTGGGTGGTGACGGAGGACCTCAATGGGATGGCATTCATGACTTATTCACTCTTCTCTACGTCTGCGGGCTCGTCAGCCTGCTCTTTAGCCTGCTTGTGCGCCTGCTTTTCTGCTTCTTCAGCGCGGCGCTGCTTTTCGTAGTCTGCATATTCGTCCTGATCCATGAGGACGGCGTATCCGTCCTTGTGGACGACCTGGACTTTCCTGTCCGCGGAGTCGCGGCCCGTGGTGACGGGATCTGGAATGCGACCTTCGGAGGCGATACTGAGGGTGATCAGTGAATTGAACGATACCCCAGGCAGCCAGAAGCGCTTCTCAGTGCCCTGCTTGGCGGAGACTTCGGCGTTGTCCTCCCGGATGGCCTGCTCGGCCGCAGCATCCCGAGCTACCGCGTAGGCGCGGCCGGAGTTGCTGAACTGGATGGCAGAGAACTCCTCCCAATTCATCATTTGGTTTTTGCGGAAGAGGTAGCGGGCACCGATGCCCTCTGGGCCTACGACCGTGCGGACGTACAGCGTCCACGCCATAAACGCGAGGGGGAGCAGTGGCACCCAAAAGAACTTCGCTACGTCGTAGCCGGTGAACATGAGGCACATGAGGAACATGACAATGGCACCCAAAATGTGCTCACGGCTCGGTGTGAGGATGGCGTTATTTCCTCTCCATTTCACTCCTGGCCCGCGAGTGGGCGACTCTGAGTCCTGTGTACTACGACGATCGTCTGCCTGAGGGGTCATGTGTGCTATTTAATCAGTTCGAACTTACGAGGGAGAACTAGCCCGCGCTTTGGTTGCTGGCTCCCGAGCTAGGGGCTTCCTCAGCATCGCTTGGTACCGCGGACTGCTGGTTGCCTTGAGTCGGGGCTGTACTTTCACTATTGGGTTGAGACGTGCTGGTTGTGCTTTCCTGCGATTGCCGTGGCGATTGGTTTTGTGGCCGTTGCTGTTCGCCAGTCGGCTGCGTGGTATCGGTTTGCGTTGTGTCAGTTGGGGCCGTCTCAGTTGTGGGTGCGACGTTGTCCGTCGTCGTGGTCGCCTCCGTTGGGGTGGCTTTATCCGTTGTCTTTTCCTCTGTCGACTGCCAGCGTGCGGGGTTGAGTAGGCCGGCGTTTCCACCTTCTGGATTCGACGACGCCAGCGCAAGCCCACCGAGTATGAGGAGCACGAGGAATAGAACAGTCGTGGACACGCGGGTTCGGCCTCCAATGCTGAGGAAGTTCTTGAGTTTTGTGTCATATTCGTGGCGCTGGAACCAGGCTTCTGAACCGGTTCCTTCCTCAAGGCCAGACCCGTCGGCACCGAAAGGATCTTTCCTATTGCTTTCTCCGGTTGTGGCTGCGGGGCCTGATTCCTTCAAAGCTGGTGCACCCGGACCGTCGTCGGCGGCGCGAAGTTCGTCGTTCGGTGAGGCGTCGCCTTCATCGGCAGCATTCGTGGAGGGGAAAACCTCAGTTGGTGCGTTCGCTTCGGTGCTTTCTTTCCGAGACGGGGCCGGGGCGGAGGTGGTTAGAGCCGCCTCTTTCTGGTTTTCACGGGGCTGGGAGTTGGGTTCGGTGGCGTCGAGATCAATTGCGGAGAGCCCACGGTTGTGCTGCATGCGCTCCCAGAAGACGTTGGCGACAGCAGAGCGGATGGCGCGCTCAACGGTCCACTGCTGCGCTGGGTTGACGTCCACTGTGATGCGGTATTGGATGCTCCAAGGTTGGCCTGCGGCGGATGGCTGGATCAGCTGGGTGGCAGGCAGGACGTCGAGGTCATTGGTAACCTGTTCGGCGATGTCTGGTCTCGAGACCGCCTTGCGAGCTGCATGCTCAACCTTGCGCGTGAGCACAGCCATGGATTCGCCGGATTCCATAGGGATTTGGATGTCCACAACAGCTCGGGACCACTCCTGCGAAAAGTTGGTGATAACGCCCGTTGAGCCATTGGGGACATTGACCATCTCGCCGGCTGGGGTGCGCAGGCGAGTCGCGCGTAAGGTCAGGGCGACGACTGTGCCTTCGACGGGATTATTCGGTCCATCGAAACTCACGTAATCACCCAAACCGAACTGGCGCTCGGAGATGATGAAGAAGCCGGCGAGGAAATCCCCGATCACGTTCTGGGCACCGAAACCAACGGCCGCAGAGACAACGGTGGCGGGAAGCGCTGCGCCCATCGGGGGAACACCAAGATTCGTGAGGATGAGCATAACCACGAAAAAGTAAGCGACAGCTTCTACCACGTAGACGAGGGCGCCGACGAGCGCTAGCCGGGTCTTCGTAGCTTCCTCATCTTCCGTTAGCCTCTGCGTCACCACGCGCACGGCGAAACGTCCGATCCGCGGGATGAGGAGCGCAATGACGATGAGTGCTGCGATGGGAAGGCCGTGGGCGATTAACCATTCCCACAAACGGAGTAAAAAGTAACCGACGTTCATGGTCTCCACCGTAGTAGGAGACTGTGACAACAGTTCTTGCCGTGGTCGTAAATCTTGCTGGAAGATTCATTGAGGCTGCACGGGGGAGGTGTGAATCAGTGCTGATTCTATAGCCACAATATGACCATCTATTGAGATTGAGGGGTTCACCCTTTGGGAACAAGGTGGTGAAGTGGGTTGCGTGATTGACGCTGGCACGCTACTGTTAGTCACATGATGACCAACCTTATTATTCGCGTACTCGTAGGTTGAGGGGCGCCGGTAGCACCCTCGCATTGAGATTCGAATAATCCAGGCGCCCCCTTGAACCGACACTCCATGATCGTCGGTTCCTTGGGGGCGTTTGTGGTTGTCACCTCCCCATCGCAGATGACCACTGATCCAAGGAGCGATTGACACGTGACTGACACATCACGCTCACATGCAACTCCAGCAATCCTGGCGAAAAACAACCGCGGCAACCGTCCGGAACGAATTAACGGTGCCGAGGCCGTCGTTCGCTCTCTTGAAGAACTTGGCACCGATGTTGTGTTTGGCCTCCCCGGAGGCGCGGTTCTTCCGCTGTATGACGCCCTCTACTCCTCCGAGAAACTGACGCACATTCTCGTACGTCACGAGCAAGGAGCCGGGCATGCTGCCACAGGTTATGCGCAGGCAACCGGACGAGTTGGTGTGTGCATCGCCACTTCTGGTCCAGGCGCGACGAACCTGGTTACTCCAATTGCCGACGCCAACATGGACTCCGTGCCAATGGTCGCCATCACAGGCCAGGTTGGCCAGCATATGCTCGGAACGGATGCTTTCCAGGAAGCAGATATTCGTGGTGTGACCATGCCGATCACCAAGCACAACTTCATGGTGACGCGCCCCGAGGAGATCCCGGCAGCTATTGCTGAAGCCTTCCACGTCGCATCCACCGGCCGCCCTGGAGCCGTTCTGGTCGATATCCCTAAGGATGTCCAGAATGCAGAGCTGGACTTCATCTGGCCACCCAAGTACGAACTGCCTGGCTACCGCCCAGTAACGACGCCGCACTCCCGGCAGATCGAAGAGGCTGTCCGCCTTATTAGTAGTGCTCGGAAACCCGTGCTGTACATCGGCGGTGGCGTGATTAAGTCCGAGGCTCACGCCGAACTGCTCGCGTTCGCCGAGGCATACGACATTCCAGTGGTCACCACCCTCATGGCCCTGGGTGTGTTCCCCGATTCCCACCGCCTGCACATGGGTATGCCAGGTATGCACGGCACCGTCCCTGCTGTGGCGGCCCTGCAGAAGTCCGATCTGCTCATCACGATCGGTGCGCGCTTCGATGACCGCGTGACTGGTGACCTTGCCAGCTTCGCTCCGAATGCCAAGGTGATTCACGCGGATATTGACCCAGCAGAAATTGGTAAGGTTCGCGAGGTTCAGGTGCCTATCGTCGGTGATGCCCGTGAAGTGCTTACCGCTTTGAATGCGGCCATGAGCTCTCTCGAATTGGAGGGGCCTGATACTGCCAGCTGGTTGAAATACCTTGACCAGCTCTGCGAGGACTTTCCTCGTGGCTACTCCGAGCAGCCGAATGACAAGCTGGCTCCGCAGTTCGTTATTGAAACCCTCTCTCGCGTGGTTGGCCCAGATGCGGTTTACGTTGCAGGTGTGGGGCAGCACCAAATGTGGGCGGCGCAGTTTGTCGATTACGAGAAGCCACGTACTTGGTTGAACTCTGGTGGCTTGGGCACCATGGGCTATGCCGTTCCAGCCGCGATGGGAGCGAAGGCTGGTATGCCGGAGAAGGATGTGTGGGCGATCGACGGCGATGGTTGTTTCCAGATGACCAATCAGGAGCTCGTCACCTGTGCAGTTGAGAAGCTGCCAATTAAGGTGGCTTTGATCAACAACGGAAACCTTGGCATGGTGCGGCAGTGGCAGACGCTGTTCTATGAAGAGCACTACTCTCACACCAACCTGAAACCAGGTGAGACCTACCTGCCGGACTTCCTGATGCTCGCGGAATCCATGGGATGTGCAGCTTTCCGTGTGACGAAGGAAGAAGATGTGGAGCCGACTATCCGAAAGGCTCAAGAGATCAATGACCGGCCGGTCGTCATTGACTTCATCGTCGGCGAAGATGCGCAGGTGTGGCCGATGGTGGCAGCTGGAACGCCAAATGATGAGATCCAGTACGCGCTTAACCTGCGACCGCTCTTTGATGAGGAGTCTTCCGCCGCGGAGAATCCAGCGGAGATTCATGAAGTCATTAAGGAAGAGATGGAGGAGGATCTGCAGGAGCAGATCGATGGCCTGCAGACTGACAAGGAGAAGAACTAATGGCTGAAACGCACACCCTGTCCATCCTGTGCGAGGATGTGGACGGCATCATCTCCCGCATCTCGGGAATGTTCACACGCCGCGCATTCTCCATCCAGTCCATTAGCTCCGGCCGCACGGAGATCGAGGGCATCAATCGCATCACCATCGTCGTCGAGGGCGAAGATCATGTGGTCGAACAGATTACAAAGCAGCTCAACAAGCTCATCCCTGTTATTAAGGTCTCTCGTCAAGATCCTGAATCCACAGTCGTTCGAGCTCTGCTGATGGTGAAGGTGTCTGCCGATGCGTCCAACCGGACACAGGTGGTGGAATCAGCCAAGCTGTTCAGGGCGCACGTGGTGGACGTCGGACCAGACTCCGTCATCATCGAGTCCACCGGTTCGCCGTCTAAGTTGCAGGCACTCCTCGATATCTTGGAGCCTTTTGGTATTCGCGAGCTTGTTGAGTCGAGTGCCACGGCTTTGAGTCGTGGTCCAAAGGCGATGTATCCGGCCAAACTCTAGGCACCCCGTAGACACTAGTGACGCACGGGCACTACCCCCGTGTGTCACTATATGGTCAGATAATCTCATTAAATGAAACGACCGCTGGTATAAATGGTTTTATTGACTGCCGGTCAACTACGAAAGGAATAGATTTCCATGGCAATCGAGCTGCTGTACGACGCTGATGCAGATTTGTCCATCATTCAGGGCCGCAAGGTCGCAATTATCGGTTACGGCTCCCAGGGTCACGCTCACTCCCAGAACCTTCGTGATTCCGGCGTAGAAGTCGCTATCGGTTTGCGCGAGGGCTCCAAGTCTCGCGTCAAGGCTGAGGAGGCAGGCTTCAAGGTGATGAGCAATGCGGAAGCTGCTGAGTGGGCGGATGTCATCATGCTGCTGGCTCCGGACACCTCCCAGGCAAAGATCTTCGAGGATGACATCGCTCCAAACCTTAAGGATGGCGACGCGCTGTTCTTCGGCCACGGACTGAACATTCACTTCGATCTGATCGAGCCGGCCGACAATATCACCATTGGCATGGTAGCGCCGAAGGGGCCAGGCCACCTCGTTCGTCGCCAGTTCGTCGATGGCAAGGGTGTGCCTTGCCTCATCGCAGTGGATCAGGACCCAAAGGGCGAGGGCAAGGACCTGGCTCTGTCCTACGCTGCGGCCATCGGTGGTGCTCGCGCCGGCGTGATCCCAACTACCTTCGAGGCGGAGACCGTCACCGACCTGTTCGGTGAGCAGGCTGTGCTGTGCGGTGGCACCGAGGAGCTGGTGAAGACCGGTTTCGAGGTTCTGGTTGAGGCTGGCTACGAGCCGGAGATGGCATACTTCGAGTGCCTGCACGAGCTGAAGCTGATCGTGGACCTGATGTTCGAAGGTGGCATCGAGAACATGAACTACTCTGTGTCTGACACAGCTGAGTTCGGCGGCTACCTCTCCGGTCCTCGCGTAATCGACGCGGACACCAAGAAGCGCATGAAGGATATCCTCACTGACATTCAGGATGGCACCTTCACAAAGCGTCTCGTTGCTAACGTTGAGGGTGGCAATAAGGAGCTCGAGGAGCTGCGTGCTTCCTACAACGATCACCAGATTGAGCAGACTGGTAAGAAGCTCCGTGATCTGATGAGCTGGGTCAAGGTAGACGCACGCGCAGAAACCGCTTAAGTCCAAGCCTTCGCCTGTAACCCCACAGCGCGTCGCTCGTTTCCCACGGGTGCCGCGCTGTTTTTAATTTCCAGCCGAACAACTCGCAGCAGCCACAGCAATTCAAGCGTACCGCGTCAAGAGGCTCCGATCCCCATGAAGAAATTTGGCTTTGGTGCGCTCGCCGTTGGATGGTCGCAATGAGTCGAAGGTGAGTATCGCGGTAGAGACTGGAGGTTCGGGCAGCACAGTGCAGTCATCGCTGGCTTTATTGAGGTGCGTAACATTGCCCCTGAGGATGAAATGAAATACAGCATTGAGCTGCCGGATCTTGAAAACTTACCGTACCCCGTCGAGGGGGTGAGCGTGGACGATAGTTCTGAGTCCAGTGCTGAGGTATTCGTAGGTTTGTCATTCACTGTTGGTGAATGCGTGGAGGAGAGCTTGCTGCACAATAACGGCGAAGACAGCGAGTGGAAGTACCAAACTGACGCTTAGCCTAACGTCGTCGCCGCCTTCGGTATTGATGGCTAACTGGCCCGCCCTGCCTCTGTACTGCCGGCATTCGCCGATGACGACGTCGTTGGTATCCGCCGAGAAAGCCCAGCGAGATGATAAATACGATCTTTCGCTGGGCGAGGTCGGTTGAAGGGAGGACGCGAAACTATGTGCCCAGGCTGTCTACCGCATGCTGTGCTTCTTCGGCACTAAACTTACCGCCGAATTCGCTGGTGAGCTGCTCGAAGAGCTCGGCATCGGACATTGGCATGAGTTCTTGATAGCTCTCTGCCGCTTCCACAGCTTCGGCCATCCAGTCGGCATTGACGTGATCAACGGCATACTGGGCGGCATCGGCGGGGAACTGATCGGCGCTTTCACTGGTGAGCTGATCGTAGAGGCCTGCCTTGGAAAAAGGCATCAAATCTACGTAGTTCTGTGCAGAGCGAAGGGCATTCTTGTGCTCGCGAGGGGCGTCGCCTTCGCTCGTGGTTGGTGAAGGGTCGTCGGCGGTCACGGAGCTCTCAACGGCAATATTCGAGGAATCTGCCGAGGCTGCTGCAGGATCATCGGCATCGTTGGAGCCGCCATTGGCGCCGCTGGCGATGGCGATCACAACCATGGCAGCTATGCCACCGATGATCCACTTCTTCTTGCTCTTCTTCTTGGCTGGCTGGTGTGTAGCGCCGTACGGGTTGGTTTGCGGCGGAGTGCTTGGCATTCCGGGATTCTGGAAATTTCCGGCGGTGCCATTGTTGGAGAGGTTGTTGTCCATGAGGGATCCTTTCTGAACGGGGGAGCCTAGGAAGTGGCTCTGTGTATCAATGAACAAGTTCACGGTAGAAAGCGCCCGCGACAACAAAACCCCACCTTAGGCGAAACTCAAAAGTATGTTCGAAAATAATTAACGTGCGATGTCGAATTGGCTCAAAATCTGCCCCATCAGATCGCTAATGAAAAGCGTTTCCACTAAAGTGTAATGTGTGCTGCATGCCTGATTCATCTCACAACAGCACGCCCGTGACAGTCCTCTCCGGATTTCTCGGATCTGGGAAAACAACACTGCTCAACGAGCTGCTCGCGAACCGCAATGGCCGCCGTATTGCCGTCATTGTCAATGACTTCTCTGAAATCAACATCGACGCCGCTCTCATTGCAGGAGAAGGGCACCTTGAACGCGGCGAAGATCGCTTTGTCGAACTCACTAATGGCTGCATCTGCTGCACGCTCCGTGAAGACCTTGTCGAATCGGTCGGCACGCTCGCGCGCAACGGTGACTATGACCACATCGTCATCGAGTCCACCGGTATTTCCGAACCGATGCCCGTGGCGGCGACCTTCGAGTGGCAGTGGGAAGACGGCACCCGCCTGGCGGACATCGCGCCCATCGACACCATGGTCACCCTCGTCGACGCTGCCCAGTTCCTAGAGCAGATCGGGCAAAAACGTTTCCTCACCGACGCGGATATGGGTGCGACTCCCGACGATGAGCGCACCATCGCAGACCTGCTGGTGGATCAGATTGAATTTGCCGACAAGATCTACATCACGAAGGCCGACCTGACCACTGAAGGTCGGTACAAAGCCACGAAGGCGCTCGTATCCAAAATGAACCCACGAGCTGACGTCGAACGTATGGAAAACGGCCTCGTCGATGGCCGCAGCGTGATCGACGACATTCTTGGCGCCAACCTCTATAACGAGGAGACGGCGCGCACCTACGAGGGATATACGGAGGAGCTGGCCAACCCGCACACGCCGGAAACGGAAGAATACGGCATCAGCTCTGTTGTATTTCGCGGCGACCGTCCCTTCGAACGGGGTAGGCTGCTCGAAGCGCTCCGCTTAACCACTGGGTTGGTTCGCTCGAAAGGGTACTGCTGGATTGCAGATCGGCCAGAATTTGTGCAGGTGTGGCACCAAGCTGGTCCTGACCTGCGAATTCAACCAGCGGGCTTTTGGAAGCAGGCGGGGCTGACACCAAGTAACGAGGTCGTTCTCATTGGCGTGAACTTCGACGGGGAAGCGGCGTTGGAGAAGTTTCGGGCCGCAATGGTGAGTGACGAAGAAGTTCGGTCTATGCTGTAAGGGTCGCACGTCACATCTGGATGGCGTGGTCCCTTCCCGCGTCGGCGCGGTCGTTTCGGCGTGGGCGAGGCAGCACTTTTCCACTCAGGAGAAAAATTATCGTGAGCAACAACCGCCCGGTAGTCCTCATTGCCGACAAGCTTTCCCAGTCCACCGTTGATGCCCTAGGCGACGCCGTCGAGGTGCGCTGGGTTGATGGTCCGAACCGCCCCGAGCTGCTGAAGGCAGTCGTCGATGCAGATGCGCTTCTCGTGCGCTCTGCCACCACCGTTGACGCTGAGGTGCTGGAAGCAGCACCGAAGCTGCAGATCGTGGGTCGTGCCGGCGTGGGCCTGGACAACGTGGATATCGACACTGCTACGGCTCGTGGCGTGATGGTAGCCAACGCTCCGACCTCCAACATCCACTCCGCATGTGAGCACGCCATCTCCCTGTTGCTGTCCACTGCTCGTCAGATTCCAGCTGCAGACAAGACGCTGCGCGATGGCGAGTGGAAGCGTTCTTCCTTCAACGGCGTGGAGATCCTGGGTAAGACCATCGGCATCGTCGGCTTTGGCCACATCGGCCAGCTGTTCGCTCAGCGCCTTGCAGCTTTTGAGACGGACATTATTGCCTACGACCCTTACGCCAACCCGGCTCGTGCCGCGCAGTTGGGCGTGGAGCTCGTGGAAGATCTTGAGGAGCTCATGGGGCGCTCCGACTTCGTGACTATCCACCTGCCGAAGACGAAGGAAACCGCCGGCATGTTCGATGCTGATCTGTTGGCGAAGGCCAAGAAGGGTCAGATCATCATCAATGCTGCCCGTGGTGGCCTGGTAGACGAGGCAGCACTGGCTGAGGCCATCAAGTCCGGCCACATCCGCGGCGCCGGCTTTGATGTCTACGCTTCCGAGCCCTGCATCGATTCGCCGCTGTTTGAACTGCCTGAGGTTGTCGTGACGCCTCACCTGGGCGCTTCCACCGTTGAGGCTCAGGATCGCGCGGGTACTGACGTAGCAGCTTCCGTGCTCCGCGCTCTGTCCGGCGACTTCGTGCCAGATGCCGTGAACGTATCCGGCGGCAAGGTTTCCGAGGAGGTTGCACTGTGGCTCGGCCTGGCAACCAAGCTGGGGCGCGTTGGCGGAGCGTTGCTGGGCTCTGCGCCGGTGACCGTCAATGTGCGGGCTCGCGGTGAGCTGTCCACCGAGTCCGTGGATGCCCTGGGTCTGTCGGCACTGCGCGGTGTGTTCTCCGGCGTTATCGACGAGCAGGTGACCTTCGTTAATGCTCCGAAGATTGCCGAGGAGCGTGGCGTGAACTTGGATGTTTCCACCCACGGCGAGTCCGTCACGCACCGTTCTGTTCTGGAAGTTCAGGTTGTATCCAGCGATGGCAAGTCTGTTTCCGTCATCGGTGCTCTCACTGGCCTTGATCGCGTGGAGAAGATCGTCCGCATTAACGATCGTGGCCTAGATCTGCGCGCCGAGGGCACCAACCTGTTCCTCACCTACGGCGATCAGCCTGGTGCGCTGGGCAAGGTTGGCACCACCTTGGGTGCCGAGGGCATCAATATCGATGCTGCTGCCTTGTCTCAGAATGCTGTGGAGGAGGCAGAGTCTGCAACCCTCGTCCTGCGTGTTGATCAACCGCTGACTGAGGAGATCGTGGAGAAGATCCAGGGCGATCTGTCCGCCACGACCGCGGTGGTGCTTGACCTCAACTAAGCCATTAGCGATCTAAGCCGTGAGCCCACATATTCGTGTGGGGTCACGGCTTTTTTCGTTACTGTTTTCGTTTCTTCGGTGAGTTTCCAACACGGTTGCACGTTCTTTCCAACTCTCCGATCCACAAGCCCAGGTTGTATATCGGCTCAACTCCAAGGAATGTGCAACCTTGTTGAGTGGCCTGCCGTGCGGCAGTCGGGGAGGGGGAGGTGTTGTGTCACCCCCGTACGTGAGGTGTCTGGCGATGCGGTTGATGGCGTTTTCTTCATGTTCGACGCCGCAAGTCCGCAGTTATTCACCATTGACCTGCAGAGTTGCAGTAGGCCCAATTAGTGAAAATGGATACTCTTACGATGTTCGTTAGTGCAGGTAGGGGTATGTAAATTAAATTATTGAAAACCTGTTGAAAATCACTAAGATAAGAAGCGAACACAGAAAGATAATGATATCTGGGATGTTGCCCGGATATTATTGCCCCCTCTCAGGCATGACGGCCATGCGGTAACTGCGTGACCGTGCGAACCCCAAAGGAGTATCTCAGCATGTCTCACATCCAGCACGAAAACCACGACCACGAGCACGGCCCAGACTGCGGCCACAAGAGCTTCCAGCACGGCGACCACACCGACTACGCACACGATGGTCACATCCACCGCGAGCACGACGGCCACTGGGACGAGTGTGAGGCGGAAGGCCATACCGTTCACGAGCACCACGACCATGAGCATGGCCCGGACTGTGGTCACGAGGCTGTGCAGCACGGCGATCACGTGGATTACATTCATGATGGCCACCGCCACGCCAAGCACGACGACCACTGGGACGAGCACTAAAGGCTAGCTACCCAAAGAGCTGCGTTCCCCAGTCGAGGGAACCATCGGCGGGCAGGCCCGCCGGACAGGCGAAAATTGCTTTCGACTCGTAGCGAACGTATTCGTTCATGCGGTCATTGCGGGAGAGCTTCATCTGAATTGGGATGAAGCTCTTTTCCGGTTCTGAGACAAAGGCGATGAAGAACAACCCCGCCGAGAGGTGCCCGAAGTGATCGGATCCCTCGATGAAGTTATAGGCGCGGCGCAGCATCCGCTGGCCGTCGTTGTTGTCCGGGTGCGAGAGGAAGACGTGAGAGTCGGTGGGGATCGCCGGCTCCGTCCCCAGTACAAGATCGAAGGGGACGGTATCGAATTCCTTCGCTGGATCGTCCTCGAGCCCGAGGGGGCGCCCGAATGGCGATAGCGGGCGAACGTGGCCTGCTGTTCGCCGAGGATCTGCCGGTCCCAGATCTCCAGCAGCATCGGAATGCGCCGCGCGCAGAGGTAGCTACCGCCCTTCATCCACCCCTCCTCGCTGGACCAGACATGCGCGTCTAGATCAGCGGTCTCTGAGGAGTGAATATTGCGCGTGCCGTCCTTGAACCCGAAGAGATTGCGCGGGGTGGATTGCTCCTGGTTGGTTGAACTGGCACGGCCATAGCCGAGCTGGCTCCATCGGACCTCCACGGTGCCGGAACCAGCGCGTATGAGATTCCGCACGGCATGGACGGCGACCTGCGGGTCATCGGCGCAGGCCTGAATGACAATATCGCCGTCGCACAGCTCCTCCTTTAGCTGGTCTCCCGGGAACGTGGGGAGTGGCTTGAGCTGCGCGGGCTTGCGCTCCTGGAGACCGAAGCGCCGATCGAACAAACTCGGGCCATAGCCGATGGTGATCGTGAGGTTCTGCGCGTCGAGATCTTGGGCCTCGCCGGAGTCCTTTGGTACCGCGTATTCGCTCGATGAGTCCTCTTCGGCTGCGGGCAGGCCCTGGGTCATCCGTTCGGCCATCGCGGTCCACTGTGTGAGCATGTCCTTCAGCTCTGCCTTGTCCTTGCTGAGGACATCGAGGGCGACGATGTGCAGATTTTCCTGCTGCGCGGTGGTGATGCCAGCCTGGTGGGTATCGCGGAAGGGGATGGCTCCTGGCGTTGAGGCGGAGGAAGAGGAATCAGAGGCAGCCTGGACAGCGGCCATGCCACCGCCGCCGGCCACAATGCCTGCGCCGCCTGCGAGGCCAAGACCAACGAGGAAGTGGCGGCGGCTGACGGAAGTGTTGCTCATGGCTTTAGCCTGCGATCTCGTGCTGAACCTTGGAGACCTCTTCGGAGAGGTGATCCAGGGCATTGGAGAGGTCCTTGCGCTGGGCATCGGTGACCGTGTCGTAGCTAACGAAGCCATCGCCCTCGCGGTACTTGTTGAGCTCTTCCTGGACTGCATCGAAGCGCTTGTTGATCTCCTCGAGCATGCCCGGCTTCTTCTCCTGCAGTGGTTTCTCCAGAGCAGCAATCGCGGCGCGGCTGCCCTCCAGGTTAGCCTGGAAGTCGTAGAGATCGGTGTGGGAGAAGATGTCCTCCTCGCCAGTGATCTTGGAGGTGGCGACCTCATCCAGCAGGCCCTGGGCGCCGGAAGCGATCTGCACAGGCGTGAGTTTGAAGTCGGACGCGTTTACGCCATCGACGAGCTCCTGAATGTCCTTGCCGAGTTGCTCGGCTATCGCCTTCGTGGACTCGTCGATCTTGTTGTTCTTCCACAGGTCCTTTTCGATGCGGTGGAAGCCGGTCCATTCGTCGCCCTCGGCGAGGTCCGCCTCGCGCAGGTCGAGGCGCGGATCCAGGTCGTTCGGGAAGGATTCGGCGACTGGCTCGATGCGCTCGTATGGGGTGCGCACCTGAGCGAACAGTTCCTTGGACTTGGCGATATCGCCGGAGCGGACGGTGTCGATGAAGGTCGGGGTGACCTCGGAGAGGGTCTTGGTCTGCGAGCGGACGTAGGAGGTGTAGTTGTCCACCGACTCCTGGAGTACGGCGTTGCCTTGGACTACATCGACAGCGTCGCCGGTGACCGTGATCTCGCCCTTGATGCCTTCGCCGACCATGCCCGGCTTGCACAGCGTGGAGTAGGTGCCCGGCTCTTCGAGCTGCACGACGAGCTTGCGGGTCGCACCCGGGCCAATGTTCTCCACCTCGCCGATTACGCGGCCATTGGTGGTGGTGATGTAGAACTCGTTGACCTTGCTGCCCGAATTGGCGACGTTGAAGGTCGCGGTGCCCGTGGATGCCTCCGTGCTGCTCACCTCACATGCGGAATCGGAGGCAGCGACGTCGATGGTTGCTGCACCCACCTCTGCCTTATCAGCACAACCAGTGAGCAGCAGGCCGAGGGTAATCACCGGTGCGAGGGCGCGAGTTGCGGAGCGTGTGGAGCTAAAGGACTTACGCATGGGAGGAGACAACTTTCTGATCGTTGGAGGTAGGGGAGGACTGGGGAGCTTCCGGGGATGCCTTGCGGTTGCGGGCTGGTGGCGTCGAACGGAAGAAGAGGGCGAGAACGACAACGAGATAGACGGCCCACGCGATGAAGGACAACGTGGTCGGGGTGGGGACGAAGTTGAATACGCCCTCGATGAGCGAGGCGAACCATGTGCCAGGGACGAGGACGGAGGAAATGTCGAATGCGTGCGAGTAGAGGCCCGGTAGGACATTGGCTTCCTGGAGATCCGTGATGCCGTAGCGGAGGATGCCTGCGGCGACGAAGACGAGCATGATGCCGAGGATGGTGAAGAGCTTGCCGACGTTGACGCGCAGTGCGCCCATGTATATGAGAATGCCCACGGTCACGGAGATGGCGATGCCCACGGCAAGGCCGATAAACGGGGTGGCGTTCGCGCTGGTGACGGAGTCGAAGATGAGCAGGATCGTCTCGATACCCTCGCGGCCGACAGCGGGGAATGCGACGAAGAAGACGGCCTTCGGGCCGATCGCGGCCTGCATCTTGCCTTTGAGCTCGGAGGCGATGTTCTTGCCGGCCTTGCTCATTCACAACAGCATCCAGGTGATCATTGCGATAGTGACGAGGGAGGCGATGCCGCCGATGAGTTCCTGTCCGGTCGTGGTGAGCGTCTTGGTGCCGAAGTGGAGAACGGCGAAGCTGATCACAGTGACGGCGAGGGCCGCAGCGACGCCCCACCAGAGGGCAGGGCGCTCATTGCGGCGGCCGGTCGTGGTCAGATAAGCCACGAGAATGGTGACCACCATGGTGGCTTCGAGGCCTTCGCGTAGGCCGATGAGGAGATTAGCGTACAGCACGCGGACCTCATTCTTTAATCAGAGTAGGGCGCACCTAATAAGATTAGGTATACCTAACTCACTGCTAGAAACAGAATGGGTATTACTCCCAGGTTGGCATTCCGCAATATCAAATATGGTGAAAACCTGCCCCCAACGGGGTGATGTAAAGAAGAGTGAGGATATGAGGTGCGTGTTACACTGTTCCTAATCCAACTATGTGAGACAAAGGAGTCCATAGAATGAAACTCGCTGTGATCGCTGGTGATGGCATTGGTACTGAGGTTGTCCCTGAGGCGCTGAAGGTGCTGCGCTCACTTCGTGATGACGTTGAGACCACCGATTATGACCTCGGCGCGCGTCGCTACCTGCGCAATGGCGAAACTCTCACCGACGAGGACCTGGACTCCCTCCGTGAGCACGACGCGATCCTGCTCGGCGCCATCGGCGACCCGCGTACCGTTCCTGCCGGCGTGCTGGAGCGCGGCCTGCTGCTGCCGCTGCGCTTCAAGCTGGATCACGCGGTGAACCTGCGCCCATCCAAGCTGTACCCAGGTGCTACCAGTCCACTGGCGAACCCAGGGGATATTGACTTCGTCGTTGTTCGAGAGGGTACTGAGGGACTGTACTGCGGCAATGGCGGCACCCTGCGCCAAGGCACCGATCGGGAAGTGGCCTCCGAGGTCTCCCAGAATACCTACTACGGCGTGGAGCGTGTGGTGCGCGATGCGTTCGAGCGCGCGCAGTCCCGCCGCAAGCTGCTGACCTTCGTGCACAAGACCAACGTGCTGGTCAACGCCGGTGGTCTGTGGGAGCGCGCCGTGGAAACGATCGGCAAGGAGTACCCAGAGGTCACCGTCGAGTACAACCACATCGACGCCGCCACCATCTACATGGTGACGAAGCCAGAGCACTACGACGTGATCGTGACCGACAATCTCTTCGGTGATATTCTCACTGATCTCGCGGGAGCCGTCACCGGCGGTATCGGCCTGGCGGCTTCCGGCAACATCGATCCGTCTCGCAAGAACCCTTCGATGTTCGAACCAGTCCATGGATCGGCTCCGGATATTGCAGGCCAGGGCATCGCTGACCCGTGTGCAACCATCCTGTCTGTGGCAATGATGCTGCGCCATTTGGGCGATGAGGATAATGCGGCGAAGATTGAAAAGGCCGTGCTGGAAGAAGCGTCCTCTCGTGATGGTTCTCCCATCAAGACCACTGAGGTGGGGGATCGGATCGCCGCAGCGGTGGCGCGTATGTAGCTTTCTTAGGCTGCGACGTGAAAACCCTACCGAGCAGTAGGGCACGGCGGTAGTTTCGCTAAGCTAAACAGTATGAATGTGGAGCTGGAGGAAGTCCGCCGTTTTCTTTCCGAGCATGAGCCTTTTCAGTCGCTCGGTGCGGAGACACTGGCCACCGTGCCGTCGAAGTTTGTCATGCGGTACATCCGTCGCGGCGATGTCCTGGTGGAATACGGCAGCCCAAACGACCACCTCTACGTACTGCGCTCGGGTGCGGTGGATCTGTTGGACGATGAAGGCCTGCTCCTCGACCGCCGCGAGCCTGGTCACTCTTTCGCTTATTCAACGCTGGTGGGGGAGAACTCTTCTAAGTACACTTTCGTGGCTGTCGAAGACAGCCTCGTGCTCATGATGGATAGGCAGGACTTTGACTCCCTGTCTGCCGAGCACCCAGAGTTCGCCCGCTACTACTCAGGTCTGTCCGCGCGTATGCAGGCTGTGGCCCAGCAGATTCACCAGGAAGCGTTCTCCGACGTGCTGCGGACGAAACTCGGCGCTTTCGCCATTAAGAATCCCGCGCACATCGCCCCAAGTGCCACTGTCCGAGAAACGGCGACACTCATGGGGGAGCTGAATGTGAGCTCTCTTCTGATCGTCGATGGCGGCACGTTGGATGGTCAGTTGCAAGGCATTATCACGGATCGAGACATGCGCAAGGTCGTGGCAGATGCCGTGGACATCCATCAGCCCGTTTCCTCCATCATGACCACCAGTGTGCGTACAGCCACGTCCGATCAGCTGGTGATCGAAGCCATGCTGACTATGGCCGAACTCAATATCCACCACATTCCTATCGTTGATGGGGATACGACCACGGGCATCATCACTTCCGCAGACATTATGCGGCTGCTCCAAGCCAATCCGCTGTACTTCTCAGGCGATCTCGGGCGAAAGAATACTCCAGAGGAAATGGGTGAGGTGTATCGAGACGCTCAACACGTCGCGGTGCGCTTCGTGGAGCGTGGGGCTGCAGCAGACGAGATCACGAGCTTGATGACCGTCGTAGCAGATTCCATGGCTCGCCGTCTCCTCACCCTCGCCGAGGAGCGGTTAGGGCCGCCGCCGGTGCCTTATGCTTTCGTTGTCCTCGGTTCACAGGGCCGGAGGGAAATGGGCCTCGCAAGCGACCAGGACAATGCCCTCGTCCTGTCCGATGAGTACCACGCCACGAGGCACGGTGACTACTTTGCTGCCCTATCTGACTACGTGTGCCAAGGCTTGGCGACTGCTGGGCAGGTGCTCTGTCCTGGGGAGATGATGGCCTCCAATCCGCAGTGGCGGATGACGGAAAGCCAGTGGAGCAGTACATTCCATCAGTGGATCACGACTCCAGAGCCAGATGCGCTACTTTATGCTCAGACTTTCTTCGACATGCGCCCGATCCACGGAGAGTTCAGTCTGGCGGAGCGGGTGCATGCGCAGGCAGTCTCCAGCGCTCAAAACGCCCCGCGAATGCATGCCCACCTTGCGGCTCTGGCTGCGCGCAGGGAGCCGCCGCTGGGGTTCTTCAAGGGCTTAGTCGTCGACCGTGCGGGGCAATACCGCAACACCCTCGACGTCAAGAAAGGCGGTACGGCCGCGATTGTGCAGATGGCGCGACTTTTTGCGATAGCGGGCGGTCGTGATGTTCTGGGTTCGAGGCAGCGCATTGAATTCGCTGCAGGTGGGCCAGTATCCCAGCGCAGTGCTGCCGACCTCATTGCTGCCTTCGATTTCCTGAACTCCGTCACATTGAAGCACCAGGCCAACCAGGTGCGGGAAGGGAAGGAAACGGATTATCACATCGCCCCACATGCGTTGACGAAGATGGAGCGCGAGCATTTGCGGGATGCATTCCAAATCATCAAAAACGTGCAGTCGGCGCTCAATATTAAATATCCAATCAGGAGCATCTGAGCCATGTTCTCCAAGTTCCGCAAGACCTCACGCGCCTCGGGGCCCTTGCGCAAGTATTACGACACGCCGCGCCCCACTGCCGACACGCCTCTCGATGAGGTACCAATGCTGGCCGTGGACGTGGAGACTACTGGTCTGAACCCGGCGAAACACCGCATTCTTTCCATCGGGTGGGTGCCTGTGAACGGACCGGAGATCGATCTAGGGGGAGCCGGGTATGTGATCCTGCATACTGAGGGAGCGGAGAGTGTGGGCGATTCGGCGACCATCCATGGGCTCACCGATGCTGAGATCGCCGAAGGCGTGGAACCGGAATACGCCCTAGCGCAATTACTACACATGCTGCAGGGCAGAGCGCTGCTGGCGCATTTCGCTTCCATCGAGGAGGAATTTCTTTCTGCGGCATGCCGACGATATTTTGGCGCGGGTTTGAAACTACAGACCGTGGATACCTTCGAGATCGAACGCCGGCACATGGAGCGCATGGGAACCTATCCGCGTGGCGAGGACCTCCGATTGTCGCGCGTGAGAGATCGTTACGGCCTGCCTCCCTACGCTTCCCACAACGCTCTCAACGACGCGTTGGCCTGTGCCGAGTTATACCTGGCTCTGCGGGCGCGCACTAAGGGGACAACCCTGCGTGCCGTGCAGGTTCACTGACTCGAATCGATCGTATCCATTAAGCCCACCTTAATCCTGCATTCCGTAGCAGGTGGAGTAAGATTTACGCCCATGCGCATTGCTCGAATTGCCCACCCAGAAGGAATGACCTTCGCAGTCCTCGAAGGCGGCCAGCCAGACGGCACCGGAGCCACCTGCCGCGAGATTGCGGGTCACCCATTCGGTCAGCCGGAGTTCACCGGAAAGTCTTGGCCTATCGAGGACGTCCGCCTATTGGCGCCGATCCTTCCCTCGAAGATTGTGGCTGTTGGTCGCAACTACGCTGACCACGTTGCCGAAGTCTTCAAGCAGGGTGCCGAGCACTTGCCACCCACCATCTTCCTCAAGCCCCCGACAGCAGTGGTTGGCCCAGAAGCTCCGATCCGCATCCCAGAGTGGGCGACTCGCGTTGAGTTCGAGGGAGAGCTGGCCATTGTCATCGGACGCCCATGCAAGGACGTCAACCGCGCGAATTGGAAAGACGTTGTCTTGGGATTCACCATAGTCAACGATGTTTCCTCCCGTGATCTGCAGTTTGCCGACGGCCAGTGGGCCCGCGCCAAGGGCTTGGACTCCTTCTGCCCCCTGGGCCCATGGATTGAGACGAACGTTGATGGCTTCCCGATCGATAATCTGCCTATCAAGGCGCACTTGACCCATGATGGTGAGACGGAGACCAAGCAGGACTCCAATTCCAACCAGATGATTAAGCATATTCCGGAGATCGTCGAGTGGGTGTCTTCCGCCTTCACCCTGCTGCCCGGCGATGTCATCTGCACCGGGTCGCCTGCAGGCACTGCGCCGATGGTTCCGGGCGATCGCATCGCCGTGGAGATTCCGGGACTCGGCACCCTGGCTAATCCGGTGGAGGAGTACAGGAAGTAAATTCCTACACCACGCGCAGCGCTGCTGGCACGTTGAGTGCTCGCAGCGCTGTTTGCATTTTCGCGGTGGTTTCGCGTGCTTCATCGGCAGGATCGGACGAGCCGACGATGCCTCCGCCTGCCCAGGCGCGGGCTACCTTATCCCGCAGGACGCAACTGCGGATGGCCACCATGTATTCTCCGTCGCCCCGGGCATCGCACCAGCCCACCGCACCCGCGTAGAAGCTGCGCCCAATTTCGCACTCAGAGATGATGCCCAGTGCATCGTCGGTTGGCGTTCCTCCGACAGCGGGGGTGGGGTGCAGCATCAGAGCGAGGTCAAGGGCGGAGAACTCCTCGTCCCTCAGTACTCCCTCAATGCGGGTGCCCAAGTGGATCATCTCGTTTGTTTCGTGCAGTTCAGGACGGTCGGGAATGGAGATCTGGGAGCACAGAGGTTCCAGAACACGCCTGTAATGATCCACGACGAGGCGATGCTCGGCGTGATCCTTGGACGAAGCCCGCAGCCGGTCGGCTGCAGCCGCGTCTGTGGCTGCGTCCCCGGTACGCGGGGCGGATCCGGCGAGGGGAAAGGCACTGACGGTGGATCCCCTTCGGGAGACGAGAAGCTCGGGGGAACTACCAGTGAAGATAGCGCCACTGGTGGCGTCGTCTCCGGAGACGGACAGATCCACGCTGAATCCGTCACGGTTGGCGGAAAGGTCGATCAGCCGGGCTGCTACAAGGAGGGGATCTGGGGCTGTCGCGAATTCCACATCCACCGCGCGGGCAAGCACCACTTTCTCTAAGCGTGTTTGCTGGATTGTGGCGATCGCGGCTTCCACGAGAGCTTCGTGCTCTTCGACCGTGGTCAGCGGACGCACCTCCGTGACAGCGAGGCTGGCGCTGGCCTCCGCGCCGCGGAAATATGCCGGTGGTTCCAGAGGTGAGCGGGAGAGGGTTACCGTCTCTGGCTCCATGAGTGCGGCCGCCTCAGAGGTGTCAAAGGGAATCGCCCCGACGATGAGTTCCGCTTGGCCGTCACGGAGAGCCGTGGCTGCGTCGAAAGCATCGGGGAAGGTGGCCTTCCAGCCTTGGGTGCGAATGCTGCCGGTGGGGCGAGACAGCAGGAAATCCGGTGCGGTAACCGGTCGCTGCTCAGATTTCATGCAGACTAGTCTAACCCCGACCCAAATACGGCATTCCTGCGGCTGTCACCGTGAGCTGGTCTACACTCACATTCGCTGGCAGGGAGGCTGCAGCGACAAGCATTGTGGCAGCTTCAGCGGCGTCGAACATGGGCTCACTGCCTGTGAAACTCCCGAGCAGTTCGGTTCGCGCATTGCCGATGTCTAGCTCTGTGCAGGTGATGCCGTAGGGTCGCCCGTCCAAGGAGGTGCTCACACTCAGGCTTGCGACGGCGGCCTTGGATGCGGCGTAAGCTGCGGTCCCAGCGCGGGGTGAGTGAGCTGCGATCGAGCCATTATTGATGATGCGACCGCCACCGTGGTTCTTCATCCATGCGAAGGCCTGTTGGGTGCAGAGGAACGTTCCCCTCAGGTTCGTGGCGATGGTGTGCTCAAATTCATCCACTGCGATGCTGTCCAGTTCCCCGGTTGGGCCGGGGACTCCCGCATTGTTGACCAGCAGGTCCAGGCGGCCAAAGTGTTCAGTCACTGTCGCGAAGGCCTTAGCGACCGCTTGAACGTCCGCGATGTCACAGGGCACCGCGATGTGTTCTTTCTCGTCGACGCCACCAGTCCTGAGCCCGGAAATGGTTTGCTCAAGAGTCGAAGGAGTGCGGCCGAAGGCTGCGATACGCCAGCCAGCGTTGGCAAGAGCTGTGGCAAAAGTGCGCCCGAGGCCGCCGCCTGCGCCGGTGATAATCGCCACCGGGCGGTTGTCAGAATGTGGAGAATCAAGCTCAGTCATAGTTTCCTATTGTCGCATGCGACTCGTAGCTCATCGCGTGGGTGCGTACACTGGATCCATGGACGAAGGAATCCCGCTCACCGCCATGAATTGCTCCATCGGTCGCAGCAGCATCCAAGAGGGGTTAAACAGTGCAGTGGACCAGGGCTATAGCAATGTTGAGCTGTGGTGGCCTTTCACGGTGCCGGACCCGACACGCGCGGAGATGGACGGGTTGGTCGAGGAATTGGAAGCCCGAGGCTTACACTTGGTCGCGCTCAACATGTGGGGCGGGAACATGGCTGCGGGGGAGAGGGGCGTGCTCCACCGTGAGGAGATGCCCGCCAGCAACCTCGATGCGGTGTCCTACATGCACGAACGCACTGGCGTCGATAAATTCAATCTTCTGCTGGGGCGCGGGGATGACCATTTACACACTCAGCAGGCCACGCGGTGGGCGAAGGTTGCGCGTGAAATCCATCTACGCTTTGGCGGAATCGTGATGGTTGAGCCCCTGTCCGGAATGCAGGATTACCCCATCCGGACGGTTGGCGCGGCGGAAGCTCTTGTGGAAATCGCCGGTCACGGGGGTCTACTTCTGGATCTTTACCACGTGGCGGTGAATGCGGGCGCGGAGCAGTGTATTCCAGAAGGCGCCACGCAGAACGAGGCGTGGCGAGCACTCAGTGGCAACGAGGAGACCGCCCAACTCCTGGAAGATATTGCTGCGTCAGCGCCGGTGCATGTGCAAGTGGCGGATGCTCCAGGCCGCAGCGCGCCGGGAACTGGCCGCCTGCCGCTGCGCACATGGGTAGAGAATTTGCGGAATGACGGCTACAAGGGTCATGTCGTGGCGGAGTGGTTGCCTGAGCCTCAGTAACTGTGATGGTGTGTGCACGGGCGGGGAACAGTACCTCTTTGCCAGAGGATAGCGCGGGCGTAATCTGAGATAATGCGCAACCTTCGGCACCGTGATCCAACTGTGCTCGCTCTCTTTGTGGCGACGCTCATCGTGGCGATTGCGGTGGCGTGGTCGATCGGATCCCCGAGGAGTGCTTCCTTCGAGCCAACAGGAGGGGGCCAGTCCATCGACGAGAATGTTCAGAGCCAGAATGCTCAGAGCACAGACGCGGACGGGGCCAGCAGTGGTGGGGTGGAAGAGGATAAGCCGGATGGGAATCGGCCGATTTTCACTTTGACCGAGGGGAAGCCTTTTCTTGACGCGCCAGGCCCAGGGGAGCAGGGGATGGTGCACATGGTCGACCGTCAGGGCAGAGATCGCTATGCTCTTGTTGTCGTGCCGGCCACCTATCGAGACGGGCAACCGTTACCAGTCGTGCTGGGCTTAGGTGGCTGGACGGATACACCAGAGAATTTCCGAGCCTACTCCCAGTTGGAGCTGTCCGATGCGGGGCGCAAAGCATTAGTGGTCTATCCGCAAGCGGTGAACAACGCGTGGGAGGGGGCGCCGTATGCGGAGTCAAAGTCTGGCGAGGACGTGCAATTCCTCATTGATCTGTCGTCTCGCCTCGCCGGAACCTATGCTGTCGATTCGACCAAGATCGGAGCGGTGGGCATGTCCAATGGTGGTGGTATGGCTGTGGAGCTGGCATGCCGGCAGCCCGGTTTCTTGCGTGGAATCGTTGCGGTTTCCGGCGCCTTCTATAGCCGTCACTTCGATAATTGTTCCGAAAGTCAAGTCGATAGCCTTGTTGTTCATGGAAGGTTAGATGGGCTTATGGACTATGGGGGTGGCGTTGCCCATGGTGCGCCCTTCCTTGGCGTGGAGGATGTTTCTGCTAGGTTGGCGCGGCTCAATGGTTGTGAGGATACTGCTGATCGGGTGGATATTAGCGATCGCTTTTACGGGGAGCGCGTGGAGAGGCTGAAGTTCACACGCTGTGGCCGTGAGATTGAATTGTGGACTCTGCCTAATGAGGGGCACACCTGGTTTTTGGACCCAGATATGGCTCAGGAATCCGTGCGCTTTCTTACTTCATGATGGCCAGTGATGGCCTGATGTCCTGCTGCAAACGATGGGACGCGCCGAGATCAAGATAAGTCTTTTCTTAGAGTTACATTTGTGACTATTGTTACTGATGTGAATTATGTGACGAATGTTATTTCACGTTGTGCTGTCTTCATGGTTGCTGTAGTCACGGCTGTAGTAGGCGTGCTCGTTGCGGTCGTGCCCGCGCAAGCCCAGGACCGCCCCGCCCCGCCACCGCACTCCCTCGCTGCACTGGCCCCTTCGATGCCTGGTAGCCCCACGAATGTGGAGTTCGTGCGCCCCGGCGGGGAAGTGCGTAGCGCAATTGTGAGTGTGACATCCAATTACAACCCAGAACGTCCACTGCCAGTCTTGTTTGGATTCGGCGGCTGGATGGATACGCCGGAAAACTACCGCAATTACTCCCGCTTTAGCAGCACTCCGGCCGCGCAGGAAGCCATCGTTGTCTATCCTCGTGGTATCGAAAACGCCTGGGAGGGTGCGCCCTACGCTGTGACTCAGCGTGGCGGTGACGTCGATTTTGTTCGTCAGATTGTCAACGAGCTCAAGGCTCACTTCAACGTTGACACCAACCGCATCTACGCGGTGGGGATGTCCAACGGCGGCGGCATGGTAGCTAACCTCGCATGCCAAGCCCCTGACCTGATGGCCGGGGTCGTGGGAGTTTCCGGTGCGTACTACAACCCGGTCAATGAAGGTTGCGCCCCTGGATCTGTTCCAACGTTCTATATCCACGGTTCCGAGGACAAGCTCACCCACTACGCAGGTGGTTCGCTTCACAATGCCCCGTACCACGGGGTAGGGCACATGATTCACACGCGCAGCCAGATGAACAACTGCGCGCCACAGCCTGTCGTTGAGGAGTTGCCGAATAACGTCACACAATTCGGGTACCCAGGGTGCCAGGACGAAGCGGTTCATTGGCGAGTCAACGGTGCCGACCACGATTGGTACTTCGGTCCGGACGTGGCCAACGAGGCGTGGAATTTCCTCGCGCGGCAAAATCTCACGCTGCCGGGGCCAGCAGCCTGACTGTGGGTAAGCTCTTCGTGATCCTGTGGTGACCTACAAACTTGTCAGCCCTGAGGCTATGTACCGTCTCAGGGCTGTTTCATGATTAGGCCAGTTATGAACCGCATTCTTCGTCGCGCGATGTCCGCGTGAGCAATTCTTACAGGCATCGCGCTTGGCGCCGGCAAACCCCGTGGAAGGAAAGGCATCGCAGAGTACCCGAACCTTCACCACGGCCGATGGGACGAAGCGCACTGCAATCGTGCGTATTCCCGCGAACTCTCAAGGCAAGCGGCTGCCGGTCATGTTCATGTTCGGAGGCTGGCAGCACGATGCTGCAAAGACCCAGAGCTACTCCTTGCTCGAGCGCACCGGTGCGGGCACGGATGCGATCATCGTCTATCCGCAGGCAATCGATAACGCCTGGGAGGGAGCACCATATGCCGTGTCCAAGCGTGGCGAGGATGTGGCCTTTGTTCGCCAAATCGCCAAGGCCCTCGATGCAGAAGGCCACGCTGACATGAGCCGCATCTACGCTGCCGGCCTATCTAATGGCGGCGGCATGGCACTGACCTTGGCGTGCCAAGCACCAGACCTCGTCAAGGCCGTCGTAGGTGTTGCAGGTGCCTACTACAACCCGACCATTTCGAACTGCAAGGCAGGTGCGGTTCGAACGATGATTATGCATGGCACCTTGGATGACGTGATGACCTATGACGGTGGTACCCGCCACGGTGCACCGTACTACTCAATCCCAGCTGCCCTGCGCAATGTGGCCAACCGCAATGGTTGCGACACTTCTGCCACCGAGTACACGCGCCAAATCACCATCAACGTTGACCAATTCGACTATCCGAACTGTGCAAAGGACACGATTTTGTGGAAGGTCACAGGCCAGGGCCACACGTGGTTCCCATACGCTCCTAATGCGGCACAGGCTGCCTGGGATTTCGTGACTGAGCGCTAGGCTTTAGTGCCAACTGCCAGCTCAGACAGGGAAACCGCTAGGCGAGACCACGAAGAGGAGGGGAGTTCCCCTCCTCTTATGCTGTGAGTAGTCATTTTGGGGCCTGTTGGCGTCGAAACTAAGGGGAAGGGGGAAGGTGCGCCCACGGCGACGGGACGAGAAGAGGACGGTAAACTGGCACGTTATGAGTGACATTCGCGTTCGTTTTTGCCCTTCCCCGACCGGCACCCCGCACGTCGGCATGGTACGCACAGCCCTGTTCAACTGGGCGTACGCCCGCCACACCGGCGGCAAGCTGATCTTCCGCATCGAAGATACCGATGCTGCACGTGACTCAGAGGAGTCCTACCAGGCGATTATCGACTCCCTGAAGTGGCTCGGTTTGGGATGGGATGAAGGCATCGAGGTTGGTGGCCCGCACGAGCCCTACCGCCAGTCGCGCCGCATGGATATCTACGCCGAGGTGTTGGAGAAACTCAAGGCTGCCGGCGAGATCTACCCGGCGTATTCCACCGCCGCTGAGGTCGAGGAGCGTCACAAGGCTGCCGGCCGCGACCCGAAGCTGGGTTACGACAACTATGACCGTGAGCTCACCGACGAGCAGATTGTGGCTTTCGAGGCCGAAGGGCGCAAGCCCGTCTGGCGCCTGCGCATGCCAGAAGGGCGCGTTTACGAATGGACTGACCTGGTGCGCGGCGAAATGAGCGTGGACGGCAAAACCGTGCCGGATTTCGTGGTCGCCCGCTCCAATGGGCAGCCGCTCTACACTCTGGTGAACCCCCTCGACGACGCTCTCATGGGGATTACGCACGTGCTGCGAGGTGAGGATCTCCTGCCGTCGACCCCACGCCAGATTGCGTTGTACGAAGCGCTCGTCCGCATCGGGGTGGCCAAGCAGGTACCAACGTTTGGCCACCTACCGTTCGTCATGGGCGAGGGCAACAAGAAACTCTCCAAGCGAGATCCAGAGTCTAACCTTTTCAACCACCGCGACAACGGCATCATCCCTGAAGGCATGCTCAACTACCTGTCGCTGCTGGGGTGGTCGCTGAGCGCCGACGAGGACATCTTCACGATGGAGCAGCTCATCGCCAACTTCGATGTGGCAGACGTGAAGCCAAATCCGGCGCGCTTCGACCAGAAGAAGCTGGAGGCGATCAACGCCGACCACATTCGTCTGCTCGCACTCGAGGACTTCACCGCGCGTCTGCGTAGCTACCTCGAGGAGTACAAGGGCTTCCCAGCGGACTACCCGGAGGACAAGTTCGCCTTCGCTGCTGAGTTGGTACAGACCCGGATCAAGATGCTCTCCGATGCTGAAGGGCTGCTGCGCTTCCTCGTGACCGACGACGCGGACCTGGTCCTCGATGAAAAGGCCGCGAAGAAGAATCTCAAGGAGGACGCGGTCGAGGTGCTGGCTGCCGCGATTGAGGAGCTTGAGGCTATTGACGAAAGCGAGTTTGCGACGGCCAAGATTGAGGCCGCGCTGCAGGGGCGTCTGATTGAGGCGATGGAGCTGAAGCCACGGAAGGCTTACGGCGCTCTGCGTGTGGCGATTAGCGGTGCGGCCGTGTCCCCGCCACTGTTTGAGTCCATGGAACTGCTGGGGAAGGAGTCCACTCTGGCGCGTCTGCGTGCTGCGCAGGGCCAGACGCCTTACCAGCCGTCAGCCTAAAGTTCGAGAGCGAGGGTCGAGCTCCAGGGTTGTTCCCTAGGGTTGCTCGACCTAAGTTCGACGGCGACGGGCGAGGGCACCAGAAACGTTGCCTGAGCTGGGGATTTGCTAGTTTCAGGGCAGTCTGGTTATAGTATCTCTCGTTGCAAGCGAGACCTGCTGCATAGCAGATCAAGCTTAAGCGAACGATGGCCTATGGTGTAATTGGCAACACTACGGTTTCTGGTACCGTCATTCTAGGTTCGAGTCCTGGTAGGCCAGCGCCCCGTTCGTCTAGCGGCCTAGGACGTCGGCCTCTCACGCCGGTAACACGGGTTCAAATCCCGTACGGGGTACATATTACGCCCTCGGAGCTCTTTTCCGAGGGCGTTTTTCTTTACTTGGAAGTTGTAGGCAGTCCGAACCCGAGCGCGGGGCCGGATGTCCCAAACAGCCCCAGGCTACCGGTTCCCTTGACGCACCTATCACACTGACCTGGGAAAACATTTTTGCACGCCCTCTGCATGGGGCTGTTTGGGACATGGTTCCGAGGCATGAGGAATTGCCCGGGGCATTACCCGCTCGGCGGACGTGCCGGATCGCTCCGATGTCTACTCCCAGACCTATCCCGCACCCGGCTGCGGTGCGAAGTTACCCAGCGTAGTACCGCGCCGCGTCAGAGAGTGCGGTGCCGAAGTTCTGGGAGCTGCCGGCGATTCCCTCTGAGATGCCGATCTCGCCCTTCTCGTAGGAGCTGCGGTTAGCCTCGAGGTCTGCGGCGGCGTAGTCGGGCAGCTTAGGCTCGACGTCCAGGCGCGGCTCAGTCAGCAGTTGGACGTACTGGGGTAAGCCTTCGACGACCTTCAGCGACCGAGCGAGGTCGACGCCAGGGGCAACCCTCTGATAGCAATCGACATTCTTCAAGCGTGTAGCATCCGCAGGTCCATCATGGGTGAGTGCATCCATCACGATGTCGTACACGGCGGGGTCTCCCAGAATTCCCAAGTGACCGGGCACCTTTCCCGCGCACACGTCCTGGACAGCGATATTAGAGGCTCCATCAAGGACCGATACCTTGTCGGCCGGCTGAATGCCGTAATCCGTCCGCGAGTAGATGGACGTGGCGGAGATGTGGTCGGGGAGAGGCTGGGCGTGCATAGCCCTCATGAAGTTGCTGCCGATGCTCATCTGCCAGCCGATGGCAGGGCAGCTGCCCACGACCTGACACACGGGTTCAACGAATGTGGTGCCGTGCAAAGCGCCCGCGAGTGAAATGAAGTCATCGACCTTTGTCGCGGCTTCGTGATCGTAGCGCAAGGCCCACAGCGTCGCCGTAGGGCCAGCACTGTGCCCAATGACGGCTACTGGCTTGTTGAGCCGCTCGTAGGCGAGTCTGATGCCGGAGGCTACATAACCTGCAGATTCGACGAGGTTTGCTCGCCCGCTGCGTGGAAGATTAATGAGGCAGACGTCGTAGCCGGCATCTCGCAACGAGTTCTGATAATTCCAGGAATATGTTCCCTCGCCGTTAGTTCCCACACCGTGTACGAGAAGTACCGTCTTCTTAGCCTGTGCCGAAGGTTGCTCTGAATTGCAATAGAAAGCCGTGCGGTGAGCAGAAGTGATGCTGCCATTCATTGAGTGCTCGGATTGGTGAGCAACCGGGGTTGTCTGCGGGGAGGCTGTGTGGGCAGCGGAAGGTTCGGAGATTGCGGGGACGGATGCTTGTGCTGGAGTTGCCACTGATCCTAGGGTTAACAAGAGGACTGCGAACAGTGAGTGTTTCATTTTGCATCCTTCAATCTCACACAGCTGGTCGGCGCACGGTACAACGCACGACTAGCTGTCGGCATTAACGGGGTAAAGCTGCACGGGCTGTCGAGTGCAGCGCGAGGAAAACTTCGCATATCTACGTAGCGTTGACGATGCACGTAGCGTTACATGGGCGCGCAAACTAGTACAAGTAGACCGATGCGTTGTCTCCGCCTCTGCAGGTGATGAGGCGGTCGGCATCGACGCCACACTCCATGGAGTAGGTTTCGTTCGTTACTGAGCTCTTCACGTCGAAAGCACCTCCGACAGAGTTGCGGAGGTCATTGCTCGGGGCACCGGCTCTTCGGGTCAGCTCCGTCATGGTTGCCTTAGCAAACTCGCAGCTAGTCGTGGGGCCTGCTGCGAGCACATTAACGTTGTAGCCATCGCCGCGGAGGCACATCGTGGCAGGTTCGCCGCTGATCGTCACCTTCTCATCGATGGCGAAATTATTGCGGACAATCGAGTCGAGGGCTTCCTTCTGGGAACCAGTTTGAGCCGTATTCTGCATCGGCGCTGCATCGGCAGGGGCTTGAGCGGCTACGGCGCTATCGGGCATTGTTGGCTGAGGTTCAGCAACAGTTCCTTCAGTGGAGTCCAGCTCATCCGCGGGAGCTGGCTTACTCGATGCTTGACTGCTGTGAGAAGTAGCCTGGTCATTCACTGCAGCCGTCCACGCATCGACCATATTGCTGGTCTGTTCGTCTGTGTCCGTCGCGCCCGAACAGGCTGCAAGGGAGAGGGTTGCAATCACGATGGGGATCAGGCTCAACTTCTTCATGCTTTCCACCCTAGTATTTAGGAAAATTCCGTGCTTCACTTTTGAGCACCCTTGTTGCACCACCGTGCCGAAGGAGCCCTGTCGTGGGGCTCTCGCTCTGCAACCCTAATTCTTACTGTTTCCTTACTGTCGCTCTTTCCTGGGGTTTGAGGAGCCTTGACAGTGGGGCGGATCTCGTTACCGTTTTCGTCGATTGCGTATTTCTGCTGGGATCCAAGGTAGGTCAGCGCGCCAACAGCGGCTGCAATGAGAGCCGTGATGCACAGCCACTTAATGACATTGGCTTTTGCGAATTGCTTGAGCGTTGCCACGAATTCGCGGAGGAATCCTGCAGGCACGTAGTACAGGGCGGTACGGGCACCAATGACGGACCCGGGTACTCCTAACTTGCGTGTCAGGTCCGCAGTGCGGGGGACATGGTAGTCACTGGTGACAAAGACGATCTTCTGTGTCTTCAGCGTGATTCTGTCTCCTAGGCGCTCTGTGAGGAGCTGTGCTACGAAGCGCACGTTTTCCTCGGTCTTTGTGGAGCGGTCCTCATGGATGATGTACTCCTCGTCGACGCCATGAGTCAGCGCATACCGCGCCATTGCTTCAGCTTCGGAAATGACCTCGTCGGGACCTTACCCACCGGAGAGTACCAACATGGGCGCTAGCCCTTCAGCGTGGAGTTGTTGATGGATCTCAATTCCCTTATCTACGCGCGAGCGCAGAAGGGGAGTGAGCTCTTCGCCGTTGAGACCGGCGCCGTGGACGACGATGAAGTTTGCAGCACGGGCGTCCCCCAGGCTTTTAGTAGAGGATGGCATATGTGGTGAAGCCCACAAGCTGAACCAAGATCATGCCCATGGGAACAGTGAAACCGGCGACCAGAAGCATGATGCCACCGACGATTGGGCCATAGGCGATGAGTAGTGGCTACTCGCCATCGGCGTCGACACTCATTGAGGTGACCATAGCAGCGATCCAGGTCACGACAATGGAGAAAACGATGAGCAGCCCGTGAGTAGCTTTTCGGGGTTCTTTGGCGATGCGGGCAGCTGTGTAGGCAATCGCCACAACGGCGAGCACGCAGAGTGCAACGGCGAGTAAAGTCACGGTGAACGGCGGCCTTTCGCAGAATCGATAGCAAAATTCAGAGATGATTTATGTAGGTTCGCTAGGGGCTCTTCTTAAGAAGCCGAGGTCTGTCGGGGGTCATACCCGGGTCTGACTTTCGGACGAGGGGTGTTCTCGGTATCAGCTCGTGGATTGACGCTATGAATCATCCTCTGGATTGATGAAGAAGACATGAGGCTTAGCCACAATTGTGGACATGTCAGAAAACACGCTATCAACAGCCGTTCACGCTAAAACCGGTGAAACGGCACAGCGACCATCGCGTCGATGGCGTTACTTGGACGCACTGCGAGGATTCGCTATCGCCGGAATCCTCTTTATCAATGCAGTGGATATCGCTCATGCCAATATTGCTCTTCGCGGCTAGCAAGATCTTATTAGGGCGAGCAAGATCCTATTAGGGAGATCCTCAACTTCACGGTGCAGGGTCGATTTGTCCCACTGTTTGTCTTCCTGTTCGGGATGAGTATGTGGTTCACTCGGCGCGCGGCTCTGAAGAAGGGGATCTCCGTGTGAGCCGCTCTGCTACTTCGTATGGTGACCGTGTTCGCCTTCGGTGCTGCCCTGTGGTTCTTCTACCCAGGAAATATTTTGGTTGAATACGGCGCGGTTGGCCTGATCATGATTCCTTTCGCCGTGCTGTGTCCACCGATCGTAAGTCTCATCCTCGGTGCGGCGCTCACAGTCGTCAGCTTTGGAGTGTTCGGCGGTGGGTTGTCCTCCTTGCCAGGGCTCATTCTGCTTGGCCAGGCCGCAGCGAACTGGGAGTGGTATAAGCGTCTCGAGAATCCGAACCGGCCGATGCTCGTATTCACCACTATCGCGGTGGCTGCTGCTATTCCAGCGATCTGGTGGCAGACTAACAACCCTGGTGATCCGCGCTTCACCACTGCCGGTGGCGCCGCTGGTGGGTTGATGGCCGCCGCCTACCTTGGTCTGTTTGCTCTGGCTTACTGGACTCCTGCCCGTGCTGTCCTCCTCGGGGTGTTCGAGCCGATGGGCAAGATGGCCCTGTCGAACTACTGTGGTGCTGCTGTGATCGTTTGGGCCGCTGCGCGTGTGGTGGATTTCGAGAGCACCAACTACATGCTTCCGCTGATGTTCTTCGTTATCGCCATCCTCGGAGTGCAGTCCCTCATCAGTCGCTTGTGGCTCAAGTCATTCCGCTACGGTCCGCTGGAGTGGCTGTGGCGCGTGGCAACGTGGCGAGAGATTGTTCCAATGAAGAAGTAGCAGACTGAAGAAATAGAAGATTCTGTCGCCGAATGGGCTGGGTTTAACTGTGGGTAGGGGGCGGCCACGTTACGCCCTGGTCATGTTTCCAGAGAAGGAAAGCTCAGGCGGCATATCAGGGCATGGGACTAGCCTGAGTATCGATTTGGGGGCACGGGGGCGAGGTATCGGGGCGTGTGAGACAGCGTAAAAATATGCACCCTTACCGCCCTGTTTTCGTAGAGTGAGATAAACGGGGGTGATTTTCTCAAATATCGGTATTTTGCGTGTGATTCCTCTATGGTTTTAGAACTACCTGTAAATGACGCAAGTGCGAGAACAGTAAGGAGCCCCCCTTGCTCATTGGTATCCCGCAAGAACCCTTAGCCCTCGTTTCGGCAACGCCGGACACAGTGGGCAAGTTGATCAAGCTTGGCTACGATGTGGCCGTCCAGGCCGGTGCAGGCGAGCAGTCTAACTACCCAGACTCTCTCTACGAATCCGCCGGTGCGCGGATCGTTGGAGAAGACGTGTGGCAGGCAGACATCATCACCGCTCTCGACGTACCGACACCAGAGCAGCGTACGCAGCTCAAGCCCGGCGCGACTCTTATTGCGCGCCTCGCCCCCGGACGCAACGAAGAACTCATTCACGAGTTGGCTAATAAGAACCTCACCTCCGTAGCGATGGATGCTGTGCCCCGCATCTCGCGCGCACAATCCATGGACGTGCTCAGTTCCCAGGCGAACATCGCTGGCTACCGTGCCGTCATCGAGGCTGCAAACACCTTCGGTCGTCTTTTCACCGGACAAGTCACCGCCGCTGGCAAGGTGCCTCCTGCCGTCGTGTACGTCATCGGAGCGGGCGTGGCAGGACTCGCTGCGATTGGTACAGCAAATTCCATGGGAGCCATCGTCAAGGCCACCGACCTCCGCCCCGAGACTGCGGAGCAGGTCGAATCCATGGGTGCGGAATTCGTTGCGATCCAAGCGGAGGCCGAGAAGTCCGAGGATGGATACGCCAAGGAAATGACCGCTGACCAGGCTGCAGCGGCTGCCAAGCTCTACGCGGAGCAGTCCGCAGCTGCAGACATCGTCATCACCACAGCGAATATTCCGGGTCGTAAGTCCCCAGTCCTGCTCACCGAAGCTGATGTGGCGGCGATGAAGCCGGGTTCCGTCATCGTCGACATGGCTGCTGCTAACGGCGGCAACTGCGAGCTCACCGTCCCCGGCGAGATCACGGTTACCGACAACGGCGTGAGCATTATCGGGTACACGGACCTGGCTGGCCGGCTTCCCGCCCAGGCCTCCCAGCTCTACGGCCAAAACGTGGTCAACCTCCTCAAGCTCATGACCCCTGGCAAGGACGGCGAGCTCACCTTCGACCTGGAGGACGAGATCGTCCGTGGCATCACCGTCACCAAGTCGACCATCGACGACGCCACCAGCCAGCCCGCCGGGGCAACCGCCGATATCCTCTGGCCACCACCGCCCGTCAAGGTCTCCGCGGCGCCCGCCGCGCAGGGCTCTGGCCCCGATGCTGGGGCGAACGCAGATACAGCGGACCAGTTGGCGTCGGGCAACGAAGGGGAGACGAAGGGCAAGGCTAAGGCGTGGAAACTCCTCGCCGTGCTGCTCGGCATTGCGCTGATTCTCGCGAGCCCGATGCAGGTCGCGGCCGAATACATGCTGCTCATGCTGGCCATCGTTGTGGGCTTCTACGTGATTACGGCCGTGACGCACAAGCTGCACACCCCGCTGATGAGTGAGACGAATGCAATCTCCGGCATCATCCTCGTCGGTGCGATCCTGCAGGTCGGTAGCTCCAACCTTGTGGTGGCAGGCCTCAGCTTTTTGGCCATCGTGGTGGCCTCCATCAATATCTTCGGCGGTTTTTTCGTTACTCGCCGCATGCTGACCATGTTCGACGGAGGTAACTAAGCCATGAACCAGCTACTTCTCTCTCACACCAACATCACCGTTGCGAGCGCGGCGGCGGCCACACAGAATCTCGTGAACCCGACGGTTCTGGAGTGGACAGATAAGCTCACCAACCTGGCGTACCTGGCAGCTGCACTGCTGTTTATTCTGGCGCTCGCAGGATTGGCTAAGCAGCAGACAGCCTCCCGTGGCAACCGCTTCGGTATGGCAGGTATGACCATCGCCCTCATCGCAACGATCGCGAAGGCAGTGATCAACTCGATCAACGGTGGTGACAATTCCACAGGTCCGCTGGTGACGCTGCTACTCATCGCCGTGGCGATGCTGTTGGGTGCGGGTATCGGTATCCCACGAGCTAAGAAGGTGGAGATGACCGAAATGCCTGAGCTGATCGCGATGCTACATAGCTTCGTCGGCTTGGCAGCCGTACTCATCGGCATTAATTCCTTCATGCAGCCCGACGAGAAGACCAAGGCGATTGAAGCCTTCCACCTGGGTGAGGTGTACCTCGGTGTCTTTATCGGCGCGGTGACACTGACCGGCTCCATCGTGGCTTACCTGAAACTTTCCGGGAAGATGGACGGCAAGCCTCTAGTGCTTCCCGGACGTCACCTGCTGAATCTTGCGGTGATCATCGTCTCCCTCGTTGGAATGGTTGCGTTCATCTACGCGGGGCACGACAACCTGACGGTGGCCTGGATCGCGCTGGGCGTGATGCTGGCGCTGGCGCTGTTCCTCGGTTACCACCTCGTGGCGGCGATCGGTGGTGGCGATATGCCGGTGGTTGTCTCCATGCTGAATTCCTACTCTGGTTGGGCTGCAGCTGCCGCGGGCTTCATGCTCGCTAACCCGCTGCTGATCATTGTTGGCGCGCTCGTGGGCTCTTCCGGTGCGTACCTGTCCTACGTGATGTGCCAGGCGATGAACCGCAGCTTCATCTCAGTGATCCTCGGTGGATTCGGTGGAGAAACCGCCGCCGCGGACGATCGTGAATATGGGGAACACACAGAGGTCACCGCGGCGGAGACCGCGGAGATGCTCAAGGATGCGAAGACCGTGATGATCACCCCGGGGTATGGCATGGCCGTGGCCCAGGCGCAGTACCCTGTGGCCACACTGGTGGACAAGCTCAAGGCGCAGGGCGTGGAGGTCACCTTCGGTATCCACCCCGTCGCCGGGCGCCTGCCTGGGCACATGAACGTCTTGCTGGCGGAGGCCAAAGTGCCTTACGACATCGTTTTGGAGCTCGACGAAGTCAACGATGACTTTGCAGACATCGACGTGGTGCTGGTCATCGGCGCCAATGACACGGTCAATCCGATTGCCGAGGAACCAGGGTCGCCGATCGCAGGCATGCCTGTGCTCAAGGTGTGGGAAGCGGAGAAGGTCGTGGTCTTCAAGCGATCCATGGGATCGGGTTATGCCGGCGTGCAGAACCCATTGTTCTTCAACGAGAACACGGACATGCTGCTGGGAGATGCAAAGAAGTCTGTCGAAGAGATCATCGCGAATCTGTAGAGCCGTGCTGATTCCAACGGAGATAGTCTCCATCTGAGTTTGGGCCGGAACGATAATTAACCTCATCGCTCCCGGCCCTTTACTTTTTCTTCGCCTGCTTTCTTTCTTCGCAGTCTAAGGTGCCACGTACCCACGACTGACCTAAACGAAGGCAAGGAGCAGAGATGACAGCGAATAAGGCTGCTAATACCGCAGCCGATCCGCACAACTTCCTCACGAGCGAACAGCGCACATCCGACTGGATCTGGCACTTAGGCTTCGGGGCACTCACGGCGATCACACTGATCGTGTTTATCTTCTGGGGCCGCGGCTATGTTGCCGAGGATGCCAGTGTGCTGTTGCTCATCACCGTGATTGTGTTCGCCATGTTCATGGCGTTCAACATCGGTGGTAACGACGTGGCGAACTCTTTCGGCACCTCTGTGGGCGCTGGAACGCTGAGTCTTAAGCAGGCACTCATTGTTGCAGCGATCTTCGAGGTCTCCGGCGCTATTCTCGCCGGTGGTGAAGTCACGGATACAGTGCGCTCGGGAATTGTCGATCTGGGAGCCATGCAGGGCTTAGACCCGATGGAGTTTGTCTACATCATGATGGCCTCCCTGCTGGGCGCAGCAGTGTGGCTGCTTGTTGCTACTCGCATGGGGTGGCCGGTCTCCACAACACATTCCATCGTCGGAGGCATCGTCGGTGCAGCTCTTACCGTTGGTTTCATTACCGGAGAGGGCTCATGGAGCATGGTGCAGTGGTCGGAGATCGGCACCATCGCACTGTCTTGGGTCCTTTCCCCAGTGCTTGGCGGACTGACCGCGTGGTTGCTGTTTGGGTGGATCAAGCGATCCATCCTCGTCTACAACGAGCAGGCCGATGAGCAGCTGCGTGCCATTAAGGTTCGCCGCGCCGAATTGCGCCAAGACCACAAAACCCGCTTCGAGCGCATGAACGAGCTGCAGCAGATTAGCTATACCAATGCGATGGCTCGTGATGCGGCCCTGGTCGCCGAAGAGGACTTTGATGCCGATCAGCTTGAAAGCGATTACTACCGCCAGCTGCACGAGATCAACAAGGACATGGACAACATCCAGGCTCACCGGGCACTGGAGAACTGGGTGCCCATTCTTGCCGCACTGGGTGCGGTGATCATCTCCGCGATGATGCTGTTCAAGGGCCTCAAAAACACCGGCCTCGACTTCTCCACTCTGCAGAATCTCTTGGTCATGGGCATGATCGGCGCGGCGGTGTGGATGGCAGTATTCATCTTCGCCCGCACGCTGAAGAAGCACTCCCTCGACCGGTCAACGTTCTTGCTCTTTAGCTGGATGCAGGTGTTTACGGCATCGGCTTTCGCCTTTTCTCATGGCTCTAACGACATCGCCAATGCCATTGGCCCATTCATCGCGGTGATTGATGTCATGAAGCACGGTGTGGTCGCCGAAGAGGCTACAGTCCCCGCTGCCGTTATGGTCGCCATGGGTGTGGCCTTGATCTCAGGCCTGTGGTTCATTGGACGCTTCGTCATCAAGACCGTGGGATCCGGTTTGACCAGGATGCATCCCTCATCCGGGTTCGCCGCCGAGCTGTCCGCAGCGGGTGTGGTTATGGCGGCCTCTTTGTTGGGAATTCCCGTCTCCTCCACGCACATCCTCATCGGCGCTGTGCTGGGCGTCGGCATTGTTAACAGGGCCGCGAACTGGAACCTGATGAAGCCGATTGCGCTGGCCTGGGTCATCACCTTGCCAGCAGCCGCCGCGATCGCCGCCGCGACGGTCTCCATCCTCCGAGTGGTGTTTTGATCTAGGAGTTACCGGCGCCATCCACTGGAGTCGGCTGCAGCTTCCAGACCTCGCGGGCGTAGTCACGGATGGTGCGATCGGAGGAGAAGCGGCCGGATTCGCAGATATTCACCCATGCCATGCGCGCCCAGTGGAGGGGATCGGAGGCGTAATCGGCAGCCATGCGGTCGCGTGTTTCGCGGTAGTCTCCAAAGTCCCCGAGCACGTAGTACGTATCGGAGGCGTCTGGGCCATAGCCATGGATCAGCGACTGTTTGAGGTCGTAGAACAATCCGGTGTAGCCATCGTTGAGCGTGTCATTATCCAGCGCATCGAGGGTTCGCTTGAGTCCAGGCACCGTCTCGTATAGCTCGTATGGTTTGTAGTGCTCGCGGAATTCTGGAAGTTCTTCCACCCGGGCGCCAAAGATGTACGCGTTGTCTTCGCCGACGGAGTCCACGATCTCAACGTTCGCCCCATCCATCGTGCCCAGCGTGAGGGCACCGTTCATCATGAACTTCATGTTCGAGGTTCCTGAAGCCTCTTTGCCCGCCGTGGAGATCTGTTGTGAGATGTCCGACGCCGGCAGGATGTGTTCTGCAGGGGAGACGTTGTAATTCTCCACGAATACAACCTTGAGCAGTGGCGAGACCACGGGGTCGTTATTGACCAGCTCCGCGATGGCGTTGATCAATTTAATGATGGCCTTCGCCCGGGAATAGCCGGGTGCCGCCTTCGCGCCAAAAATCACCGTGCGCGCTGGAACTTCGCGCAGCCCGTCCTCCTTGATCCTGAAGTACAGGTCGAGCACGTAGAGGGCATTAAGGAGCTGCCGCTTGTATTCGTGGAGTCGCTTGATTTGGACATCGTAGATGGAATCGGGATCAAGGACGATGCCTTGGCGCGCGGCGATCCACTCGGCAAAGTCCTTCTTGTTTGCTGCCTTGATGGTCTGCAGCTCGCGCATCGTGGCGTCGTCGGAAGCATAAGAACGCAGATCCCGAAGTAGATCCAGATCCGTCACCCACGCATCGGAGCCGACGAGGCGGGTCAACAGGGCAGAAAGACGGGGGTTGATCATACGCAGCCAACGACGAGGCGTGACACCGTTGGTTTTGTTGTTGAACTTCTCCGGCCACAACGCATGCCAATCGGCCAAGGTCTCCGCCTTGATGATCTCCGTGTGCAGGGCCGCGACTCCGTTGATGGAGTAGGCCGCATAGCAAGCGATCCAAGCCATGTGCACCACACCGTGCTGGATTGGCGCCATGCGGTTGATGACATCCTCTGCCACGCCCTCGGCGGCGCGTTCCATGCGGAAACGACGGTCGATTTCCGCAATGATCTCCCACACGCGCCAGAACAACTGCTGGAAGATCTGCTGATCCCACTGCTCGAGTGCTTCGGTGAGGACGGTGTGGTTGGTGTAGGCGAAAGTATTGGACACGATCTCCCAGGCGTGCTCCCAGCCCATGCCGTGCTCGTCCATGAGCAAGCGCATGAGTTCTGGAATAGCGAGCACCGGGTGGGTGTCATTGAGCTGCACGGAATTGAATTCCGCGAAGTTACTGAGATCCGGGTGGTGGGTCAGATGACTGCAGATCATTGCCTGCAGAGACGCGGAGGTAAAGAAGTACTGCTGGCGAACGCGCAGTTTCTTGCCCTCGTAGGTCGTGTCGTTCGGGTAGAGCACGCGGCAGATGTCGGAGACCCGCTCGCGCTCGATGATCGCATCGGTGAATCGCTGGGAATTGAACGCGTCGTAGTCGAACTCCTCCCATGGCTCGGCCTTCCACAGCCGCAGCGTTCCCACGTTCTTTGTGCCGTAGCCGGTAATCGGCATGTCATAGGGGATCGCGCGGGTCTTCATATCGTCGAAGTGGACGACGAGCTGATCGGAGGCGCGACGGATGGTGAATGGGTACTCCTCTTCGCGCCAAGGGTCCGGCTTTTCTACCTGGAATCCATCCGAAAAGGACTGGCGGAATAGTCCGTAGCGGTAGAGGATGCCGTAGCCGGTCACGGGGAAATCCTGTGTGACAGCGGAATCCAGGAAGCAGGCGGCCAGACGGCCGAGGCCACCATTGCCTAGCGCGGCATCGTTTTCGATTTCGAGGATGTCTGAGAGGTCGTGGCCCAGTGCAGCGGCACCTTCTCGGGCCTCATCGACAAGGCCCAGGTTGGTGAGGTTGTTCAGCAGGGCGCGGCCCATGAGGAACTCGGCAGAGAAGTAGTGCTGCTGGCGCGCTGTGGAGTAAGCCTGGCGCGTGCGTTCCCAGTCGTCGGCGATAAGCTCCTGGATATTGCGGGATAGTCCAGTCCAGAATTTTCGGCTTGTGGCCTGCTCAGGCGAGGTGCCTGCGGCGGCGCGGACGTGACTGCCGATAGCTGCGGTGGAAAGATGCGGGTGACCTGCGTTCATATCTACCGAGTCTAAAGGCACGGGTATGAAAACGCTGATCGGGCGATGGACTACGGGGTGAGGAGCGGGGGTTTAGCCTTTTTCGTGACTCGACTGCGTGCGCAAGTCGGTGGCCTGCTGTTCAATGCTGTCGTGGAGCTGGCTGAGGCCTTCGACCGCCGCGGAGGAACGGGGTGGCACTTGGATGATGCGTTCGGACTTCATGCCCGCCTGCAGCTCGCGAGCGCGGGCTATTTCCGCATCCAGTTTGACGCCGAGTAGCAGCAGGGAGTTGCTCAGCACTAGCCCGATGAGAGCAATGATCACACCACCGAGGGCGCCGTACAGGCCAACATGGCCAAAGCTATTGAGATAAGCACGGAGCAGTAGCCCCACGATGGAGATGCTGACTAGGGCAAAGGTGGATCCGATGGTAAGCCACCGCATACGGCCGAAGCGAACGTTTGGGGCGACGTGGTAGAGGAGGGCGATGAGGAGAACCGCCAAGGAGAAGATCACTGGCCACCGGACGTACTGCCAGATGGGCAGGAAATTTTCCAGCACGAATGTCGTGAAGCCCTGCCAGTTGAGTGGTTCGGCAACCCTATCGAGCAGCGGCCGGGCGATGTCTTCGCGGAGGAAATAGGCGCCGGCAATGATGACGAGGCCGGTGACGAGTGCGAAGGTAATGGCCCACATCGTTGCCCACGTCCGAATGATGCTGCGTCCCTCGCGTCGCCCATACATGTCGTTGGACATGCGAGAAAAAGCCCGGATATAGGCGGAAGAGGAGAAGAGGGCGAAGAGGACACTCACCACCAGCATGACGATGGATTGCTCTGTAGAGCCGATGATCGTGGTGACGATGCTCTGCGCATTGTCCTGAAAATTCGCTGGAATGTTGGTGCTAATGAACTCGTCAGTGAGTCCTGTTACTTGGGCTCGATTCTGGTCGAGCACCAGGGTGGTGATGGCGTAAAAAGCCAGCAAGGTGGGGAGACCTGTGAGCAGCGTGAAGAAGCTCAGCGTGGCTCCCTTGTCCAGCAGGGCGTTGAAGAAAATCTCGTAATAGAGCCGCTTGGTGATGACCTTCCAGGTCGTGGGTGTGAGCCATCGATGTTCGCGAACGACTTCCTCGTGGTAGGCGCCTGAGGGTAGTGCCGGTGTAACCTGTCCGCCCAGGGTGGGGAGTATGTGTTCGTCGGCGTGCGTCGACTGATCGTCAGTGGCGCGCTCTTTAGGGTTTTCTTCAACGCTCATCAGGTATTGAAGATACCTGGCGGAGGGCGAATTTATGGGTTGCGAAATGGGGTAATTAGGGCGTTGGGGCCTGCTTGCTCCCATGACCATGCTCGTCGTTCCGAGCGTTCCTCCAGTGCACGTTGGGAGTCCCAGAATTCAGCGTCCGTGAGGTTGTCGAGGGTGCAGGGATATCCCTTGGTGGCTCGGGTGGGCGCGGTTTTGCTCCCTTTATTCGTGGTAGCTCCGGCGCAGGTAAAGCCCGCGCGTTCGCTGAGGTTCAGAGTCACACTGCGGTCCCTGTGTTGGAGGCGCAGGGTGTGGAATCGGGGCCAGTACTGCAGCTTCGCCTCTTTCTTTTCCTCTTCGACGACGTCAGCAAGCGCGCGGAGCCATTGCTTGTTGTGATTCCACAAAGTCTCGTAGCCTTCTGCGTGTTCGAGGGAGATGTATCGGCCATCAATTCTGGCGATGTGTGCACTGATGGGTTTTTCCCGTTCGAGCTGCCGGGTGTGGATCCAGTGGACGCTGTGCCCTGTGGCGTGAGTGGCGCAGGATTGGTCGATGATGTTCCGGTGGGTGGGTTGGTCCTTGAAGAGGGAAGGCAGGATGGCCTGGGGTGAGTCGCTCATGATGGAGAGACCTTTCTTGTCGCAATCTTCCGACCGGGCGGGTGCCACAGTGGCCGATCTTCCCCTGGGAGCACCGTGTATGCGCTACGCGGTTGCTAACCAACGAGCCAGGGGGCTTGGCGTTGGGCTTCATGATCGTAAGCGCCACCATAGTAGACAGAGCGGTCTATTTCAAAGGTTCGGAGGAACGAGTCTTGTGCGTGTGTCCCGTGGTTGGTGGGCTGGTTGCGGAGGAGTGCGTCGCTGATCAATTAAAAGAACGTGGATGTCTCGTCACTGCGTACGATGTAGCTATGAGCACAAACGAAGAACTCCATGCAGCAAAAGATGCCCGATATGATGCAGGAATTCAGGTTCGTCGCGACGTGATGGGCGATGAATTCGTGGATGCAGCCCTAGCCCGTAATGCTGGCTCCGATGGCGAGGAACTCCAAAAGCACGTCACAGCCACCGTATGGGGATCAGTGTGGACCCGCGAGGGGCTCTCCAAGCGCGATCGCAGCCTGCTAAACATTGGCATGCTGGTGGCACTGCGCGCCACCGAGGAGCTGCGCGGTCACGTCAAGGGCGGGCTGACCAACGGTCTTACTCGCGAGGAGATCACGGAGGCGATCATCCACGCCTCCGGCTACTGCGGAGCGCCCGCAGCGCTGTCCGCCATGAAGGTCGCCCAAGAAGTCCTCGTCGCCGAACTCGGCCCCAAGAATTCCGAAGATTAGCGCAGAAAAAGGCCGGTGGCGTCGGACCTCAAGAAAAAGGACAACGACACCATCGGCCAAGCCAGGCAGTCGCGGATTCTAGATTTCGCGCGCCTTACTCTGGACGTAGCGGTAGCAACCCGCAATGGCGAGCACGAAGATGATCGGTCCGAGCCAATTAGCGACAGAAGCGAAAGATTCCGGGAAGATTGCCAAGGCATCACCGTTGCCCGTAGCGGCGATGATGCCAGCATTGAGCACACCGAACAGGGACTCGCCGACGATCAGACCTGTAGCCACAAGTACGCCGAGTCTCTTCGATGCCTCTGCATTAGCCCGCTTCTCAGACCACTTGTCGTAGAACAGGCCCAACGCTGCACCAACCGGAATGATGAGCGTCAGGGAAATAGGCAAGTACATGCCCATGCCCACGGCCAGCGGTGGTAGGGAGAAGCGAGTGGTCTTACGCAGAATTTCATCAACGATGATCACGCCTACGCCGATGAGCGCGCCGAGACCAATGAGAGACCAATCCAAGGAATTGCCGAAGATGCCGTCAGCGACGGAGGACAACAGAGCAGCCTGAGGTGCTGCGAGAGCATCCGGGCTAGCGCCAGGGGCTCCGGCGAAACCGAAACCGGTCATCATCAGCTGCAGAACCGGCGGGATGATAGCGGAACCGAACAACACACCAATGATCAATGCCACCTGTTGCTTCCATGGGGTGGCGCCGACGATCTGGCCCGTCTTGAGATCCTGCAGATTGTCATTCGAAATCGTGGCGATGCCGAAAACCACAGCAGCAGTGAAGAGCGTGTAAGCCACGAGGGACTCCGCGTTCGTATCGGACTCATTGCCCGTGACGGCTTTGATCAACAGCGCGGAAGAAAGCACAACGATGATGCCCACGCCGGAGATGGGGGAATTGGATGCGCCGATGAGGCCGGCCATGTAACCACAGATAGAGGCCACGATGAGACCAACCAGCAGAACGTACAAAATGGAAAGAAGCACCAAGCTGCCCGTGTGGTGCATGATCGCCGTATCTTTGACGAAGAGCCACAACAGCAGGCCCACAGGGATCATTGAGGCCACAGTGACACCTGCAACGACAGGGAATGGAATGTCCCGCTCGGTGATGCCCACCTCCCGGCCATCGTGACGAGCACGAGAGGAAGCGAGGGAATCCTTGATGCCCTTCGTGATCGGGCCGATGATCTTCACGAGAGTCCACACCGCGGCCACTGCCATCGCGCCAGCACCGATGAAGCGAACGTCTGCGGAGAAGGTGCCATCCACGATGTCCGTGAGTGCTTCACCGGAATTCATGGAGCCCGCCGTCTTCCAAGGAAGAAGAATGCCGAAGGAGATGATGAGACCCACGATCATGGCAACACCGACAGACATGCCGACCAGGTGACCCACGCCAATGAGGGCCAAGGATAGGGAACCACCGAAAGTCGTGGCGCCCGCACCGAACTTGAAGTAGGTCGCGAGGGAACCTGCCACGCCCTTCATTGCGGCCATCAGGGCAAAACCTGCGGAGGCCAGTGAGCCTGCGAGGATGACATGAAGGCCACGCTTGTTCTCCTCCGCGGAGCCCTGTTCATCGCCGACCTTCAAGACCTCACCGGCAGCACGGCCTTCAGGGTAGGGGAGGTCGGAACCAGTGACGAGGGCGCGACGGAGCGGAATGGAGTAGGTGACACCCAGGATGCCACCGATGGCGCAGACGAAAGCCGTGGTCCAGTAAGGAAAGCCGGTCCAGAAGCCGATCATGATCAGGCCTGGGAGCACGAAGATGATGGCGGATAGGGTGCCGGCAGCGGAGGCGATGGTCTGCACAATGTTGTTCTCCACGATGGAGTGGTGGGCGAATTTGCGCAGAATTGCCATGGAGATGACCGCGGCAGGGATGGAGGTGGCGAAGGTAAGGCCAACCTTGAGTCCCAGGTAGACGTTCGCCGCGGTGAATACGAGGGTGATGATGCCACCCAGAATGACGGCGCGGAGTGTCAGCTCACGCATGTTGCTGCGTTGGGGAGCAGCCGGTGCCGTGGGGGATGTTTCGGTCATGCCGTACTTTCTATGACTCGAAGAGGGGATTGATGACGGGGGATTACCTTACTCGCTAACGTGAAAAATATGCATTCCTCGTTGGCGTGCATGAGTTTTCCTGTTCTCTAGCCCCTTGGTGCGCCATTGTCCGCTTGAATAGCACTTCGATGGCGATCTAGGTGGTGTGCCATTAACCGCTTGATTAGCACTCTGAGGGTGCCCTGAGTAGTGACCTTTTACGTGCTGGGTAAAAAATGGATGTGCTGGGTAAAGAAAATGATTTAAGGGGTGCTTGAGGGGAACATTGTGGCCAAAAATAGGCTTCAACCTGCTGATTAGGTAGCTGAGTAATTCACTGTGTAGAGTTACTTCTCGTTCGCAACGAATGAACGATGCCCCGTTCGTCTAGCGGCCTAGGACGTCGGCCTCTCACGCCGGTAACACGGGTTCAAATCCCGTACGGGGTACAGCTCTCGCCCTCGGATCTTGATCCGAGGGCGTTTTTCTTTGCCTGGACTAGGTTGTGGTTGGGCGGGCTTTGCACTGGTGGCTCGACGGAGTGTTGTTTGTGTGGTGGGGTATGTATGCAGGAAGAGGGCGTGCAGTCAGGAGGCGGTGACAGACGTGATGAGCCTGGAAGGGGCGGGGGGGATTAATGCAGCAGGGGGTGCTAGAGGGGGGGAATGTCCCAAACAGCCCTAACCCTCCCGCTGGTAGTTCACTTCTGTCACACTGAACTGGGAAAACTAAATAGCAGTGCCGTTGCATGGGGCTGTTTGGGACATGGTGGGTGGCATCCGGCGGGCGGCGCGGGTCGCGAACCGGCGGTGTGGTGCGTGCGGGCTTTTTGGGACATTGTCGGCCGCTAAGCCAGATGCTGTTCCAACTCCTTGGCTGCGGCCTTGAGCTTATCGCCGAACTTAACAGCAGCTGCAGGGCCAATGCGGTCGGCGGGGCCGGAGATGGAGAGGGCGGCGATGAGGTTGCCGGTGGCGTCGAACACGGGGACGGAAGCGGAAGCAAGGGAAGGGTCACGCTCCGCATGTGACTGCGACACGCCGGCCTCAACGACCTGAGCCAGTTCAGCAGCGGAATATGCAGCGGTGGGGAGGACCTCCTTCTGTAGGCTGGGGGAGCTGAACGCGACGAGGACCTTGGCGGCACTGCCGGCCTCCAATGTCATGTGAGTGCCGACGGGGACCGTGTCGCGCAGGCCGGCGAGGGGTTCGGCATTGGCGATGCACACGCGTTCCATGCCGGACAGGCGGTAAAGCTGTACCGACTCGTTGGTCTGTTGCATGAGCTGTGGCAGGACGTAGTCGGCGGCGTCCTCCAGTCGGTTATTAGACTGTGGTGCGAGCTCGGCCAACGCGGGACCTGCCGTCCATTGACTTTCGGGCGTGCGCTCGATCAGGCGGTGCTTTTCCAAGGCGACGGCAATGCGGTGCGCTGTTGCACGAGGTAAGCCGGTGATCTCGCAGAGTTCGGCGAGGTTACGAGGTTCAGCGGCGATAACCGAGAGGATAAAGATCGCGCGATCGAGAACTTGGATCCCGCTCGTTGCTGGCACTTCCTTGTTTTGTCCCATATTTTGATACTATACATTCCATCCAGTGGAATAAACTACTAGTGACAACTAAAATCACAGTTAATCTCGCTCGAGCCGCACACCGATCCGCGGCGCAGCTCATCGACGCTCATTGATTAGCTGAGACGACAACTGACCCGACGACAACGCCCCAAAGCAACACTTTGGGAAATTGAGGAGAAATCGTGACGAACAAGCCATTGACCCTCGCAGAGAAGGTGTGGCGCGACCACGTTGTGGCCAAAGGCAAGGATGGCGGCCCTGATCTGCTGTACATCGACCTCCACCTCGTCCACGAAGTAACCTCCCCGCAGGCATTTGACGGATTGCGTCAGGCCGGCCGTTCCGTTCGACGCCCAGATCTCACCATTGCTACTGAGGATCACAACGTCCCGACGATTGGTGTTTCCAGCGGTAACCTGTTGGAGATCCAAGAGCCGACATCCCGCCTGCAGGTGTCCACCCTCCGTGATAATGCCAAGGAGTTCGGTATCCGTCTGCACTCCATGGGTGACATCGAGCAGGGCATCGTCCATACTGTTGGCCCACAGCTGGGCCTGACCCAGCCGGGCATGACCGTCGTCTGCGGTGATTCCCACACCTCCACCCACGGTGCATTCGGCTCCATTGCCATGGGAATCGGCACCTCCGAGGTTGAGCACGTGCTGGCAACCCAAACTCTGCCACTGAAGCCGTTCAAAACTATGGCCATCGAGGTATCCGGTGAGCTGCAACCGGGTGTGACCTCGAAGGACCTCATTCTCGCCATCATTGCGAAAATCGGTACCGGCGGAGGCCAGGGGCACATCATCGAGTACCGCGGCGAGGCCATCCAGAAGCTGTCAATGGAAGCTCGCATGACCATGTGCAACATGTCCATCGAGGCAGGCGCTCGTGCTGGCATGATCGCCCCAGATGAGACCACCTTTGAATACGTCAAGGACCGTCCGCACGCTCCGCAGGGTGCCGACTGGGATGCTGCCGTTGAGTACTGGAAGTCCCTGCGTACCGATGATGACGCAGAGTTCGACACTGTCGTTCATATCGATGGCTCCGCGCTCACCCCATTCGTCACCTGGGGCACCAACCCCGGCCAGGGTCTGCCACTGGGGGAGAACGTTCCATTCCCAGAGGACTTCACTGATGACAACTCCCGGGCGGCGGCCGAGCGTGCCCTGGAATACATGGACCTCACCCCAGGTACTCCACTGCGTGACGTGAAGATCGACACCGTCTTCCTCGGATCCTGCACGAACTCCCGCATTGAGGATCTGCGCGTTGCCGCGGAGGTTCTCAAGGGCCACAAGGTCGCCGAGGGAGTACGGATGCTCGTAGTTCCGTCTTCCGCACGCGTGAAGATGCAGGCAGAGGAAGAGGGCCTAGACAAGATTTTCGAGGAAGCCGGTGCCGAGTGGCGCACTGCTGGTTGTTCGATGTGCTTGGGCATGAATCCGGACCAGTTGAATCCAGGCGAGCGTTCTGCCTCCACCTCTAACCGCAACTTCGAAGGCCGCCAGGGTAAGGGGTCGCGCACCCACCTTGTGTCCCCACCAGTCGCGGCAGCGACCGCCATTCGTGGCACGCTGTCTTCACCGGCGGACCTAGAGCCAGCCACCGCGAACGCTTAACCCGAGACCGCACCTGATCACTAACCCGTTGATCACGTACTGAGCCAAGGAGAAACTCTCAATCATGGAAAAGTTCACCACTCACACCGGTGTGGCTGCCCCGCTGACCCGCTCCAATGTGGATACAGACCAAATCATTCCCGCCGTCTACCTCAAGCGCGTCACACGCACAGGCTTCGAAGACGGTTTGTTCGCCGCGTGGCGCAAGGACGATAACTTTGTCCTCAACCAGGAGCCTTTCAAAAATGCTTCCGTCCTCGTTGCAGGGCCGGACTTTGGCACTGGTTCCTCACGTGAACATGCGGTGTGGGCGCTGATGGATTATGGCTTCCGCGTCGTCCTCTCCAGCCGTTTTGCGGATATTTTCCGCGGCAACTCGGGCAAGGCCGGCCTGCTGGCCGCAAAGCTGGATCAGGCCGACATCGAACTGATCTGGAAGCTGCTGGAGCAGGAGCCCGGTGCGAAGATGACCGTCAATCTGGAGGAGCGCACAGCGACCCTCGGCACCCACACCTTCCAGATCGAGGTCGATGATTACACCCGCTGGCGCCTCATGGAGGGGTTGGATGACATCGGACTGACGCTGCGTGACGAGGAGGCCATCAACACCTACGAATCCCAGCGCCCATCCTTCAAGCCTCAGACTCTTGAGGCGCAGTAGCTATCCGTAATTATTAGCCAGCGCCGACGGGGCAGCGGTTATTTCACTGGTAGCGGGCTGGCCAGATAATCCAGTCCCAGCAGCTCGTCGCCCTTGAAGTGCAGCACCCACACGCTGGACTTCTTGACGCGCATATCCTCAATTTCGATCTGTGCGTCGGCGGCGAGTTTGGCGATCACCCCTGGAATGACGGTTCCTTGGGCGACAATGGCGGACACAGGGAAGGTCGTGGCCTCGTGGAAAGCATCGAGCGCCACCTCCGAGCTCTCCGACCAGCCTTCATCGCCGAGGCGTGCGTCGACCTTCAACTCCAGTTCGAGGTCCTGGGAAGTTGGGGTGGCGGTGTGGATGCAGCGCTCAGGGGCCGCGGAGGACAGGTTGAGCGGGCGGTAGCCCTCCAGTTGTGAGACGAGCATCTCCGATTGGCGGCGCCCCTTCTTCTTCAGTGGGCGCAGATTATCGTCACCGGCCCATCCTTGGCGGTCGTGCGCTTTGCCGTGGCGGACGTAGAGTACGCGGCGGTTGCATCCGAGCGCCAACAGGCTTTCTGCGGCGCGGATAACGTCCCGATCCACGTCGTAACTGAGCAGTTCTGCAGCCTCGTCGAAGCTGACCCAGCGCAGCTCGTCAACTTCGTTATTCTCTTCGAAATTCCCAGAGACGACCTCTGCTGTCCAGTAGTAGACGACCTTCGTACGGGAGCCTACGGGGTAGTGGACGTAGCCCAGCAGCCAGCCGAGCGTGGCATCCAGGCCCGTTTCTTCCTTGATTTCGCGGATTGCGGTGCCAGCGAGGTTTTCGCCCGGGTCAACTTTGCCTTTAGGCAGTGACCAATCGTCGTAGTGCGGGCGGTGGACGATGGCGATCTCCATGCGCTCGGCATCGACGCGCCCTTCTCCTTTGTTGGCAGGCTGCCCGTCGGGACGACGCCACAAGACAGCACCCGAAGCGAACGTTGGACGTGCGAACTCCTGTGCCGGGCCGGAGCCGATGCGGCTGATGTGGCCCTTGCCGTGGTGGGACAGTGCCAGGGACGTGGACAGGTCGCCGATACCGGTGTGGGAGATCACAGGTCTTTTACCTCGCGAATGCAATTTTTGGTTCAATAGTTTGATAGGAGATTAATGAACGGCACGCTGGGCTGGTGAAATCGTGGCCGGGGTGAGTCCTTGAACGTGTCCTGCGCGTCACCAGCTAGGTGTGCGAATATCATCCACATCATCGTAACGCACGGCTCGGAGTCGCACGAGCGCAGCACAAGTTGCTGATTCGATGGTGACGAGGAAGAGAAGAACAGAGGTAGGAGCAGAATGGTTCAGGTTGCAGTGATGGGTGCCGGTTCCTGGGGCACGACGGTGTCCAAAGCTTTTGCAGATGCTGGCAACCAGGTTTCTCTCTGGGCTCGCCGGGAGGAAGTTGCCGCCGAAATTCGCGAGGACCACCGCAACTCTGCTTACCTTGGGGATATCGCTTTGCCGGAGGCAATCTACGGCACGTCGGACCCAGAGGAAGCCCTCAGTGGCGCCGAGATCGTCGTGCTCGGTGTGCCGTCGCAGACTTTGCGCGGCAATTTAGAACGCTGGCGTGATCTTATCCCGTCCGACGCAGCACTGGTCAGCTTGGCAAAGGGTATCGAGCACTCTACGGGCATGCGCATGAGCCAGGTCATCGCGGAGGTGAGCGGGGCCGATACCGAGCGCGTGGCCGTGCTCACCGGACCGAACCTGGCGAAGGAGATCGCCGCTGGGCAGCCGGCGGCCACTGTCGTCGCATGCGAGAACATGGACCGTGCACAGTTGATCCAGGCGGCGGTGGCCGCGCCGTACCTGCGGCCTTATACCAATACGGACGTCGTGGGCTGCGAGATAGCCGGCACGTGCAAGAACGTTATCGCTCTGGCTGCGGGTATCTCCGCTGGCCTGGGGTTCGGTGACAATACCGCGGCCACCCTGATTACCCGCGGTTTGGCGGAAACTACCCGTCTTGCCCTCCAGCTCGGGGGAGATCAGCGCACACTCGCTGGGCTGGCTGGCATGGGTGATTTGGTGGCCACGTGTACTTCGTCGTTGTCCCGCAACCGCACTTTCGGCTTGCACCTGGCGAATGGGGCGTCGGTGGAGGAGGCCGCGGAGGCGACAAAGGGCCAGGTTGCCGAAGGTGTGATCTCCAGCCTTTCAGTCTCTGAACTCGCCCGGGACGCGGGCGTGGAGATGCCGATTACCGACGCGGTGGTGGATGTGTGCCACAAGGGTGCGACAGCCCAGAGTGTGCTCCAGCGTCTGCTGGGTCGCTCACGGAAGTCGGAGTTGTAGCGCACTAGACTAGGGGGCCGTGACTAATCCTGCGTCTTCCTCAGTAAGTACCCCTACAGCATCCGCGGTCGCACCAAGCGCCGCTGATCGAGTAACTGTGGCCGTGATCTATGGTGGCCAATCGACCGAGCACTCCGTGTCGTGCATCTCAGCTGGTGCCATCATGGCGCATCTCGATCCACAGCGGTTCAACATTGTGCCCATCGGAATCACTCACGATGGGGCGTGGGTACCGAATTCTCTGGAACTCTCGGCGCTCATTGAGAGTTTGAAGGCCGATGGTTCGCGCATGCCGTCTGTTGATGACACTGGTGAGCACGTTCAGCCGACCTTGGGCGGGCGCCGAGGCGAGTTCCGTTATGTCGCTGGTCCTCGTGTGGGGGAGGTCTATGCCCAGGTGGATGTGGTTTTCCCCGTGCTGCATGGAATGAATGGTGAGGACGGGACCATTCAGGGGCTCCTAGATCTCACCGGCGTTCCCTATGTGGGCAATGGTGTGCTGTCCTCCGCTGTAGGTATGGATAAGGTGTTCACCAAGAAGTTGGCCCGTGAGGCTGGTATCCCGGTAACGCCCGAGCTCGTGCTGACGGAGCCACGAGATCTCACCGAGGAGGAGCAATCTCGCCTCGGCCTTCCCGTATTCGTCAAGCCTGCTCGTGGCGGTTCATCGATCGGCATTTCTAAGGTCACTTCATGGGAGGATCTGCCTCTGGCGCTCAAGGAGGCCTTCAATAACGACGATAAGGCGATCATTGAGGCGATGATTCATGGTCGCGAGGTTGAGTGCGGCGTGCTGCAACGCCCCGCCGGGGATCTCGTTGCTTCCGTTCCTGCGATGCTCGAGGGCACCGAGGATGGGGACGAGGGATTTTATGGATTCGACGCCAAGTATGTCGACGACACAGTATCGGCCACCATCCCAGCTCCTCTCGAGGAGAGCATGATTCAGTCCATTCGCGACTGGTCTGTGGCGACTTTCGAGGCGCTGGGTTGCGAAGGGCTTGCTCGCGTGGATTTCTTCGCGACCGATAAGGGGCCGGTGTTCAACGAGATCAACACCATGCCAGGCTTCACACCCATCTCCATGTACCCGCAGATGTTCCAGGCCTCCGGTGTGGAGTATGCAGAACTGCTCACGATCCTGGTGGAGCGGGCGCTGGCGAGTTAGTTCTTCTTTTCCATCGTTTTCTCGATAGCGCTGGTGATACCGCTAATCACCGTGTTTCCAGCGCCGGTGGGCATGGAGACAGCTACGATCTGCTCGTGGCTCAGGGCATACCACACGCCAGCTGTGGATCCAGAGGACAGGGATGTGTCCGCGAACCAAGCGACATCGTCGACTTGGGAAATCTTTTCGCCAGGCTCGTAGCTCTGTGGCATCTGGACACCGCAGCGCACAACCACAGGCTCCGCGCCCTCGGAACTTAAGTACGTGGCGGATTGTGAGGGTGCGTCCTGACGTTCTGTGGCTGTGTACCCTTCAAATTCGTCTGGCAGGGCAGCGAGGAATTGCTTGCACACGCTTGCACTGGGGTTGTTATTGGCCAGTGCAATGTCAGACAGAGGGTAGGGGTGCGGTTCGATCGCTTGACCGGAGAACATTGCGGCTGGCTCACCTAGTGCGGTGAGATCCGCTGCTTCCTCTCCGGCAGCCACGGAGGTCGTGACAGCGATTGTCGGAGTAGCGCTGACGGAGTACCAGGTTCGCATGTCTGATCCCGGCGTCTCATCTCGAACCTGGAACCAGTCGGTACCTCCCGCTTCGACGGCGGCAGACAGCACCGTGTACTGGTCGGGTAGGCGTACCCCACACCGAACAGTGAGTTCCTCGCCAGAATTATCGCGGTAGGCAGTGGCACCGGCAGGTGCGGGCTCCATCACCTCAACTTGCCGAAAACCTTCAAACTTTTCCGGCAATGCGCCGACGTATTCGGAGCACGTGGTGGATTCGGCCTCAGGGGCATCAACAGGGCCCATCGACACAGGAGTCATTGACTCGCGCTGCATCATGATCCTCGCGCCCGCCAGTACGGCGCCAACGAAGATCACCGCTAGTACTAAAGAGAGAACGATGAACGCGCGCGGGGTATTCTTGTCTGAGTCTGGAGCGGCGGCCGAATTGGTCATGGCTCATCATCTTAGTAACCGCCGAGACAGAGCAAAACACATCGCTGAAGACACGAAGGACATCGATGGAACGCACACGCACAGTGGCGGAAGCAGGCGAGGCTGGAATCATTGCAGCGATCCGCTCTGCCGCTCCCAGCTCTCTCAACGGGGATGACGCCGCCGTGTTGGAAGCGACTGCCTCCAACTCACGCCAAGTGTGCACCACGGACATCCTCGTGCAGGATCGGCACTTCTCTTTCGACTACTCCACGCCCTTCGAGGTCGGTGTCAAGGCAGTGTCCCAGAACTTTGCCGACATTCAAGCAATGGGGGCGCGCCCGACCGCATTGCTTTTAGGAATCGCGACGCCGGGAGACATTGCCCTCGAGACCATCACGGAGCTCGCCAGGGGGATCAATGATGCAGCCATGCCCTGGGGCGCGGAACTCGTTGGCGGCGATGTCGTCAAGTCAAAGGACCTCGTGCTCTCTCTGACTGCGCTGGGGGAATTGGGCGGTCCCGCGCCAGCTCTGACTCTCGATGGTGCGGGGGTTGGCCACCGCGTGATTGCTTCCGGGCCAATCGGTTACTCGGCTGCGGGACTGGATATTCTCCAGCACTTCGGGTCGCGCAGGGCAGTGCCACAGGATGATGAGATCCTGCAGGAATTGGTTTCCTGGCACTGCGCGCCCCGTTTGGCCGTGGGGCGTGGGACGACAGCCCGAGCCGCTGGAGCGAGTTCCATGACGGACAATTCCGACGGCCTGGTGACGGACCTCTCAGCGATAGCGGAACGCTCCGGAGTGCGGATTGACCTTGACCGGGTGGCGATTGCTCCCGATGAACGCTTGCTGCACGCAGCCGAAAGGACGGGGATCGACCCATGGAAATGGGTGCTTACCGGCGGCGAAGATCACACCCTGATCGGAACCACGGATGCGCGACTTCCTTCCGCGTACCGACCCATCGGTACGGTGCGTTCCCTCGATAACGAAGATGTGAACGCTCCATTCGTGACGATCGATGGCGTTCGCCCCACCTATACCAGTGGATGGGAGTCTCTGTGATGGTTTCTCGTTCTGAGCAGAATCCGAACCACCGTCCGGCTCAACAAGGCCGCGTTGTCCAGCCTGCTGTCCGACATAGCCAAAGTCAGCAACGGCCACCGCGCACGGCAGGGGAGCAGTTCAGCGAGGCTGTGAAGAGGCGCGCTGAGGAACTCGTGGCTCAGATTCACCCGGATTGGGAGCTGCCACACGTACACATCGTACTGGCCAAGGCATTGGCGGAGGCCGAAGCTGGGCAGCGGATCCTTCCGGCGCAGGAGAATATCCTCCGCGCCTTCCGTGTGCCTCCGAGCGAGGTTCGCGTGCTCATCGTGGGGCAGGACCCGTATCCGACGCCAGGGCACGCAGTCGGCTTATCCTTTTCGGCTGAACTCCCACAAGGTGTTCCGTATCCCAAATCTCTGGTCAATATTTTCACGGAATACGAGCAAGACTTAGGGCTTTCACGGCCCCAGAGTGCTGACCTCAGCCCGTGGTTGGACCAGGGCGTGATGCTGCTCAACCGGGTTCTCACGGTCCGAGCTGGCCAAGCTGGAAGTCACCGCAATGGCGGATGGGAGCAGATCACGGAGGCCGCGGTTCGCCAGATTTCCGAGAATCCGCAGTTTGCCGCGATCCTTTGGGGACGGCCTGCACAGCAGTTGGCTCCAATTATTGGCAAGGAACGCTGTGTGATGTCCCCGCACCCTTCGCCTTTGAGTGCTTATAGAGGATTCTTCGGCTCCAAACCATTCAGTAGAGTGAATCAGATTCTGGTCGACCGGGGAGCCGATCCTGTCGATTGGGACCTCAGCCGATAGGCTAGGCGGCATGGAAGAAAACCTCGACGGCCCCCTCATCGCTCAATGGGCGCGCCGGGCGGCTGCAGGGTTGCGCGAACGCCAGGCTGAAATCAATAGCCTCAACGTCTTCCCCATACCGGATTCCGATACGGGCTCCAATATGGCCCACACAATGTCGGAGGCAGTCTCCTCCACGGAAGCATCTGATGGCACTGATACCTCCACGGTGACGGCTGCGCTAGCCAGCGGTGCCGTGCGAGGAGCCCGTGGGAATTCAGGGATGGTGTTGTCGCAGGTGCTTCGCGCGTTGGCCGATACGGCTTCTCGCGGGCCAGTGGACGGCAAGGCTGTGGCCAGAATGCTGCAGCAGTCCGTGGAATTCGTGAAAACGTCGATTGCGGACCCCGTCGAAGGGACGATCCTCACAGTCCTCCGCGCAGCGGCGGAGGGGGCACAGGCTGGGAAAGAGTCCCTTTCCGATGTTGTATCCCATGCCTTGGCTTCCGCAGAAAAGGCGCTTGAATACACACCTCACCAACTGGATGCGCTGGCCAAGGCCGGAGTCGTGGATGCGGGAGGCCGTGGTTTTGTTGTGATTCTGCAGGCACTGCAAGATACGTTGAAACACGCGGGTGATACCGCTGTGCGGAAGCCGGAGGAGGTTCACAGCAGCGCAATCAGCGAGGAGTCCACCAACGCTACTCCGCAAGCTGCAGCTGCTCCTCATGCTGACGTGGTGGGAGCGAACCATGAACTCGAGATCATGTTTATGTTCGACTACTCCGATCAGCCAGAGGCCTTGGATGAGTTGAGGGATTACCTGGACAACGCTGGTAATAGCGTAGTCATTGCCCAGGCAGGTGAGTCTCTGGCGAAAGTTCATGTGCATACGCGCCGTGCTGGCGCTGTGATTGAGAAGGCATTCGGTTTGGCCCGAGTGTTTGATTTGCGCCTGGAAGTTCTTCCCGATACCGAGCTCACGCAGGCGCCAATCATTGCTCTGACGCCTTCCGGAGGTGCGGCGAAGGTGTTCGAAGGAGCCGGGGCGATCGCCCTCGACCTCGACACCATGGATGCGCGGGATATCGACGACACCCTCGCCATGTTTGGGGCAGGGCCGGTCACCGTTTTGACTAATGGCCGCCGTGCAGCCGGATTGTTGGATCGCGGTCACCACATTGCTGCGATAGAGACACGCTCGCTCGTCGGAGGTCTCGCTGCCTTGGCTGTCCATGACCCCAGCAATGACTTCGAAGATGATCTCGAGGAAATGGCGGATGCCGTTTCCGCCCAACGCTGCGTGGAGACCACGGCGGAAAAAATGATTCCGGAACTGCAGTCCCTATTGCAGGACGGGGGAGAACTCGTCACAGTGCTGTGGTCGGCGCCGGAGGTCACGGAGGCTGATATTCAGCGTGTACGAGCATGGATTTCCGCGGAGCATGCCGACGTGGAGTTTCACGACTACCGCGCCGATGGCATGGGGCCTGCCGTGGAGATCGGAGTCGAGTAACAATGCTGGGGTGGGAGGATTCCAGGCCACTTTCATTGTTTGTCGCGCCCGACCGAGCTCGTAAACTCGCTGACAAACCTGGGCTGAAGACAATTTCCGACGCAGTCTTGAATTTCCCCACCAAGTATGTGCGCGCAGGCAGCGCCCAGGCACTCGACATCCTCGAGGAAGGGGAGATGTACACCTGCGTGGCGGAAATCCTCCGAGTTCAGGAACGGGAGAACCGCTCCTCCCGTGGCCCACGCACCATCTTTTCTTTCACGTTCACCGATGGGACGGTGACCATGGAATCCGCTCTCTTTGGTAACCCCCGCCTGCATCGCGCGTGCCTGACCGAGGGCACGATCGTCCTGCTGTACGGCAAGCTGGGTCGGTACCGCGATCGATGGCAGTTAAAAAACCCCAGCTACGTGACCGTCTATCCCGGAGAGAAAGCCGAGTTCGGTGCCTTCGGGCCTCTCAAAACCATCGTGGACGTGGCAGGGAATGGTCAGGCCGCACAGGAGCTGTTGAGTAAACCGTGGCTTCCCAGTTATCCCCGCCGTCCGGGGACCTCGACCGCCGAGCTCATCGGGGTCATGGACAAGGTCGTCTCTGGCATGGGGCACCCCACGGAGGTATTGCCCTCGCCGTCTCAGATGCACGGCGCTCCTGCGTGGCCAGTCGACGATGAAGGTGAACCCCTCATCGGCTTTTCCGAGGCGCTGCAGCAGATTCACCAGCCGCCCCCTGAAGGGCCCTTCGCCGCGCGACACCGTCTGAAATTCAATGAAGCCCTCGAGCTGCAAGTAGTGATGGCTCTTCGTCGTGCGGATGCGGAAAAGCGGACCTCTCGTGCGATGCTTCCGCGTGAGGACGGGGTGGCGTCGGATGTGGAGAATAACCTGCCCTTCGCCTTGAGCGAGGGGCAGCGGGCGGCGCTCGACGTGATACGGCCTGCCTTGGCTAGTGAGGACCCAGCCTCCCTCATGCTGCAGGGCGATGTGGGCAGCGGCAAAACAGTTGTCGCACTCCTGGCCATGCTGCAAGCAGTGGATGCTGGCTATCAGTGTGCGTTCATCGCGCCGACGGAAGTGCTCGCCATGCAGCATGCCCGCACCCTTACCCACATGCTGGAGGGCACGATGGTGGGAGTCACCCTACTAACAGGGTCGCAGAAAGTCGCGGAGAAGAAAGTAAATCTGCTCAACATCATTTCCGGGCAGGCGAACATCGTGGTGGGCACCCATGCACTGATCCAGGATTCCGTGGAGTTCAACGATCTTGGGCTTGTCGTGGTGGATGAGCAGCACCGCTTCGGTGTACGTCAGAGGGACAAGCTGCGGGAAAGCGCTCCTGTGGATCGGACACCGCACATGCTGGTGATGACCGCCACCCCGATCCCGCGAACCGTCGCGATGACGATGTTCGGTGACCTGACATCTGTTCGCTTGTCGGGTTTTCCCCGCGGCCGTGGCACGGTGCAAACGAGCGTGGTGCCGAACTGGAAGCCGCGGTGGGTGGAGCGCATGTGGCAGCGAATGGACGAGGAGATTCGCGCAGGTCGGCAAGTCTTCATCGTCGCTCCTCGGATTGAGGGTGAGGACGGAGTGGAGGCCTGGGCGCAGCGAATCGCAACTCGGCACTTACCCGAGGCGCGGGTCGCCATGTTGCACGGTCGCTTGCCAACCGAGGAGAAGGACCAGGTGATGACGGCCTTCGCCCGAGGGGATGTCGATGCCCTCGTCGCCACGACCGTTATAGAGGTCGGCGTAGACGTGCCGAATGCGACGATGATGCTGATCCTCGATGCGGAGAACTTCGGCGTTTCACAGCTGCATCAGCTGCGAGGCCGGGTGGGGCGTGGCAGCGCCGACGCCGTGTGTTTGCTCTACACCACGGCAGACATCGCGTCCGATAGCTATCGCCGCCTTCTTGCCGTAGCGGAGACACACGATGGCTTCGCGCTGGCGGAGCTCGATCTGCAGCAGCGAACCGAAGGCGACATCCTCGGGCAGTCACAGTCGGGTGCTGCCACCAGAAGAACCAATCTGCTGGATTTGGTGGAGGACGAGGACATCATTATTGAAGCTCGCCGCTACGCCATGGAGCTCGTGGAATACGACGAACAACTGGCTCGCTCACTTGTGGCGAACCTGAAAATCGAAGAACAGGATTACATCGAGCGCAGTTAGTGTGGCTTTTCTGAGCGGGCCGTGCTTCTCGGTAGGCTAAGGAACTATGAAGATTCATGCGCCTTTTGCGGGCATCGCTCGCTTCGCTGTGGCCGACGGTGATTCCGTCGAGGTGGGGGACGTCCTCGCGGTGGTGGAAGCCGTGAAACTGGAAGCGCCCGTCGTGGCTCCTGGCCCCGGAATCATCCGCCGCAGCATTCACGGAGACTTCGTAGATATCGCTGGCGGCGATGTGCTCATGGAGATTGTCGAGCAGTAACCTAGGGCTGTCTGCGCTCGGTGACATGCTGGCGTCGGGCAAGGAAAAGACGAGCACGCACAGGAGACGACACGCAGGATGACACGAATCATCGCCGGTAATGCACGCGGCCGAAACATCAAAGTACCTCCGGAAGGAACACGGCCCACTAGCGACCGTGCACGCGAAGGGCTGTTTTCCTCCTTACAGGTCCGCTTCGGTTTCGAGGGGGAGCGGGTGCTGGATCTATTTGCCGGTTCGGGAGCGCTCGGCCTGGAGGCTGCATCGCGAGGAGCGGCGGAAGTCACCCTCGTGGACAATAATCACAAGGCTGCGGAGATCATCACTGCGAATGCCGCGGTGGTGGGGCATCCGAACGTCCGGGTGGTGGAGGCGAAAGCATCGACCTTCATTGCCGGAGCTCAGCGGGGGCATTACACGATGGTGCTCGCCGATCCTCCGTATGAGCTGGCTGACGATGCGGTTGCGGAACTGCTCCAGGCTCTGATTCCCCTTTTGGCTGACGACGCGGTGGTGGTGGTAGAGCGGCATTCTGATTCCCCGGAGATTGACTGGCCGGCGGGCTTCGAGCCGACAGGGCAGAAACTCAAGAAGCGAACCTATGGCATCGCACGCTTCGATATGGCGATCTGGCGCGGTTAGACTGGTCGACATGCATGTTGTTTGCCCAGGATCCTTTGACCCGGTGACCCTCGGTCACCTCGACGTGTTCACGCGTGCTGCTTCGCACTGGGACGAGGTGACGATCCTCGTGACTTATAACCCGAATAAGAAGGGGTTGTTCTCCGCCGAGGAGCGTGTGGAGCTCATTGAACAGTCGCTCGCTGCGCTGCCCGAGCCGCCGCAAAACATCAAGGTGGACACGTGGAACCGCCTGCTGGTGGACTACCTGACGGAACACAACATCACTGCCATGGTTAAAGGGCTGCGCTCCTCGCTGGATTACGAGTATGAGCTGCCGATGGCGCAGATGAATCAACGCCTGTCTGGTGCTGAGACGTACTTTCTGCTGACGAGCCCGGAGTATGGGTATGTGTCCTCTACCTTGTGTAAGGAGGTTGCGAAGTACGGAGGAGATGTCCGCGGGCTGTTACCGGAGCCGGTGGTGAAGGCTGTTGAGGCAAAGTTCGCGGAATGATGAACTTGACGCAACATCATTCACATCAATAACAAAGGTCACCTTGTTCACTTTGGATTCTTTGGCAACCTTCATTAACAGGCGTGTCCTTCGGCCACATGTCTTGCTCGCGGTGCCATAGTTGTGGGTATGTACAAGACTTTCCAGGGCATGGACGATCTTCAGCAGATGGTGGAGCAGGCATACGGCGTTCCGATGACTGCCAATTGCATGGTGCCTCGCCGTGAGGTGCTCGATATCCTCGATGAAATGCGCAATGCGATTCCCATTGAAATGGATGACGCGCAAGACGTCCTGGATCATCGTGAACGGATTATCGACGACGCCCAGGAGCAGTCAAACGACATGATCCGAGACGCGGAAAACGAGAGCGACTCCATCCTCGCCGACGCTCAGGCGAGGGCTGATGAGATGCTGCGAGACGCCGAGGAGCGTGCGGCGTCCACCGTGAGCCACGCGGAAGCTGAGGCGGATCGTCTTGTCTCCGACGCGCGTCGCGAGTACGACCAGGTCACCGGTCGTGCGGCTGCCGAGGCAGAGCGCCTCGTGAGCGCCGGTAATGAGTCCTACCAGCGATCCGTGGACGAGGGCATGGCCGAACAGCAGCGCTTGGTGTCCGAATCCGAGGTTGTGCGTAACGCCGAGGCGGAAGCCAAGCGCATCGTCGAATCTGCCCATGCCGATTCCGATCGCCTGCGCACCGAATGCGATCGTTACGTGGATTCCACCCTCGCAGAATTCGAAAACTCCCTCACCGATACCCTGCGCACCGTCAATCGTGACCGTGCGGCGCTGCGCAAGGGCGCAGGCGCCTCCGGTTACCGGCCAACTGATCAGGGCGGCCAGCCTGGCTACCGTTCCTAAGCAACAGCGGGTAGAAAATAGGGTATGAGTAACCCTTTTGTCATTCACGTCGGGGAAATCCCGAACGGTTCCCTTGAACACATCGTCACCTCCGGCCCGTCGCCAGTGCGCTGGGGTGGCCAGATGATTGCTGTTGAGGAAGGAACCACCGTGGCTATCGACGCCACTGTGAATAACTTGGGGGAGGCGTTCATGGTCAACGCCACGATCTCGGGTGAAGCCAGCGGCACGTGTGCCCGCTGCCTTCGCTCCCTGACCCCCGAGCTGAGCGTTTCCATCAGTGAAGTCTTCGGCACGAGCCCTGACTTTATTCAGGGGGATGACGTTGATGATGATGCCGACGAGCCTCCACTGGTTGTTGATGACGCGGTGGATATCACCCAAACCGTCCTTGACGAGGCTGGACTCAATGCTCCATTCTCCCCGGTCTGCAGCGACTATGATCTCGATTGCGAAGAAGTGACCCCCTCCCCGGATGGAATTTCGGAGGAGCAGGAGGACGATGATGCTCCCGATCCGCGCTGGGCGGGGTTGGAGAAATTTAAGAACCTCGGTGGCGCGGACGAAGGAAAGGATGCGTAGAAGCAGTGGCACGTAAGCGTCGTTTAACTGGCGAAGCAGCTCTTAACGCAGCATACGGCCGCAGTGACCACGCCCCTCTACTCGAAGCATGGGGCGTGGAGCTGTCCGATGACATCCTCCGTCTGGCCCTGACTCACCGCTCCTTTTCCAATGAGAATGGAAACCTCCCGAATAATGAACGGCTGGAGTTCCTGGGCGATGCCGTCCTAGGACTTTCCGTCGCTGAGCAGCTCTACCGCGAGTTCCCTGAGCGCTCCGAGTCCGATATTTCGAAGATGCGCGCCGGCGTGGTCAACATGTATGCCCTCGCCGAGGTTGCCCGCGAGCTGGGAATGGGGCCGTATATCTTGCTCGGCCGGGGTGAAATGCGTACGGGTGGCGATGATAAGCACTCGATCCTCGCAGATACCGTCGAGGCCATCCTTGGTGCCATTTACCTCGAGCACGGTTTTGCCAGTGCGCGGGAGACCGTCCTGCGAATCTTCGCCACTCGCATCACGAATGCGCCTTCGGTCGGCCTGACGATGGACTGGAAGACCGTCCTGCTGCAGAAGTTGTCTGAGCTGAAAATTGCCGAGCAGCCGGCCTATACCTCTGAGGAAACCGGGCCTGCACACGCGCCGACATTCGAGGCTGTGCTCCGTGTTGGGGAGCGCTATCGTGCAATGGGCACGGGCAAGAATAAGAAGGAAGCCGAGCATGCTGCGGCGAAGGCGATGGTGAACGCACTCAATGCCGATTCCTCGTCCGCCTCGCACCGCGAGCCTGGTGCCGGCGCTAGTCAGGGTTCCTGAGGTTCATGCCAGAACTGCCCGAGGTTGAGGTCGTTCGCCGCGGCCTAGCCGAGCACGTTGTGGGCCGCACGTTCGGGGCCGTGGAGGTCCTGCATCCCCGCGCGGTGCGCTCCCACGAGGGTCGCCCGCTTCCCCTTATTCTCGACGCCACGCAGGTCATTGCCGCGAAGCGTCGTGGGAAGTTTCTCTGGCTCGAACTCGGGCACAGCGGTACCCCAGTGGACAACCCCCAGGCGCTGGTCGTGCACCTGCGTATGAGTGGGCAGATGCTCGTGACAGAACCCGGTGCGTTGCAATCTACCCATGTGAGGATCCGCGCACTCCTGCACGGGGGTCCGCAAGCGGACAAGGTCACGGAGCTGGGTTTTGTGGATCAGCGCACTTTCGGGCATTGGGAAGTGGTAGACATGGTGCCCGATCCCCATGGAGAATACGACCTCATCCCTGTGACGATGACGCACGTCGGCCAGGACCCGCTCGAGCACACTTTCGATGTGGCGGCCGCAGCTGCGCGAATGAAGCGGAAGAATAAGGCGATCAAGTCTGTCCTCTTGGATCAAGACCTCGTCTCTGGGGTCGGCAATATCTATGCCGATGAAGCGCTGTGGTTGGCGGGTGTGCGACCGTCGAGGAAGCCTGCGCGGATCTCGAAGGTTGGCGTCGAAAGAATCATCAGGTCGGCCACAGAGGTGATGGAACGCGCGCTGGATGCGGGCGGGACGAGCTTCGATGCGCTCTACGTCAATGTCAATGGGGCCTCTGGATACTTTTCGCGCTCCCTCAATGTGTACGGCCGCGATGGACAACCATGCTTGCGGTGCGGGGCCACGATTAAGAAAGTGACCCTCGGCGGGCGAGGAACGCATTTCTGCCCAATGTGTCAGAAGTAAATGGAACCGATGGCCCCGCAGGGGCTGAGTGGGGAAGCAAAGGGATTGAGATGGAATGCATAAGTTTGCTCCATCAGTAGGCTAAGTTCGTTTTATGCAAAGTATCGAAGATTTCCTCACAACGGATATCAACGACAATCTCTGGATGGCTATCCCCGTATTCCTGATTTTGGCCGGTGTCTACTTCGGTCTGCGCACGGTTATCGTGCAGATTCGAATGTTCCCGGACATGATCCGTTCGCTCAAGGAGAAGCCACATCCCGCGGACGGGGATGCGGAGATCTCCGCGTTTAAGGCGTTCACAATCTCCGCCGCGTCACGCGTTGGCACGGGAAATGTCGTCGGTGTGGCCATTGCGATTTCCGTCGGTGGCCCCGGAGCCGTGTTTTGGATGTGGATGATCGCCATCATTGGTGGAGCAACTGCCTTCGTGGAATCAACGCTGGCCCAGCTGTGGAAATCCCGGGATGACGGCGCCTACGTGGGCGGACCTGCGTATTACATCACCCGTGGTCTCAACGCCCGCTGGCTTGCTGTGATCTTCGGCATCGCTATCACGATCACCTACGGCTTTGTCTACAACGCTGTGCAGACCAACTCCATCGTCGAGGCTGTGGATACGTCTCTTGGTGGCCAGTCCTCTCTTACAACTAAGGCCATCATTGGTGTCGTCCTAGCGGCCATGACAGCCGTGATCATCTTCGGCGGTGTCAAGCGCATCGCCAATGCCACTCAGCTCATCGTGCCGTTCATGGCAGGCGCCTACATCCTCATCGGTGTGGTGGTACTCGCACTCAATATCGAGCAGGTTCCGGGCATGATCGGGGATATCGTCGGTCACGCGCTTGGGTTCAAGGAAATCGCTGGTGCAACCATTGGCCACGCCTTCATGCAGGGCATGCGCCGTGGCCTGTTCTCTAATGAGGCAGGTCAGGGCTCCGCACCGAACGCCGCAGCAACGGCGACCGTTTCCCACCCGGTAAAGCAAGGGCTCGTGCAGACCTTGGGTGTGTACTTCGACACGCTCGTCGTGTGCTCCATCACCGCGTTTATTATCCTGCTGTCCAATCCGACTTTCGGCGAGGACATGGAATCCGCGAACCTCACACAGGAGGCTCTGGCAAGCCAAGTCGGCCAGTGGGGTATTCACTTCGTTACCTTCGTTCTCTTCTTCTTGGCCTTCTCCTCCGTGCTTGGTAACTACTACCTCGCTCAGGCGAACGTGGAGTACTTCACCCGCAGCAAGACAGTGTTGACTAGCTTCCGCGTGATCGTGGTGCTGTGCGTGTTCGGCGGAGCAATCGGTACCGTGCCGATCGTGTGGGCACTGGCGGATACCTTCGCCGCAACGATGGTGTTCATCAACCTCATTGCCATCGTCCCGCTGGCTGGTGTCGCCGTGAAGCTGCTCAAGCACTTTTCCGAACAGAAGCGCCAGGGACTCGAACCAATTTTCCACCGTGATGACCTGCCTGAGCTGAAGAACATCGAGTGCTGGGATGGCTCGGACCCCGTCACCACACGCGAATTCTGGAATGACCAGCAAGGCCAGGCTCTACCACAGTCCACCACAACGTCAACGCAGTACAGGCGCTAGTCTTTCCTCGGTGCGCACTGGTGCGCCAGTGAACGCGACTCCGAACACCCGATTGCCTATGCAGTCGGGTGTTATCATTACCCAATGCACTTGAAGTCGTTGACCCTGAAAGGTTTTAAGTCCTTCGCGTCTTCGACGACCCTGAAACTTGAACCAGGAATCTGTGCTGTCGTTGGCCCCAATGGTTCAGGTAAGTCCAACGTCGTGGACGCTCTGGCCTGGGTCATGGGTGAGCACTCCGCTAAGACACTGCGTGGTGGAAAGATGGAGGACGTGATCTTCGCGGGCGCAGGCGAGCGCAAGCCGCTGGGGCGCGCGGAGGTGACGCTGACGATCGATAACTCCGATGGCGCTCTGCCTATCGAATACTCCGAGGTCTCCGTCACCCGGCGCATGTTCCGTGATGGTGCCAGCGAATACGAGATTAACGGCACCAAGGCACGTCTCATGGACATCCAGGAGCTGCTCAGCGATTCGGGTATCGGCAGGGAGATGCACGTCATCGTCGGGCAGGGGCGCCTGGCACAGATTCTCGAATCCAAGCCGGAGGATCGGCGTGCCTTCATTGAGGAAGCCGCTGGCGTGCTGAAACACCGTCGGCGTAAGGAGAAGGCGCAGCGCAAGCTGATCAGTATGCAAGCGAACCTCGACCGCTTGCACGACCTCACAGACGAACTGCACAAGCAGCTCGGCCCTTTGGCCCGTCAGGCCGAGGCAGCTCAGAAAGCCTCGACAGTCCAAGCGACCATCCGCACATCAAAAGTGCAGCTTGCAGCTCACAAAGTGCGCACCCTTTCGGATGAGCTCAGTACGGTCACTGGCCGCGCGGAAATGGTGGCTGAACAGGTCGAAGAGCTCGAGGAACTGCTGGAAGAGCACACTGGGCAGCTCGCAACGACGGAAGAAGAACTGCGAACGGCTTTAGAGAACGCCGAATCCGCACGCACCCTGTGGTATCGCCTATCCGCTGTGGCGGAAAAGAACTCCGCGACAATCCGCATTGCGGAGGATCGAGCGTCCCAGCACCACGAGGCTCAGTGGACCGGTCAGGACCCAGCGGAGCTGCTCGCGCGCGCTGAACGTGCTGAACAGGAGCAGTTGGAGCTCGATGAGGCTGTCGAGATGGCCGCCGAGAAGTTGGAGACCATCCGCGAGGAAGTCACTGAAAGGGAAGAGGTCGCCCGAGCGACCGAGCGGGAGCATTTTGCCCAGGTTCGTGCCATTGCCGACCGGCGCGAGGGAATCGTTCGTATTCTCAGCCAGCACGAGTCCGCAGTTAGCCGCCAAGAAGCACTGGAATCCGAGGTGGAGCGGCTCCAATTCACTGTTGAGCAACAGCAGGAGGCCGTGGACGCTGCGGCGGAGGAGGTTGCGCTGGCGGAGGAATCCGCCGCGAATGCGGACACTTCCGGTAGCGATTTGGCGGAGGATCTCTCCCGCGCTGATCGCGAAGCTGCTGCCGCGGAGAAGCGTGCCGATGACCTCCGCGCCCAACAGTTGACTCTGGAGAAGGATATTGCAACGCTGCAGGCAACCATTAGCGCGTGGGAGGCGCAGATGCGCCCCACGGATGGCGCTGCCGTGGTCACCCGCGCGGCGCAGGAGCACGATGCGACGGCTCGTGCTCTAGCGGAGATTGCCACAGCCCGCGATGGTTGGGGACTGGCTTTTTCGGCCGTGTTGGGGGAAGCGGCCGCTGGCCTGCTCATCGAGGGCGATGGGGCCGCGTCCGATGTCTCCAACGCCATTGTGAGCTCCCTCAATTCCTCTGCTGAAGGCCGGGCGGTGATTTTCTCCCCACAGGACAAGAAGGGATGGCGCCTTGACGCTCGCCCAGTGAAGGGCACCTGGTTACTGGACCACGTGGATGCCCCCGCGGCTGTCGAGGGTGCGTTGAGTGCTCTGTTGGTAGATGTCGTCGCCGTCGATACCGTTCAGGACGCGCACTCCGTGGTGGAGCAGGATTCCCGACTGAGAGCAGTGACCAAAGATGGCGTGGTCGTAGGTGCGGGATGGTCTGCGGCAGGCTCCGGTGGCACGTCTGCTGTCGAATTGGTGGAGAAGACGCGGGCAGCGCGAGATGACGTCGACGTGAAAAGCAGGGAGCTCGCAGACCTGCAGGCCGCACTCGACGGGGCACTGGATGCGGCGTCCGAACGTCGCACGGCTGCGGCGGGTGCGCGCGCAGCGATGCAAGCCCACACAGCCACATTGGAAACCGCCCAGCGCCACGCGGCGGCGACGAACAAGACCTCCGAAGCCGCCAGCAGACAACTTCAACGTGCCACGGCGCAGCTGCAGGATGCCCAGGGACGCCTCGAGAAGGCCAATGCGGAGGTTGCCGAGCTGGCTGACCGCGTCGCTCGCATCGATGACGAAGGAGAAGAACACGAGCCTTCAACCCAAGAGAAGGACGCCGCCGCCCACGCCCTCAACCAAGTCAAGGCGCTCGAAATGGAAGCCCGCTTGGCGCTGCGCACGGCCGAGGAACGAGCTGGTGCCACGCGCGGACGGGCTGAAGGCCTTCGCCGTCAGGCCCGGCAGGAGGAAGCCGCTCGCGCGCAATTCGACAAGGCGCAGGAGCGCCGCCGTAAGGCGCAGCAGATGGCTTCCGCTGTCTTGGAACAGGCGCGTCGCGTGGGAGCTCGTATCGACGACGCGCTGGCTCGCGCGGAGGACAACCGCACCGCAACAGAGGCCTCCCACAAGCAGTGGCAATCGACCATGAGCCAGCAGCGCGATAAGGTCTCCGCCCTCACAGCCCAACTCGGCCGCTTGACCGACTCTTCCCATCAGGCGGAGCTCGCACGGAGCCAAGCGCAGCTGAAGATTGAGCAGGCCCTCGACAATGCCATGGAGCAGCTGGGTATGAATGCCGACCAGTTGCTGAATGAAGAACTCCCAGAGAACTTCGACGCCACCGCCACCCGAGCGGAACTGAAGAAAGCGGAAAAGGCACTCAATTCCCTCGGTAAAGTCAATCCATTGGCACTCGAGGAGTTCAAAGCTTTGGAGGAACGCTACAACTTCCTTGCCCAACAATTGGACGATGTTGAGCGCGCCCGTGAGGACCTCCAGAATGTCATCAAAGACGTGGATCAGACGATCCTCACCTTGTTCACTGATGCCTGGAAGGATGTGGAGGCAGAATTCCCGAAGGTCTTCACCACGCTCTTCCCAGGTGGCGCTGGCCGGCTGGTGCTCACTGAACCGGATGACATGCTCACCACCGGCATCGAGGTAGAGGCCCGTCCTCCGGGAAAGAAGGTTAAGCGATTGACACTGCTGTCCGGTGGCGAGAAGTCACTGACAGCTCTCGCGATGCTCGTGGCGATCTTCCGCGCGCGACCGTCTCCTTTCTACGTCATGGATGAGGTCGAAGCCGCCCTTGACGATGTGAATCTTCGGCGCCTGATCGCCCTGTTCGAAGAGTTGCGAAAAGATTCACAGCTCATCGTCATTACACACCAGAAGCCAACGATGGACGTGGCCAATGTGCTCTACGGTGTGACAATGCGTGGCGATGGCGTGACCCGCGTGATTTCCCAGCGTATGCACCCTGCTGGTGCGTGAATGGGCTGCCCTAAGCCCGGAGACGTTTTCGTCTCCCTAAGCGCTGCACTCTGCGCTTGAACGCGTAGGATTGGGCGGGTGACTGAGAGCCCCATTGCAGACCTGAATGACACTCTTCTCCCATGGGCCTCCACCGCGGAGGCGAGCCTAGCCGCCCGCATGGCGGAAGTCGACCTGTTTGTTGACTTGGATATCAGCGGTGACCAGCTGGAACGCTATACCCGCTTCTACGGCACTTTCCTGGAGCGCCAGCTGTCGTCTGGGGCATCACCGGAAGCTTTGCTGTCTGCGTGCCCGGCCCTGACCGCGGCGACGCTCATCACTCGCGCAGCGCGATTCAACGAAGTGGACCAGCTGCCTCAGGAGTACTGGGCTGGACTGGGATTGGAAGCCACGAAGGAGCGCGTCGCATGTATCGAGGGGCACTACGCGGAGATTCTCACCCGCGCCGGGCTCAACCCGATGGATACCGCCGTGGAGGGGCCGGATGGGGAGATCGGCCGACTCTTCCTCCACGTTGGCTTGGCAACCGATTGGCTGCCCGAGGTCATCGAGGCCATTGACACGCGACGTCTGGAGGGCAGTGCCCTCGAGGATCCCGCAGAGGAAGCGGCGGCTATCGTTTCCGAGTTTTCGGGCGAGCAACTCCAAGCAGGTCCACTGTGTTCCTTCCTGCCGGAGACTGCGGGGCGCCTTTTCGCGCCTATCGTCAGCATCGTGCGCCACGCTGCGGAGAATCCCGTCACCTGGGAATACACGTTGCCAGAGCTGAACCTTCCGATCCTCATTTTGGAGGACGTGGTGGAGGAACTCCGAGAGCGCCCAGCTGGCACAGTGAACCGCCGTCACAGTGTGGGTGTTGCTCATCGCGAGGATCAGCCACGGCTCCACCTCGATGTGCCACGCAACCGTGTGGTTTTGCGACTGCCGTCGCAGCCACTGCCGGACGTGGAGGAGGATGAGGCAGCGGAGATCCGTTGGCGCGTTGATATCAACGGTGGCTCCTATGCATTCCGTACTGGTCGGTCGGAGCACTTGGGCGCCTCCACCTCCGAGATTTTGGATATTCCGGTCAGGGCGCCTCTACGCGATATCGGTGTACACAATCTCACTCATGGTCAGCGCTGGTCACTGCCTGTCGTGGATGGTGACCACCCAGCGCTCGTATTCACCGAACGGGGAGGTGACCTCACGTCTTTGGCCAGCATTCACCGCAATACGGTGAATGTCGTATGCCCGGCGGATACCGTTGCGGTGGATCCCGTGCAGGATCGCCCTGTGGCCGTGCAGTGGGAACGCCCGATGAAGACCTGGGAGGGGTGGGTGATCCGCAGCCTCGATCTCACGGATTGTTTGAGCCTGCACATTGAGAAGCCAGGGGCTCATCGGCCGTCGATGGATTCAGTGCGGGCGATTGACCCCCGCCAGCGTGTGCTGTTCATCGAACCCGAGGACGCGGTGGATTCTGTGGAGACCGCCTCCGGCAAGCGGATTCACTCTTCCAGCCTCAGAGTTGAGTTTCCGCCGACGATTTCCGGAGCAGAGGAAACCTGGCATTTGTCGGTGTCTGCATATGCGGGTCCTGGTGAGATTGGTGAGGATGTCTCCGAGGAAGAGCCGTTGGAGGTTCCTGCCGAGGGCGGGATCTTCGAGGTCTTTGACCCTGAAGCTTATGACAGCCCGTGGGTCGGCGAGTACCTTGTGCGTCTGCGCGGGCCACGTAACGAGTCCTTCCGGCATGAGTTTGCCCTCATTGAGGGGCTGTCCGTGGAGTCCGAGTTCGAGGGTGCGTCTGCCGTCACCCGACTTCCTCTGACAGCGGGCCTGAGCCCTGTGACGGTACGATTCCGACCAGGTGACAAGCCCTTCGAGAAGGTTCCTCCGGTCAAGCTCGGCGCCGCCGACCGCTTTAGCACCGTGGTGGTGGAAACCGAAGCGGGCGATGCTTTGCCTGTGGTGGTGAACCCGCCACGCCTGCGCTTCCAGTTGCCGCTTAAGGGCGAGGATCCCATGTGGCGCACGGAGGCGATGCGACCAGCGGCTTCGTGGATCGATACCTCTACGCGCTTCCGAGTGCGTCCTGGAGCACCGATGTCCGATCCACGATTTGTTGTCCGTGACCGCCACGGCAAGCCTGTGCGCACGGTAAAACTCACCACCCAGGATCAGATCACGTGGTGGACGGAGTTGAGCTCCGTTGCGCGTTCTCTCAACCTGCAGTCGGAGGGTTCCTGCGAGCTGGAGTTTATTGACGAGCGCGCGAATCGCCGCGTGAGCGTCCGCCTGGCGCGTATCGTCCCGGATTCTTCCCTGGCCATTACGTACGGGGACGATCATGTTTTGAACATCCTCAGCGATGATCCAGCCCGCACGGAAAACAAGGCGCAGTGGGTCTGGCCACTGACCGCTCCGTGGGAGGCGGCCCGCTACGTGCGCATCGGTGAACCTTTGCCTGCCGAGCTGCAGGACGCCGGCCCGTTGGCTGTGCAACTCGTGATGACGGATCGGTTCAATTTCCTCCGAGCCCCCGAGTTCCCTGGCCCGCGTGCGGTACGCGTCGAACGTCACGGTTACTTCGGTGCTGGTGGGGAGTCTGTGGCCGACGCTACTGGTGACCCCTTTACAGCTCTTTCTGCATTCCTGGCGGGTGAGACCACCGAGCTGCCTCAGGACACCGAGATTCTTCCGACCCTCTGGGATGTTCTGGCTGGTGGGCTCCAGCAACGGGTGAGCGAGGACACTGAGGCGCACGTGCTCGAGGATCTGCAGGGGAAGTTGCAAATTGCGCTGACCGCAAATCCCGCTGCCTCCATGCATGCCATGGGGCAATCCCTGGTGCCAGCCGCAGACCGACCAGCTCAGTACATCCGCTCCGGGCTGGTGCACGCCCTGGCGTCGTTCAACGACGAAGAGCTGCAAGATCAGACAGGAGGGGAGGATGCACAGGCCGCAGATCGCCGACGCAGTGATGCACCGTGGATCGCGGCGCTGGAGATCCTCAATGATCTATTTTCGACACCAGAAGACTCCGCGGATGTGAAGTCCCTGCGACGTGAGCTCCATGAGGTTGCGGGCGAGACTCTGGTGAAGACAGCGGAAACCGGTCGTGACTCGACCCTCGAAACAGCCTGCATCGATGCGACAACAGTGCAGATCGCGCACATGGATCCGGCACAGCAGCAAGCGGTGCTCTCCGCATTCTTCGGCGGAGCTGGGGTGGTGCCGGGTGCTCTCAGTGATGAAAATACGCGTCTCATCAGCGTTTTTGAGACCTTCTCGCAGCGCGAGCAGCTGAGTGAACTGCTGGGCAACCCGGAGCTGATGACCACGGCAGTCAAGGTGCTGCGCAAGGTAAAGAACGCGAACCGCCAGCTGTACCTGTCAGCGCGTGTTCGTTTCGATCGCTTGGATGGTGTGGATACGGACAACCCGGCGAATCGGTGGGCTTTGGCTCCAGTTTTGTCCATGATGTTCGCACTCGCTGCGCGCATGAACGCGCATGGGAAGCTGGCGAGCCTGGGTAAACTACCGTTGGTCTACCCAACGTGGGCGGAAATGGCTCGATTGGTGCCGGATCTGGTCACGAGTGACCTCATCAGTGCCGAAGCGATGGTGCTCGGCGTTTTCGGTCCGGATGCGGACGATGAAGGCGAGGAGAACTCCGACAGCTGAATTCACGCTTCCAGCTAATTCACAGCAGACGTACAGCCAACTGGTTGTACGTCTGTATTTCTTTGGACTGCGAGTGGCTTCATAATAGGTTTTTGTGAAGTCTTTGATTGAACGTTGGTCACCGAAACTCATCGGTGGCACGTTGATGGCGTACGCGCTTTTTGGATTTGTCCTCATTGTGATTCGACCACTTCGCCTCACACTCGGGGACGTGGTTCTCACCCTGGATGCTCTATTCATTCCTATCGCGCACCTGTCTTTGGCATGGTGCGTGGCTTTGGGCCTCGTGGGCGTGGGGTTGTGGCAAAAGCGCCGAGCTGCATGGGCCATCGCCGTCGGTGGGTTGGTTCTGCTGAATGTGGGCAATCTGCTGTTTTACATCTTCAGCCCGGAGACCTTCGAGACGCCCAAGGACATGGGGGCACTGTTCGAGATCGGCACCGTGGTCCAAGCACTACTTCTTGTGCTCATGATTGCCGTGCATCCGGCTTTTACCACGCGTACTCGGCGTATCAACGTACGTGCCGCCTGCCTCACATGGCTGATTGGCACAGTCGTGGTGTGCGTGATGGCAGTCGCGCTCGTGATGAAGTTCCCAGGCTCGCTGGTGGGTCCACAGCGTGTGGGGTGGGCCCTTAACCACGCTGCGTTATTGTCCCTCGTAGATCGCAGCTTTTTCGACAATCATGCCCCTCACGCGGTGGCTTTCATCATTTCCATTGCCGCGGCCATTGTCCTCTTACTGGCCCTGCTTGTGGCCGTGCGTTCGCAACAAAATCAAAACTCTTTGTCGCGCACTGATGAGACAATTGTGCGCTCCATGATTAAGCGCTTCAATGGGAATGACTCATTGGCCTATTTCGCCACTCGACGCGACAAGTCGATCATTTATTCACCCAATGGGCGCGCAGCCGTGACCTACCGAGTGGAGGTCGGATGCGCCATCGCGTCTGCTGATCCGTTGGGGGAACAGGACTCGTGGGACGCCGCCATCGATGCCTTTCTTGAGCACGCGCGCGAATATGGTTGGGTACCGGCAGTCATGGGAGCGTCGGAGGCGGGTGCTCGGGCCTACGAACGCCACGGACTCAGCGCCATGCACCTTGGCGATGAGGCCATCGTCTACACGGATCGCTTCGATGTGGACAAGCCTGAATTCAGAGTGGTGCGCCAGGCAATTGCCCATGCAGAGCGCGAGGGCGTGTGGATGCGTGTCAGGCGCCACCACCAGATTTCCGATGAAGAGATGAAACAGGTGGAGCAGCGTGCAGACTCGTGGCGCGACACCTCGGATGAACGTGGCTTTTCCATGGCGCTCTCTCGCCTAGGCGACGCCGGGGACGGTGACTGCGTACTGGTGGAAGCACTACAGGGACGTGGTGCAGAGGCAACTGTGATCGCGCAGCTCAGTTTCGTGCCGTGGGGGACCGATGGACTGTCATTGGATCTCATGCGCCGAGGCCCACAGGCTCCGAACGGTACCGTCGAGGCGATGGTGGCGTATCTGTGCTCGAATGAGGATCTTCTCGTACGGCAGGTGTCACTCAACTTCGCAGTTTTCCGTAAGGTCTTTGCTTCGGAGTCTCAGGTAGGTGTGGATCCATTCACCAAGACCACCCGCAAGATTCTCGTGTTCCTGTCCCGGTGGTGGCAGATGGAGGCACTATACCGCTCGAACGTGAAATATAACCCGGAATGGGTTCCCCGCTACATGTGCTTCGAATCCACAACCGCGCTCGCGCGGACGGGTTTTGCGGCGGGTATCGCAGAAGGTTTCATTCCCTGGATCGACTCTGAGGACATGCGTGGGCACGCCGACATTGACTCTCCTGGAGCGGATGCTGCTCTTCGTGCGATGGCTCGCTGGGAAGCGCGTTTGGGCAAGAAAACCAAAAAGATCAACAAGCAGGTGCAAGCTCGCATGACTGCTGTCCAGGCCTTGGAAGCCGAAGGTATCAACCCGTGGGCCGTCCTTCCCGCTCCGACGACGACCTGCGCTGAAGTAGTTGCTGCGCCCCAAGAACAGGAGGTCACGGTTGCCGGGCGTGTGCGCGCCAAGCGGAAGTTTGGAGCAATTGCCTTCTTCGACATCGCAGATGCCAGCGGGGCATGTCAGGTCATCGTGGATTCCAAGGCCCTGCGTGAGAACCTCCCGCAGGGTGCCGTCCTGCCGAACGCCATTGATCTCGGTGATCGCGTGCATATCGAGGGCATCACAGGCGTATCGAAGAAAGGTCAGCCATCGGTCATCACCCGCGCTGTGAGGTTGGAGGCCAAGGCGCTGGATGTAGTGGCGCCGAACGCCAATAAGAAGGGCAATGCCCAGACCCCAAGTGCGGCGCGGATGATGGCGCAGGGTTTGCTCAGTGACCCCGAGATGCAGCGAGAGCTGTTCATGCGATCCTGTCGAGTGAACCAACTGCGGCAGGATTTGCAGGGCCAGGGATACATTGAAATGCCGTCCCATCCGGAGATGACGACCACTCTTCACTTGTTGGCAGCGGTGGCTGGAGGAGCGGATAAAGTATTCAGCCTGGAAGCGGAAGATTCTGCGCACCCAGGAAGCGCATCTACCGTGGAGCAGCGTGTGCGTCCACAGTGGTTAGCTACAGTCATGTCCACCCGAGCCGATGAACAGTGGGCGCGTGCAATGGCTGGTCAGCTAGTACCTACCGGCGGCCAAGTTGCACAAAGCAAAGACCTCAAAACCATCGTGTTCCTCGATGCAATTAACACCCTTCTCGCAGAGGAAGGACTAGACAAGCTTGAGGGCGGCGCCTCCGCAGAGACTGTACGAAATGTGTGCCAATCTTTGGGCCTGAAGTCACGTTCTGATGCGACTGTGAACAGTATGCTGGCGACAATCTTTAACGAAAGACTGCTGCCACAGATCGCTGAACCAACGGAGTTCACTGACGTGCCAGCGGAGCTGCAGTTGGGATCCTTGCCATCAATGGGTGGATCCTACGCTCGCGGGTGGATGACGGCCGTAAACGCGGACGTCGTCGCCTCCGGTTTTGCGCTGGACACCAAGCCTGCAGAGCTGGAGGACACAGAGGACATTAACGAGCTGCTTCAGCTCGGCATCCCGGCTACGGCGTGTACTGTCGTGCGGATCTAAGCTGCTCCCACTGGAGACGCTACGGCGGGGGTCCCGGCATAACTAGCGGGGGAGTCCGCCACGTTCAGCGACCCAAGCGAAGTCCTGCCTCAAAGCCGTTCTCCACACGCGGAAATCATGTCCTCCGGGCAATGTGCGGAATGTGGACTGAATCTCCGCCGCTTCGGCGAGACCGTGGATCCTCCGCAAATCCTCCTGAGCGGCGTGGTCACTGAGTCCCGCGACGAAACGTCCGGATGTCTCGGAGAACACGGCTGTACCATCGGTGGCGGCCCGCGAAAGAATATCGGCCGGATTGCGCTTGGCGAATTCCTTCTCACTGTTATTGAAAAAATTCTGGAGCGTGGATTGGTGGCCTTCGCCATTATTCGGGGTGAATTCCCCGGAGTAGTCGAGGAATGTTCCAAAACTATCGGGAGCATTGGACACAATTTGCAGCGCGCACGTTCCGCCGTACGACAGGCCTCCAAGGGTCCAGGAGCTTTGGTCGGGGTTGGCGCCCAGGCGGGTGATCAGCCAAGCCGGCACGTCCTTGGTGAGATAGGTTCGTACTTTTGCGCGGGGGCTGTCCGTGCACACGGGGTCGCTGACCCACCCTCCAGTGGCGTCCACAGACACGACAATAGGTGTGAGTCCATCATGGAGCTTCTGGTAATCCACGATCGTTTTTAATCCGCCACCTTCATCGAACCACTGTGAAGGCGCGCCGGGGATCCCGTGCAAGAGGACGAGAACAGGCAATTCCGGGCGGGGAGTGCTAAACCAGGCTGGTGGGAGGTAGACGTCGGCAGGACGCGCCTGGAATCCGGATTTGGGAGTGGGGATGTTCATGGACAGGCGTGAGCCATCGTCCGGTGTTTTTTCCGTCGCGCGCCATAGTTCCGCAGATATGGTCTTGTCGCTAGCGTTCACGGCCGGAAGATCTTTTTCTTCGATCGTGTTGTAGGACACGTCTGGAAAGAGCGTTTCGACGTCAGGATATAGCGCGTACGTTTGATTGCCGACAAGAACACAGCTCAGCATGACGAAAGCTAGGGGTGCGAGAGTCCATAGTTTCTGCCACTGCGTGATAAGGGCCGCACCAGTGAGCAACAAAGACATCAGCAGACATATGGTGGCCGCGATGAGTAGGGGATGGATCTCACCCAATGAAATAGCGAAGAAACCGACTGCGATCGTCAGGCCAATAATCGCTAACAAAACCGCGATTGCTGCACACACGATGCTGTTACGCAATCTCTTGCCTGTGGACTGAGCCCACACCAGCATGCAGGTGAAAAGGATGAGGACGAACCAAGTGGTCGCCTCCGCAGCCACTCCGGTGAGCGGAATGGAGCGTAAGAACTCGAGCATGACTGAACAATAGCCCCGCCCCAGCGCACACGGCAATCAGAAATTTGATTGACTAGGGGACATGGAACTTTCACCGCTCATGTGGATCATTATCGGTGTGGTGGCCTTGGTGGTCATCGCGGCGCTCGTCATCGCCTACGGTCTGCGACGCAGCAAGTCGAAGCAGATTTCTTTCGAAAAGAAGGAGGAGATCGAGCAGAAGAAGCCCTCCTCTGGAAACTACCAAGCGCAGAGTGGGTTCAACTTCACTTCTGGCGGCGGCGCCACAACTATTGGTGGCGTCGAAATTAACAAGCCAGAACAGGGCAAGGACAAGGACGCGGAGAAGGAGGCCATTCCGCGCTCCGGCCAAGAGCTCAAGGCTCCCGCCGAAGAAACCCCAGAACAGGCTCCGAAGCAGCCTGCCCAGCCCGCCCAGCCGGCTGAGGGTCCTGAAGCTCCAGTGCCGCCTGCAGCGTCCTCCGAGGGGGAGGCAGGATCCGGCGCGGATACCACCGCTGAGAGCGATAGTGCCATGCCGCAGCAGCATCAGGGGGAACAGGTAGACGAGGCGGATATTGTTCCGCCAGCGCCGTCGATTGACGAGGTATCGGAAGCTCCTAAGGCTGAGGACGCTCCGCTGGATGAGGCCATCGAGGAGGAGATCGACAAACCAGCCGAGACCTCCGAGCAGCAGTTGGAGGAAGCTGAGCAAGTCACAGCCTCAGCAACGCCAGCAGCACCGGTAGCGCCAGCAGCGCCAGCCACTCCTGTCGCTGAGACTGCCGAAGATTCGCAGACAGAGAAGGAAGCCACAACACAGCCAGCCGATGGGACGCCGGCTCAGGATGAGATTGCTCCGGTTCACGGTCGCATCAGCAAACTGCGTGGCCGGATGTCCAAGTCTCAAAACATCATCGGGCGAGGGGTGCTGGGCATCCTCTCCGCTGGTGATTTGGATGAGGACGCGTGGGAGGACATCGAAGACACATTGCTGATGGCCGACCTCGGAACGAAGACCACGATGGCAGTAGTTGACGATCTGCGTCAGCGCATTGCCGTCAATGGTGTTTCCAGCGAGGAAGAAGCTCGTGCAATGTTGCGCGACGCCCTTATCGACGCCTGCAAACCAGAGATGGATCGCTCGATCAAGGCCATGCCATACGATGGCAAGCCCGCCGTCATCATGGTCGTGGGCGTCAACGGCACTGGTAAGACCACCACAACGGGCAAGCTATCCCGAGTTCTCATCGGCATGGGACACAGCGTGACGCTGGGTGCAGCTGATACCTTCCGCGCGGCGGCCGCCGACCAGCTGGAGACGTGGGGGCGTCGCGTGGGTGCACAGACTGTGCGTGGTGCGGAAGGGGCGGATCCGGCATCCGTCGCCTTCGACTCAGTAGCTAAGGGAATCGAGGATGGCACCGACGTGGTGCTCATCGACACGGCCGGTCGCCTGCACACCTCCGTCGGCCTGATGGATCAGCTGGGCAAGGTCAAGCGCGTCGTGGAGAAGAAAGCCAAGGTGGACGAAGTGCTGCTGGTGCTGGATGCGACGGTCGGCCAGAACGGACTCATGCAGGCGCGTGTTTTCCGTGAGGTTGTCGACATCACAGGTGTGGTCCTCACCAAGCTGGATGGCACCGCCAAGGGCGGCATTGTCTTCCAGGTGCAGGAAGAGCTCGGTGTGCCAGTCAAGCTCGTTGGGCTCGGCGAGGGTGCTGACCACCTGGCGCCTTTCGAGGTAGAGAGCTTCGTCGATGCGCTTCTCGGATAGCTAGTGCTCTTGTGCCTGCTCGCGGGGATTGTTGAGCAATGAAACACGGACGCAAAACTGTATCGATTCTTGAAACATCCTCGAAACACTACCTCCCGTTTGTTCATGTTTAAGTAATGAAAATAGATCTTTCGCCGAAACATGTAACCCGTTGAATTATTCAGCGTAAGAAAGTTTCGTTTGAAGGAGTTAGACATGACCCCGGAGGAGATGGCCGCAGCGAGCGGCAATGCTTCGTGGATGTTGATGAGCGCCGCCCTGGTGCTCCTCATGACCCCCGCACTTGCCCTATTCTACGGCGGAATGTCCCGCCAAAAGTCCGCACTGAACATGATGCTGATGTCCTTCGGCTCGCTCGGTGTCGTCGGTGTGATCTACGTTTTGTGGGGCTGGTCCATGTCCTACGGAACCCAGTCCATCGCGGGGATTGTGTCCAACCCATTCGAGTTCTTCGGCCTGAAGGACAGCATCACCGATGAGGCCGGCAACTACATTGCTGGCTCCTCCGGCTATGCCAACATCATCGATATCGGCTTCCAGCTGACATTTGCCGTCATCACCGTGGCGATCATCTCCGGTTCCCTGGCAAACCGCGTGAAGTTCTCCACCTGGTTGGTCTTCACCGCCCTGTGGGTCACCTTCTCCTACTTCCCGATGGCACACATGGTTTGGGGCGGTGGCCTCCTGTCGCACGCCGAGAATTCCATCGCCTCCTGGCTCTTCGGCACCGTGACCGAAGACGGAGAGACCGTGGCAGCAGTTGCCCCCATCGACTTCGCAGGTGGCACCGTCGTTCACATCAACGCTGGTGTGGCTGGCTTGGTTCTCGCACTGATCATCGGTAAGTCCTACGGATTCATGAAGGGTGAGGATAAGCCTCACAACCTGCCACTCGTTATGCTCGGCGCGGCCCTGCTGTGGTTCGGTTGGTTCGGTTTCAACGGCGGCTCCGCATTCGCCGCTGACGGACTCGCTGGGTTGGCGTGGGTCAATACCACCGCAGCAACTTGTGCTGCAATGCTCGGCTGGCTCATGGTTGAACGCTTCCGCGACGGTCACAACACGTCCCTGGGCGCTGCCTCCGGTGTTGTTGCCGGCCTAGTCACCATCACCCCGGCTGCGGGATCTTTCAACCCAGTGACCTCCATCATCGCCGGCTTCATCGGCGGTATCCTGGCAGCCTTCGGCGTGGCCATGAAGTATCGCTTCAAGTTCGATGACTCCCTCGACGTTGTTGGCCTGCACCTCGTTGCCGGTATGTGGGGAACCATCGCTTGTGGCCTGCTGGCGGAGGATGCTGGCCTGTTCACCGGTGGCGGCACCGATGGATTTAAGCTCCTGATCGTCCAGATCTCCATTGCGCTGTTCGCCGCGATCTTCTGCGCCATCGTCACCGCAATCATCGGCCTCGCCCTCAAGGCAATCATGGGCTGGCGCATCACCGATGAAGACGAGCAGGCCGGTATCGACTCCACCCATCACCGCGAGAGCGCCTACAACTACGACAACGACTCTTCCGCCGAGGAGTCCGCGGCCAAGATGGCCCCATAGGCTGACAAAGCCCTTGCCCTTCACCGTCGCCCTCCGGGTCAAACCCGAGGGCGATCTTTTATGTCCGACGCCACCAGTGCCGAAGCAACCCAGTGGCGTCGTTCAAAGAACCAGGGTGCGCACTGTAAGGTGGGGGAGATAGACAACGCACTTTCATCACAGCGAAGAAGGAGACACACCCAGCGTGTTTGAGTCGCTTTCAGATCGCCTTTCCGGCGCCCTCAAAGGGCTGCGCAGCAAGGGCCGCCTGACCGAAGAAGACATTAACGCCACAGCCCGCGAGATCCGGCTCGCGCTGCTGGAGGCCGACGTGTCCCTGCCAGTGGTTCGCGGCTTCATCAAGCGCATCAAAGAACGCGCCGCAGGTGCAGAGGTCTCCGAAGCGCTAAACCCTGCACAGCAGGTCGTCAAGATCGTCAACGAGGAGCTCATCGGCATTCTCGGTGGCGAGACCCGCCGCCTCAAGCTGGCGAAGAATCCGCCAACGATCATCATGCTCGCGGGCCTCCAGGGTGCGGGTAAGACCACCTTGGCCGGTAAACTGGCCAAGCACCTGGCTGGGCAGGGACACACGCCGATGCTGATTGCCTGCGATCTGCAGCGCCCGGGTGCTGTGCAACAGCTGCAGATCGTCGGCGAGCGCGCGGGTGTGCCGACCTTCGCGCCGGATCCCGGCACGTCCATGGAGACGCTCGACCACGAGATGGGCACGAGCCACGGTGACCCTGTCGCCGTTGCGCAGTCCGGTATCGAAGAGGCCTACCGCACGCAGCACGACATTGTGATCATCGATACCGCGGGTCGACTGGGTATTGATGAAGTGCTGATGAAGCAGGCTCGTGATATTCGCGACGCCGTAGAACCAGACGAGGTTCTCTTCGTCATCGATGCGATGATCGGTCAGGATGCGGTGACCACCGCCGAAGCCTTCCGCGATGGTGTGGACTTCACCGGCGTGGTGCTCACGAAGTTGGATGGTGATGCCCGCGGTGGCGCCGCTCTATCCATCCGTGAGGTCACTGGCAAGCCAATCATGTTCGCCTCCACGGGTGAGAAGCTCGAGGACTTCGATGTCTTCCACCCAGACCGTATGGCCAACCGGATTCTCGGCATGGGTGACATGCTCACCCTCATTGAGCAGGCCGAGAAGGTCTTTGACCAGGAACAGGCGATGTCCTCCGCCGAGCGCATGGCCTCCGGCGAGCTGACGCTGGAAGACTTCCTGGATCAGATGATGATGATCCGCCGCATGGGGCCGCTCGGCAATATCTTGAAGATGCTGCCTGGTGGCTCCCAGATGTCCAAGATGGCGGACATGGTCGACGAAAAGCAGCTGGACCGCATCCAGGCGATCATCCGAGGTATGACCCCGGCGGAGCGCCAGGACCCGAAGATCCTTAATGCTTCCCGCCGCAAGCGTATTGCTAATGGTTCGGGTGTCACCGTCTCCGAGGTCAACCAGCTGGTTGAGCGCTTCTTCGAGGCAAAGAAGATGATGGGCAAGATGGCCGGCCAGATGGGCATGGGTGGTATGTCTGCGACGAAGAAGCAGAAAAACCACCGCAAGGGCAAGAAGGGGAAGAAGGGCAAGAACGCAAAGCGTCGAGGCCCAACCCAGCCTAAGATGCCACAGGGAATGTCAGGAATGCCTGGGATGCCGGGAATGCCTGGTGGTGGGATGCCTTCCATGGCTGATCTGCAGAAGATGCAGGAGCAGCTCCCACCGGGCTTCGAGAACATCGATCTAGGCAAGATGGGCTTCGGCAAGAAGTAACTGTCGGTGTCAGCAAATGCCGGGAAATACGCGTTTTTCACCGCGAATAGCGCGAATTTCCCGGCTTTTCCTGAAATAGCAGATTAAAAGAGCGCTGCGGTGAGGGTCAGGTACCGCAGTGGGTGGTGTAAGGGCCGAAATCCGCGGGTGCAGGAGCGCTGTACTTGTGCTCGAACCTTTTGTTGGTGAGCTTGCCGGAAAATTTTTGGCTGGTGAGGCCGCTGGAAGAATTTTGGCTAGTGAGGCTGCTGAGGTCGTCCCAGGAGTCGAAGGGATGCGTGACAGCGGCAAGCAAGTCTTCGAACGGCGTGTGATCGCCGGAGTATGAGGCCTCGAGAGCCTCCTCCACAAGGTGATTGCGCGGGATTCGTACGGGGTTGGTTCGGAGCATGAGTTCAGGATCAGGATCCTGAGCATGCCAGCGATCCAACCAATCTGCGCTCAAGCCCATCGCCAGTAGTCCCGGGGAGGTTGGCGGGGCCGTGAGCTGAACGGCAAGTTGGTGGAGCGTGGTGAGTAGATCCGCTTTCGATTCGCTGATCTGCGCGATGAAATCGTCTATCAGTTCCACCTGGGCAGGCGAGAGGGGCGCTTGCTGTCCAGCTATACGGTGTTCCTCACCTCCATGAACTGTTCCGCAGTCAGTCTGCTGGTCACGGTTTTCCAGACCGAGGGCAGCGCCGATACTGGACTGCCACGCGTTCGAGAAGTAACCCGGGTACTTCAGTAGGATTTCGTTGGCCTGGGAAACGGCACCATCTGTGTCGGTGCACTGCTCGTCCTCGATGAGGGGCAGTAGCGCCTCCGCAAGGCGCTGCAGGTTCCACATCGTGATCTGCGGCTGATTACCCAAAGCGTAGCGCCCCTGAGAATCAATGGAACTGAAGCATGCAGCGGGATCGAAGGCATCCACGAAAGCGCACGGTCCGTAGTCGATCGTTTCGCCGGAGATCGTGACGTTATCCGTGTTCATCACGCCGTGAACAAACCCAACGTGCATCCACCGTGCGATCAGCTCTGCTTGGCGCCGGGCAACGGCATCGAGCAATTGCAAGGCGTCAGAACTGGAATGAACCTCGCCAGCATCGCTCGCCGTGGAGATGCCGTTGACAGAAGTCATGGCCTCCGCGGAGTTGCGCGCTGTACTTTCTGTGGGATGCCGCTGCTGTGCGAACTGCAGCAGATCCTCCAGCACGTGCGGCTTCTTTTCGTGCAACATCCGCGCGCACTGAAATGATCCGACGCGCAGGTGAGAGCTGGCCACGCGCACCAGCACTGCCCCGGGCTCCGGCCGCTGTCGCATGACGGTCTCGCCGGTCAGTATCACCGCCAATGCCCGCGTGGTGGGGATACCCATCGCGTGCATGGCCTCGCTCACGAGGTACTCGCGCAACATCGGACCCAGGCACGCTCGCCCGTCGGAGCTGCCTCTGGAAAATGGCGTGCGACCCGATCCCTTGAGGTGCACGTCACGCAGTAAGGTTTGGCCATCACCGCGATCTACCGCCACCTCACCCAGCAGTACCGCGCGTCCATCGCCCAAGACAGGGGAGAAGCTGCCGAATTGGTGCCCGGAGTACGCCTGCGCCACTGGTTGCGGCCACGCAGCCTCGCCTTTGTGGGACTCTCCCAGTAAGAACCTCAGCCCCTCACCACTGCGCAGCCATTCCGGCTCGAAGCCCAGCTCTTCGGCGAGAGAATCGTTGAGGAGAAGAAGGGTGGCGTCGTCGGAGAAGGGGACGGGGGACCACGGCGCGCAGAGATCTGGCAGTGCCTCAGCAAACCGGGAGGACAGGGGCGGAAGTTGCGGCGTGGTGGAAGACATGAGCCCCACTGTAGCGTTTTGGCGAAAGACACTGCGTGCACTATTATTACTCGGGTTGTCTGTGTAACACCGTCATCGACCACGGTCGACCGGTGGTCACGCGCAGCATAAAACCAAGGGTTGAACCGGCTTTCCACGACAGATGTGGGAAGTGCCTGAACTGCCCAGTGACCAAGAATAGGAGCCAATCATGGCCGTTAAGATCAAGCTGCAGCGCTTGGGTAAGATCCGTACCCCTGAGTACCGCGTTATCGTCGCTGATGCCCGCACCCGCCGTTCCGGTAAGACTATCGAGAACCTGGGCATTTACCAGCCAACCTACGAACCATCCGTGATCCGCATCGATTCCGAGCGCGTTCAGTACTGGCTGGGCGTTGGCGCTCAGCCAACCGAGCCTGTCCTGGCTCTGCTGAAGGTGACCGGCGACTGGCAGAAGTTCAAGGGTATCGAGGGCGCTGAGGGCACCCTGAAGCCACAGCCTGAGAAGAAGTCCAAGCTGGACCTGTTCAACGAGGCGCTGGCTGAGGCTGCCGATGGCCCAACCGCAGAGGCCATCACCGAGAAGAAGCGCAAGGCTAAGGAAGAGGCAGAGGCTAAGGCTGCTGCTGAAGCCGCTGCTGAGGCTGAGGCCGAGGAGAAGGCTTCCGAGGAAGCTCCAGCTGAGGAGTCCTCCGAGGAGTAAATCTCCCGCTTATCGCTGAACACGCCGTTTCCTGTTGTGTAGCAGGGAGCGGGGTTTTGCATGCCCGGCTGTGTGTGACCTTTGTACTCGGGGGTTATGGCGGTTTGCAGGAATGGATTTGCAGGAATGGAAGCGTGGCTACTCTTCCTGCGATCACCCCCGTGCTCCCGCAGAGCTAGAGGATTGGGGAGTAGTGGCGATACTGTTACAACTATATTCTCGTCCGCATAACGGACGATGTGCGCGGTGACCGCGGTGAAGATCGCGGTTGTCTCGCGTATGTACGCAGTATTGCCTAAGGAGGCGCCGTGAACGTCGATCAGACCATCAACCAATACTACGAGCAGATCTTGCAGCGTAATGCTGGTGAGCCAGAGTTCCACCAGGCGGTGGCGGAAGTCCTGGAGAGTCTGAAGTACGTGCTGCAAAAGGACACCCACTATGCGAATGATGGACTCATTGAGCGTATGTGTGAACCGGAGCGCCAGATTATCTTCCGCGTGCCTTGGATCGACGACGCCGGCAACGTCCAGGTCAACCGTGGCTTTCGTGTCCAGTTCAATTCCGTTCTGGGGCCGTACAAGGGCGGATTGCGTTTCCACCCTTCGGTGAACCTCGGCATCATCAAGTTCCTGGGCTTCGAACAGATCTTTAAGAACTCCCTCACCGGCCTGCCGATCGGTGGCGGAAAGGGCGGATCTGATTTCGATCCGAAGGGGAAGTCTGATCGCGAGATCATGCGCTTCTGCCAGTCCTTCATGACGGAGCTGCATCGCCACATCGGCGATAAGGTCGATGTACCCGCCGGTGACATCGGCGTGGGTGGCCGCGAGATCGGTTACCTCTTCGGCCAGTACCGTCGCATGAACAACCGCCACGAGTCAGGCGTGCTGACTGGCAAGGGGTTGCAGTGGGGCGGCTCCTTGGTTCGTACCGAAGCCACCGGTTATGGCACTGTGTACTTCACCCAGGAGATGATGACTGCCACCGACCAGCGCCTCGACGGCGCCCGAGTGATCGTGTCCGGTTCCGGCAACGTGGCAATTTACGCGATGGAGAAAGCCCAAGAGCTGGGGGCGACGGTTGTGGCATTCTCCGATTCCTCCGGTTATGTCTTCTGCCCTGATGGTGTTGACATCGAGCTGCTCAAGGACGTGAAGGAGAAGCGTCGCGAGCGTGTCTCCACTTACGCCAAGGAAATTGATGGTGCGAAGTTTGTCGAGGGCGGCAATATCTGGGAAGTGGAGGCCGATGTGGCCCTGCCATGTGCCACCCAGAACGAGTTGGATGGTGAATCCGCCAAGCTGCTGGCAGACAATGGTGTGAAGTTCGTCGCCGAGGGTGCGAACATGCCATGCACCCCTGAGGCAGTGGCCGTGTTCCGGAAGCGCAAGGTTCACTTCGCACCGGGTAAGGCCGCGAATGCCGGCGGTGTGGCGACGTCTGCGCTTGAAATGCAGCAGAATGCGTCCCGCGATTCCTGGAGCTTCGAGTACACCGATAAGCGCTTGAAGGGCATCATGCGCAATATCTTCAAGTCCTGCCGGAACACGGCGGAGGAGTACGACGTGGCAGGGGACTATGTGACCGGCGCTAACATCGCTGGCTTCCGCAAGGTGGCTGATGCAATGCTGGCCCAGGGTGTGATCTAGCCCCACCCGTGAATTAAACTGACCTGCATGGTTGAACTGCAGATCGGACGTGTCATCAAACCCCACGGCGTGCGTGGGGAAATCGTGGTCGAGGTGACCACGGACCAGCCCGAGGAACGGTTCAAAAAGGGCGAGGTGCTCACGGGGCGTCAGGCTGGTAAGGAGATCACCCTGACGATCAAGTCCACCCGCCCGCACCAGGGTCGGCTTCTGTTGACCGCGGAGGAGATCCCGGACCGGACGGCTGCGGAATCCCTGCGCGGAGTGCGTTTCTTCGCCCCGCCGCTGTTCGATGAGGATGATGAGGACTCCTACTACGACCACGAGCTCGAAGGTCTGCGCGTCCTTAATGTTGGCAATGTGGATGCGGATACCGCCAATGCCCGCGCTTATGAGGGGGCGCAGCCTGAGCCTGAGGACATCGGACAGGTCACCGGGGTGCTGCACGGCCCAGCGGGCACGATCCTTGAGGTTGCTATCGACAAGGACGCGCAGCTGACTTCTGCGGGTTCCAATGTTCTCATCCCCTTCCGGACAGCGATCGTACCCATCGTGGACTTGGACAATGAGGCGCTGGTCATCACCCCTCCTGATGGCCTATTGGAACTTTAGGGCTGGGGAGTGAAAGCTGCGCTATGCGTTTGGACGTCGTAACAATCTTTCCCGAATACCTTGAACCTTTGCGCCATGCGCTGCTGGGCAAGGCCATTGAGCAGGGAATTCTCCACGTAGGTGTGCACAATTTGCGCTCGTGGACCCACGATGTGCACCAGGCCGTTGATGATTCGCCGTATGGCGGAGGCCCAGGGATGGTGATGAAGCCCGAGGTGTGGGGGCCTGCTCTGGACGATGTTGCCGCTGGTTCAGGACCGGTCGCGGAGAGCACGGATCTGACCTCCTCCACCCCGCACCGCCGTACCCCTACGGCCTTGAAGGGCGACGCCACGCGGGCGCCTGCTGGCGTCGATACGGAACAACGAGGGGTGGAGAACAGCACGCCAGAGGATGCGCGCCCGCTGCTCATCGTTCCCACCCCGGCAGGGCGACCGTTTACGCAGGAGATGGCAGAGCGCTGGTCGAAGGAAGAACATGTGGTGTTCGCCTGCGGGCGCTACGAGGGAATCGACCAGCGGGTTGTCGAGGATGCTTCGAAGACCTACCGCGTGGAAGAGATCAGCATCGGTGATTACGTTCTCATTGGTGGGGAAGTGGCCGTGCTGGTTATGGCTGAAGCGATGGTTCGCCTGATCCCCGGTGTGCTCGGAAACCAAGCCAGCCACCAGGAGGACAGCTTCCAGGACGGGCTGTTAGAGGGACCGTGCTACACAAAACCGCGCGAGTGGCGGGGGTTGGAGGTTCCTCCAGTGCTGCTCAGCGGAAACCACAAGAAGGTCGACAGGTGGCGGCGCGACCAATCACTGCTCCGGACAGCACAACGCCGCCCCGATCTCATCGAGGCGGCGCGCCAGGCTGGCGACATTAGTTCCCGCGACCACCAGGCACTGGACGCGGGAGCCTCACCGGAAAGCTAGCGGTCACTTAGTGATCCGCGCCAGGGATGGCATGGACGTGGTCGCGGACTGCCTCGCCTTCGGCGTAGAGCGGCATGCCCTTCTTCGCCTGGTAGAACGGCACGTTGATTGGATCCAGTGGCTTAATGCCGCGGATGAGGTCAGCGGCCTTTTCTGCGAGCATCATCACAGGGGCGTAGATGTTGCCGTTGGTGATGATCGGCATCACGGAGGCATCCACCACGTAGAGGCCCTCGGTGCCGTGGACCTGCATAGACTCCGGATCGACGACGGCCATCTCGTCCTCAGCTGCGCCCATCTTCGCGGTACAGGATGGGTGGAGAGCGGTCTCACCGTCATTCCGCACCCACTCCAGGATCTCCTCATCGGTCTGGACGGATGGGCCAGGGGAGAATTCGCGGGTGCCGTGCTCTGCCATGGCGTCGGTGGCCATGAGCTCACGGGCCTTGTGTACAGCTTCTACCCACTCGCGGCGGTCCTGCTCGGTGTGCAGGTAGTTGAAGAGCATCTTGGGCTTGACGTGAGGATCCTTAGACTGGATGCGGACCCAGCCCTTGGTATCGGAGAACATCGGGCCGACATGCCACTGGAATCCGTGCTTCACCTTCGCCGGGGTGCCGTCGTAGCGAACGGCCATCGGCAGGAAGTGGAACATCAGGTTCGGGTAGGCCTCGTCATCGTTAGAGCGGACGAAGCCGCCGGCCTCGAAGTGGGAGGTCGCCACTGGTCCGCGAAAAGTCAGCAGCCACTTCAGGCCCATGAATGGCCAGCGCCACTTGTGCAGGTAGGGCTGGGAGGAGTACTCGGTGTCCACCTCGTACTGAATGTAGACCTCCAGGTGGTCCTGCAGGTTTTCACCGACGCCTGGCAGATCCTTGACCACCTCAATATCGTGTTCTTCCAGCAGCTTGCGTGGGCCGACACCGGAGAGCTGCAAAAGCTGAGGGGTGTTGATAGCCCCACCACAGAGGATCACCTTATCGGCGGTGACCCGGCGGGTCTTACCCTTCCATTCGTATTCGACGCCGGTGGCCTTTGTGCCCTCGAACAGAACGCGCGTGGTGAAAGCCTTGGTACGGATGTCCAAGTTTTTGCGCTTCTTCACTGGGTGAATGTAGGAACGTGCTGAAGACGCGCGGCGACCGTGCTTGATATTGCGGTCGAAGGGGGCGAAGCCCTCCTGGCGGTAACCATTGACGTCGTTGGTCAGGTGGTACCCAGCTTCCTGCACGGACTTGAACAGGGACTGGAATAACGGGGTGACCGCAGGGCCACGGGAGAGGTACAGCGGCCCGTTGTGTCCACGGCGAGGATCATTGGCATCCGCACCCTTGGCAGTTTCCATCTTGTTGAAGTATGGCAGGCAGTGGGCGTAGTCCCAGTTCTCCATGCCAGGCAGGGCACCCCACTTTTCGTAGTCCATGGGGTTGCCGCGCTGGAAGATCATGCCGTTGATGGATCCAGAGCCGCCCAGAACCTTGCCGCGTGCGTGAGGCACACGGCGACCATTCATTTCCGGCTCTGGCTCAGTCTCGTACATCCAGTCGTAGCGCTTGTTGCCGATGGGGAAGGAGAACCCGGATGGCATGTGCAGGAACAGCTCGTAGAAGGCGTCCATACGGCCGGCTTCCAGAACCATGACTTCCTTATCGGAATCCTCGCTAAGGCGGTTGGCCAAGACGGATCCCGCCGACCCGCCGCCGACGATCACGACATCGCGATGGCGATCGTGGACGACCTCGCCCATGGTGTCATTCTTTGTGAACTTTTTCAGCAAGGAGTCCTTGATAGACACTGCTTCATCCCTTTCCTCGTTCAATGGGCATACGGGAACATTGGCGGATTGTGACCACCGACGATTTGCCCCGTTTCAACGCCGTCCAGAGTAACATTTATGGCTCTGACGTGCGGAAAGAGGTTTTTTCACTGAAACGATTGAGAAGGTTTTATGCGACTGCAGGGACCTCAACAGTCAGTGTCCGACTGAATCGATTCTCCGCGAGTATTCGTCTCGTGGATAATGGTGTCCGTGACTTTTCGACCAAGAGTCGAGATCATCGGTGCGGTTGGCGTTTCAGTAAAGAGTAGTGAGGAGTTGGGACTGTATGGGAAGGTCGGGTAATACGTCGGCCAATAAAGACAACAGGAGCACAGGGGGAGGTGCTCACGACATTCAACCTGAGGTTGTCATCGGCTCTTATCGAGCAGGCAGCGTGGAGGGCTACAGCCCGGGCGAGGTAACCGCGCCGAAGGTCAACTGGCCGGTGTTCGGCATCTCCTCTGTGGGCGTGCTGGCGATCGTCCTGTGGGCTTGGCTAGATAAGGACAACGCAGAGACCGTGCTGGGCAATGTCACCGCCTGGATCTCCACGAACCTCGGCTGGTTCTATATCCTCACCGCCACCATTGTCGTGGGCTTCGTCCTCTGGGTGGCAATGTCAAAGAACGGCAAGTTGCGCCTCGGCCCCGACCACTCCAAGCCACAGTTCCGGCTCTTTTCCTGGGCTGCCATGCTCTTTGCTGCCGGCATTGGTGTGGATCTGATGTTCTTCTCCGTGGCCGAGCCGGTTACGCAGTATTTCATGCCACCGGACATGACTCCCGAGACTCGCGAAGCCGCTGAACAGGCGGTGGTCTGGGCCCTATTCCACTACGGCCTCACCGGTTGGGCGATGTACGCGCTCATGGGCATGGCCTTCGGCTACTATGCCTATCGTATCAACATGCCATTGGCTATTCGTAGTGCGCTCTATCCGTTGATCGGCAAGCGTATCCACGGTCCTATTGGCGACACGGTGGATATCGCTGCCGTGCTTGGAACTGTTTTTGGTATTGCAGCATCCCTTGGTATCGGCGTGGTCCAACTGAACTACGGCCTGAACCTCATGTTCGGAATCGAGATCGGCGTCGGCGCACAAATCGGCCTCGTCGTCCTTTCCGTCGTGATCGCCACAGCCTCGGCCGTCTCCGGCGTGGATAAAGGCATCAAGCTGCTCAGCGAAATCAACGTTTTCCTCGCCATCGGCCTGATGGTGTGGGTCGTTGCAGCGGGAAGGACTGCTTTCCTCTTCGACGCCCTGGTGATGAACATCGGTGACTACATCTCCCGATTCCCAGGAATGACGATGGATACCTTCGCCTACGCAGAAGACCCAGCGGCCATCTCTGAGTGGATGGGTGGATGGACACTCTTCTTCTGGGCATGGTGGGTTGCCTGGGCGCCTTTCGTGGGCCTGTTTCTGGCCCGTATTTCCCGTGGTCGTTCCCTACGCCAGTTCGTTTTCGGTGTGCTGACCATCCCGTTTTTCTTCATTCTCGCCTGGATGAGTTTCTTCGGAAACACTGCGCTGGATATGGTGATCAACGGTGGTAACCGCGAGTTTGGTCTGACCACCGTCGATCTGCCAGAACAGGGTTTCTACGATCTGCTGGGGCTCCAGCCGGGGGCGACGTTCCTCATTGGACTCGCGACGCTCATTGGACTGCTGCTGTACATCACCTCCGCGGACTCTGGCGCTTTGGTGCTTTCCAATTTCACATCAAAGATCACCGATTCCCGCCAGGATGGCGGAAAGGGTAGCCGAGTGTTCTGGTCGGTACTGGTCGGTGCCCTGACCGTGGTGTTGCTACAAATTGATGGTGTGGCCACCGTGCAGTCAGCGACGATTGTTATGGGACTGCCTTTTGCATTCGTGATGTACCTCATCATGTTGGGACTCATCCGTTCCTTCCGCCTCGAGAAGGTGCAGGCCGATGCCCGCCTGATCTCTCTCCACGGCGCGATGTCCTCCCGCACGGGCTCCGAGGGACAGGCCCAAAACTGGCGTCGTCGTCTGTCGCGTGCGTCAACCTGGCCTTCTGCCAAGCGCGCTCAAGACTTCTTGGATTCCGTAGCGCAACCAGCGCTGGCGCAAGTCACCAGCGAATTGGAAGAGCAGGGACTCGATGGTGTCCTCGTCAGCTCCGAAGTTGTTGGACTCCCCGTCAAACAGTTGGATCTCACTGTGGCGTTGGGGGAGGAGCAGGACTTCCGATACCAGATCTACCCCATTGAGCACCCTGTGCCTTCCTTCACACGGAGCACGAGTGATGGCGACGTGTACTACCGCATGGAGGTCTTCGACCGCACCGGTTCTTTGGGCTACGACATCTTTGGCTATACCCAGGAACAGCTCATCAACAACGTCTTGGACCTCTACGAGCGTCACCTGGAGTTCCTCCACATCCAACGCGATCTGCCTGGCACCTCCGATATGTCAGACGGAGCGGAGCCAGCGCGTGAGTGGTCGGAGGATGCTTAAGCTGCAATCGTAGAAGCAGATACCCCACATCACCAAACATTTTTCGATCTCCCCGAGGAGTTTCTTACTGTGACAACTTTGTTCGACCCGAAGACCAGCGAGCTCTTGGCTGGCGTTCACTCTGGTGCCGCCCCGGCTTCTCTGTTTATCGATGGTCAGTGGGAGCCAGCAGCTTCTGGAGAAACGCGCACCATTATCAATCCGGCCGATGGCACGACCGTCGGCGTCGTATCCGAGGCTTCCGAGGAGGACACCGAGCGCGCTATCGCGGCGGCCCGCAAGGCCTTCGATTCGGGAGTGTGGTCCAGCGTTCCGGCAATGGAGCGTGGCAAACTGCTCTTGCGCGTTGCGGAACAGATCCGCAACAACAAGGAGGAGCTGGCGAATGCGGAGTCCGCGGATACCGGCAAGCGCCTTGAAGAGTCCCTCGCGGATATGGATGATATCGCCGGCGCATTTGACTACTTCGGTACCTTGGCTTCCCACGAGGCCGGCCGCGTAGTTGATCCGGGCGATGCGAACGTTCGCTCCCGCATCGACGCCGAGCCGGTCGGCGTCTGCGGCTTGATCACACCATGGAATTACCCTCTGCTGCAGGTCAGTTGGAAGGTCGCTCCAGCCATCGCCGCAGGCAACACTTTTGTGCTCAAGCAGGCAGAGCTCACACCTCACACCGCGATGATGCTGATGACCATGCTGAAGGAGGCAGGCCTTCCTGATGGCGTGGCAAACCTCATCACAGGTGCCGGTGCCCAATGCGGTAATCCTCTGTCTACCCACCCTGACGTGGACATGGTGTCCTTCACCGGCGGGCTGGTGACGGGGCGCATCATCGCGGAGAACGCAGCAAAGAGTGTCAAGCGCGTGGCGCTCGAGCTCGGTGGCAAGAATCCAAATGTGATCTTTGCTGATGCGGACTTCGAGGCTGCCGTGGATAACGCTCTGTGCGCGGCATTCTTCCACTCTGGCCAGGTTTGTTCCGCAGGATCGCGGCTGATCGTGGAGGAATCCATCCACGACAAGTTTGTGGAGGAGGTTGCCAAGCGCGCAGAACAGATCAAGGTCGGCGGTCCACGCGATTCCATCGCGGAGACCGGCCCGCTGATTTCCGAGGAGCACCGAGACAAGGTCGCCGCTTACGTCGATAAGGCGCGCGAGCAGGGAGCAACTATCCTCACGGGCGGACGCATTCCCACCGCCGAGGACAACACCTCCGGACATGGCACGGGCGAAACCGACCTGACCGCGGGCATGTACTACCTTCCCACGGTGATTGATGGCTGCACCCGAGAGATGGATTGCGTGCACGATGAGGCTTTCGGGCCGACCGTGACGGTTGAGACCTTCCGGACCGAAGAAGAGGCGGTTGCCATCGCCAACGACACCGAGTACGGCCTAGCGGGAGCGGTGTGGACGAGCGATGCTGGCCGAGCCGAGCGGATGGCCCGCGCAATGCGCCACGGCACCATCTGGATTAACGATTTCCACCCTTACCTGCCACAGGCGGAATGGGGCGGAATGAAGCAGTCCGGCAATGGCCGTGAGCTCGGGCCCACGGGCCTCGCCGAGTACCAGGAGCACAAGCACGTGTACACCAATCTGGCACCGGCAGTCACAGGCCAATTCAAGGGATAAGTCACGTACGGAGCGAGGCGATGCACACCGTCACGGATATCAATGTGCTGCTGCGAGCCACGGAGGTTGAGGCGACAGCACGGGCGATCGCAGACTCGCTCGCCTCGCGTGGCGTTGAGGTGCTTTCCGTGCACATCATGGATGTTGGATCAGGCTGCGAACCGGACAACATGCTGGTCACCGAGTACGAGCAGCGCTTCGATTCTCCGCCGATCGCCGAAAGTCTCCACCGCATTCTCGTCGGGGCTCGCACGGCAGAGACTGTGGATGCAGGAGCCGGCCTGGCTACCGAGTCCACGACCCAGACGATTTCCGTTGCGGTCGCAGCTGCCCTGCCTCCCGCTCCGGACGGTTCGGAAGGACTCTGGTACGGATCTACTCGCCTGGGCACGCTGCGAGAGGAGGATCTGTCCCTCCCCATCGTCTGTCGGCTCGATGAGTCCGGCTAACATGGTCGGAATGATTGTCCAGACCATCGCACGCGAACTGAGTGTGCCGGAGAACAACGTCCACGCCACCATCGCCCTTCTCGACGAGGGAAACACGGTGCCTTTCATCGCTCGCTACCGAAAAGAAGTCACTGGGGGACTGGACGATTCACAACTGCGCACCTTAGAGGCACGCCTGCACTATCTCCGTGAACTGGAGGAGCGCAAGGCCACCGTTCTCGACGCTATCGACGCCCAGGGCAAGCTGACGGAGGAACTCAAGGCTGAGATCCTCGGCGTGGAGACCAAGGCTCGCCTCGAGGATCTGTACCTGCCCTACAAAACCAAGCGTCGCACGAAGGCAGCGATTGCTCGCGAGGCCGGTTTGGAACCTCTGGCCTGCCAACTGGTTGACGGAGTGTCGACTGATCCTGCTGAGCTGGCCGCCGACTACATCACTGAAGGCTTCCCTGATGCTAGTGCTGTGCTGACTGGAGCTCGCCACATTGTCGTTGAGGATATTGCCACGAACGCCGATGTGGTGGGCCATGTTCGCGACGAGTTCTATTCCCGTGGCCATGCCACTGCCTCTGTCGTGGAGGGAGTGGAGGATGCGGGAGCGAAGTACCGCGATTACTTCGAATTCTCTGAGCCTTTCACTCAATTGCCGAGCCACCGCATCCTTGCGCTTCTGCGTGGGGAAAACGAAGGCGTCCTGCGCGTCAACTTTGGTGCCGGTACTGGTGAGGATCCGCAGGAAGACAACGAGTACTTCGAGCAGCTTATCGCCCACGATGCAGGATTGGAGCCTCACGGGGATGCTGCCGACGCGTTCCGCGCTGAGTGCGTGCGCTTCGCCTGGCGCACGAAATTGTCCGTGAGCTCGGCCGTGGATGTACGCATGAAGTTGAAAGAGCGTGCGGATGATGGGGCTGTCGAGGTCTTTTCCCGAAACTTGAAGGACTTGCTGCTCGCCGCTCCAGCTGGTCAACGAGCGACATTGGGGCTGGATCCGGGGTACCGCAATGGTGTGAAGTGCGCCGTCGTGGATGCCACGGGAAAGGTGCTCGATACCGTCATCGTCTATCCACACAGCGGTGCAGCGAAGTGGGAACAGGCGCGCACAGTGTTGGCTGAGCTCTCTGCCGCACATGGCGTGGAGCTGCTGGCCGTGGGTAACGGAACGGCCTCTCGAGAAACGGAGAAATTGGCCCGTGAGGTCGCCGACCTCATCGCTCAGGCAGGAGGGAAAAAGCCGCAGCCCGTGATCGTCTCCGAGTCGGGAGCCTCGGTTTACTCGGCCTCCGAGGTGGCTGCTGCCGAATTCCCAGAGATGGACGTCTCCCTGCGTGGCGCTGTGTCTATTGCTCGACGCCTCCAGGATCCGCTGGCTGAACTGGTGAAGATCGATCCAAAGTCCATCGGTGTGGGGCAATATCAACACGATGTGAATCAGACACTGCTTGCGGCAGGATTGGACTCCGTGGTGGAAGACGCAGTGAACTCCGTCGGTGTGGATCTGAACTCCGCTTCCGCCCAGTTGCTGCGGCGGGTGGCGGGTGTCACGCCGACTTTGGCCGACAATATCGTCGCCTACCGCGACGAAAACGGCGCCTTTAGCTCCCGCAAGGAACTACTCAAAGTGCCACGTCTCGGGCCAAAAGCCTTTGAGCAGGCGGCAGGCTTCCTGCGCATCCGGGATGGTAAGGATCCACTCGATGCCTCTGCAGTGCACCCCGAGGCCTACCCACTCGTCCATCGTATTTCCGAGGACACGGGCCTGAGCATCACAGAACTCATTGGCAATAGCCGAGTGCTGGCGTCGTTGAAACCACAGAGCTATGCGGATGAGACCTTCGGTGTACCGACGGTGACCGACGTCCTCGCCGAGCTGGACAAGCCAGGGCGCGATCCCCGCCCGACGTTCAAGACCGCTGCGCTGGCCGAAGGCGTGGAAAAGGTGAGCGACCTGAAACCCGGAATGATTCTCGAAGGCACGGTGACCAATGTCGCTGCCTTTGGTGCCTTCGTTGATGTGGGGGTACACCAAGACGGCCTGGTGCACATCTCTGCGATGAGCGATCGCTACGTCTCCGACCCTCATGAGGTTGTCAATTCCGGCCAAGTCGTGAAAGTCCGTGTGCTTGAAGTCGATGAGAAGCGCAACCGCATCGGTCTGTCACTACGCCTCAATGACGAACCACAGAAGGTCAAGAAAGCGCAGGGCGACAATCGGAAGGCCGGTTCCCGCCAGGCAGCACAGAACCGGAAGGGGCAGCGTGGTGGGCGCCAGCGCAGTGGTGGATCGATGGCCGACGCGCTGCGCAAGGCTGGTTTCGGAAGCTAGAGTTCAGCCCGTGTCGGATTTGCCTGCAGGTGTTTGAGGCTGGCATACTACTTTGGTTCATCAGTTGTGGGTATGAACCCGTAGGCGCGCCACTAGGGACGAAAAGCCGCGAGGATCCTCTATCCAGGCGAGTACATAAGGAAATTATTCCATGCACATTCTTGACAAGGTTGATGCAGCGCAGCTGCGTTCCGACATTCCTGACTTCCGTCCGGGCGACACCCTGGATGTTCACGTGAAGGTTATCGAGGGCTCCAAGTCCCGTATCCAGGTGTTCCGTGGCGTCGTCATTCGTCGTCAGAACTCGGGCATCCGTGAGACCTTCACCGTCCGCAAGGTGTCCTTCGGCATCGGTGTGGAGCGTACCTTCCCGGTTCACTCTCCAAACATCGACCACATCGACGTTCTCTCCCGCGGTAAGGTTCGCCGCGCAAAGCTGTACTACCTGCGCAACCTGCGTGGCAAGGCAGCCAAGATCAAGGAGAAGCGCTAAAGCTATTGGCCCTCGGGCCAAGCACAGGAGACCGGCACACGAAACTTCTTCGTGGTGCCGGTTTTTCGTATCATTTTTCGGCAACATCGGGCCGCAGGCTGCGCGGGAATCGCCCGGCCGACTGGTACCCTTGCTCTTTGTGACCGATCGCAGTGCAGATCCCCAGGCAGACCGTTCATCCGAGCCTCGCAGGCGGAAAGAACCCAAGGAAAAGAAGTCCTACCCATGGTGGGTAGAGATTCCCATCATTGTCGTGGTGACCTTGTTGATCCTCGGCGCTTTCAATACCTTTATCGGACGGTTGTACCTCATCCCATCGGAGTCTATGCAGCCGACGTTGCACGGCTGTGCCGGCTGCACCCCAGACCGGATCTTCGTCAACAAGCTGGCCTACGGCGAAGGGGAATCGCCGGAGCCGGGTGAGGTGGTTGTGTTCGTGGGTGAGGAGTCGTGGAACACCGGCTACACGTCCCAGCGCAGCTCCAATGATGTGATCCGCGGAATCCAGAACGCTGCAAGCTACATCGGGCTCCTCGCGCCTGATGAGAACACGCTGGTCAAGCGCGTGATCGCCACGGGTGGTCAGACCGTGCAGTGCCTCGAGGGAGATCCCGGTGTGATGGTTGACGGAAAGCTGCTCAACGAACCGTACATCAACACTCCGCCAGTCAATCCCGTGAACCAGCAAACCGGTTCCGATGCGTGTGGAGGCGAATACTTCGGCCCGATCACCGTGCCTGATGATCGACTGTGGCTGATGGGTGATAATCGCACCAACTCCCTGGATTCCCGTGGACATATGGGGGATGAATTCCAAGGAACTATTCCGGTCGACAATGTCGTGGGACGCGTAGAAGCCATCGTTTTGCCGTTCCAGCACACTGGCCGAGTAGAAGCAGTGGAAAACCAGACCGCCGCATAGCGCCTCGACGCAATGTTGCCTCCCGATCACCCCGCACGGCTGTTCCGCCGCTCCTTGCGCTCGATGCCACATTCGCGCACGGTGGAGCATGCTCTTGAACGAGCCGCACTCGGACCAGTAGCCGGCGTGGATGAAGCTGGCCGCGGCGCATGTTGTGGCCCGATCAGCATTGCCGCGTGCATTCTGCCAGCGGGGCCCCTACCGGAGCTGGACAAACTGACGGATTCCAAGAAGCTCTCTGCAAAAAGACGGGACGAACTCTACGGCATTATTCGAGATGTTGCGGTTGCTTATTCCATCGTGCACGTGTCGGCGTCGGAGATCGACGTCAGGGGCATCCAACCCGCAAACCTGGACGGAATGCGCAGAGCGGTGGCGCAGTTGGCGGTACAGCCGGGGTACGTGCTGACGGATGCGATGAAGGTGCCGGGCCTCGTCCAGCCACACCTCCCGGTTCTCAAAGGTGACCAAGTCTCACGGTGCATCAGTGCCGCCAGCGTCCTAGCGAAAGTTAGTAGGGACAGAGCGATGGTGGATCTGGACACCGAGTTTCCCGGTTACGGATTAGCGGGGCATAAGGGATATGGCACGGCGGAACACATGCGTGCGGTGAGTCTCCACGGTGGAACCCCGCATCACCGTTACACTTACAAGAATGTGGCTGCGGCGCGTGCGGAATATGAGGCGCGGCAGCGCGAAACCAACGTCAAGTGACACGTCTCGGAAGGTGTGGAGGCTCAAGTGAGCGCAGAAGAGCTGGACGACTACGAAGCAAACGTTGAACTGTCCATGTACCGCGAATACCGCGATGTGGTCAGCCAATTTTCCTACGTGGTGGAAACGGAGCGGCGTTTCTACCTGGCCAACGTTGTCGAGGTCTTTCCCCGCAACTCGGGTGGGGAGGTCTACTACGAGCTCCGGATGTCCGATGCGTGGGTGTGGGATATGTACCGTCCAGCACGTTTCGTCCGATTCGTCCGGGTCATCACGTACAAGGACTTCAATATTGAGGAGCTCGATAAGCCGGAATTGCAACTTCCGGATAACTGATTAACCGAGCAAAAAAGTTTTCCACAGCCCAGGAGTTATCCACAGCCTCCTGGGCTTTTGCATTTTTAAAGGGGTCGCTGGAGAGCTTCATGTCTCACGGGTATGCCATAGTGCGTGGCATGACAACAAGGGATGTGGGACATAGGGGAGAAGAGATCGCTGTGCAGTACCTGGAGGCACTGGGGTGGGCGATTCTCGATCGCAATTGGCACTGCCGGTATGGGGAACTGGATATTGTTGCCCTCGACCGCGAGAAGGTGGTCACAGTGGTGGAAGTGAAGTACCGCAGTACGACAACCTTCGGTGGCGGGGCTGCGGCCGTGACGGCGGAGAAGCTGCTGAAGCTGCGCAGGGCGACAGCGCTGTGGTTGCGGGAGCGACGTGAGGAGCTGCGTGAGCGTGGTCTGGGGCAGGCTGCGGTGGCGATCGACGTCATAGATGTCGGGCCACAAGGGGTTCGCGATCACGTTGTGGGGTGCATGTAAACGATGGGTGTGGGACATACATTTGCAATGGCGCTCGAGGGGCTCGAGGGGCTAGTCGTGCGCGTGGAATGTGACCTGGGCTTGGGCTTGCCTGGGATCAGCGTGATCGGCATGGGTGATGCCGCAGTGGTGCAAGCACGCGATCGCGTACGGGCGGCGCTCAACAACTCGGGCCTGCAGTGGCCTGGGCAGCGTGTGGTGATGAGCCTTTCGCCGGCGGGAGTTCCGAAAACAGGAGCGGGGTACGACCTGGCGATGGTGTGTGCGATGTTGGTGGCCAAGGAGATGGGACCGTCGACACAGGATTGGATGGAAGGCACCGTCCTCGTGGGTGAGCTCGGTCTTGATGGGCGTTTGCGGGCGGTGCCGGGAGTGCTACCGATCATTGTTGCGGCCAGGCGGCGGGGCTTTCGTAGGGTAGTGGTGCCACAGGCCAATGCTGCCGAGGCACACCAGGCAGCGGACATGGTGGAGGGGATCGTCGTCCTCGTGGCCGATACCCTGTTGGAGGTCGTGGAATGGATGCGGACGCATGCTGGTCTGCTCGAGGTTCGTGAGTTTATCTCTTTGCTCGGTGGAGTAGAGCAGCTCGGTCAGGCTGCCCCGAGTGGGCAGGAGGCAGGGGATATGGCGGATGTTGTTTCCCAGCCGGAGGCCCGCCGAGCGGTGGAGATTGCAGCTGCAGGTGGACACGCGTTGCTCCTTCTCGGGCCACCGGGATCGGGGAAATCGATGTTGGCCCAGCGTTTGCCTGGCATTCTGCCTCCCATGAGCACGGCAGAGAAGATGGAAGCCGCAGCACTTCATTCGATCGCAGGGCAAAAGGGCAATATGGAAGGTATTTTTGCCGGTATCCGACCCTTCGTAGCCCCGCATCACACGGTGTCGCAGGCCGGACTCATCGGCGGTGGGGCTCGACCAGTTCCCGGCGCGGTGAGCTTGGCTCACCACGGGGTGTTGTTTATTGACGAAATCGCCGAGGTTGCGCGCCCAGTACTGGACACGCTGCGCGTGCCGATGGAAAACCACAGGGTGGAATTACTGCGGCAACGCCGTAGCGTGCGTTTCCCAGCACAGTTCCAGCTGGTGTGTGCCGCGAATCCGTGCCCGTGTGGTGCGGAGTTCGATGCCGACTGCACATGCCCTTCCGGGGCGCGAGTGCGCTACCAGGCGAAGCTATCTGGCCCCTTGCGTGAGCGCATCGATGTTTTTGCCCGTACTCGGAGCAATAAACTAGCCGTGCTCAAAGAGGGTGGGGAGGAAACCACAGATACTATCCGCGAAAGAGTTTGTCTGGCAGACGACAGGGCGCGGGCACGCTGGCGTGGCGTGGATAGGAAGAAAAGCGAACGAGACTGGGTCAATGCGACCGTGCCGGGGACAATACTCCGTAGAGATTTCCCTGCCGAGGATGCGGGGATGTATGCACTCCAGGACATGTTGCGTGGTGGTGGACTATCGCAGCGCGGAATTGACCGGGCGTTGCGGGTCAGCTGGACTTTGTGCGACTTGCGGGGCGGGAAGCAGCCGACAATCGGTGATGTGCTGGACGCCGTTGAGCTTTACAGCGTTGACAACTAGTGGCGCTGAGACCAAGGGGGGAAGACAAATATGAACAATACGAGGGCTAGGGAAGCGGATCGACGCCGCGCAGCCTGGATCTACCTGCGGCATGTCATCGAGGGATCACGGCCAGATGTCCTTGATTTATTGTGGCCCGGAGGATGGGAACATCGAATTTCGAACGATGTGCCAGGGGCCGTGGAAGAACTCGCTCGGCGAATCTACCGGCGAGACAGTAAATTGCCCCAGGCTGTTCTCGATACGACATCACACAGAGCCGACTGCGACCCGTGGCAGGAATGGGAGCAGGCCAGCGCCCAGGGTTTGCGACTGCTCACACCCGAAGATGATGAATGGCCAGTTGAGCTGGACGCAGCGTTTATCACCATGGGACGTGCAGGCGCGGATAGTAGCGCGGGCGTTCGAGGACAAGCGGAAGCCCCTTTTGCATTGTGGGTTCGGGGTGAGGGGAACCTCGCACAACTGGTCCAACGCTCTATCACTGTGGTGGGCACCCGCGCGGCTACGCGCTACGGGAGACAGATCACTCACCAGTTCAGTACAGAATTGGCGGAACAGAGATACACGATAGTGTCCGGAGGAGCAGAGGGCATCGACAAATCAGCGCATCGGGCTGCATTGGAAGCGGGCGTTCCCACAGTGGTGTTTCTCGCCTGCGGGGCGGATGTCGCCTATCCGCGAAAGAACCAGGAACTTTTCGATGCGATCCTGTGCAACGGTGGCTTGGTGGTCAGTGAATACGCGCCGGGCACCCCGCCTGCGCGGCATCGATTTCTCACACGCAATAGATTGGCCGCCGCGGTGTCGAGAGCCACGCTCATGGTGGAAGCTCCGTATCGTTCGGGTGCGATCAACACAATGAACTGGGCTGAGGCGATGCTCAAGCCGTGTCTTGCCGTGCCGGGGCCAGTGGATGTGGCTGCGAGTCAGGGGAGTTTACGTCGGATTCAGCAGGGGCGTGCGCATCTCATCCGTAACACCCAGGACATTCTTGAGATTCTGGAACCAGTGGGTGCACAGTTAGAGATTCCGCTTTCCGGCGACGAGGCGATGGAGGAAGGCCCCGCATTGAGTTGGCAGGAAACCGCCGTGTTTGACGCCGCCGGGGTGGAACATGACGCAACTGGGCAGCTCGCTCAGATTCAGCGTGACACGGGGCTTAGTTCGCAGATGATCGTTCGCACCGTGCGCAAGCTAGAAAGCGCTGGCCTGTTGCGCAGGGAAGGGGACCGCTGGGTCAAGACGCATGAGGAAGAAGGGCGACCAACGATAAGGTGAGTGCGCGCGGTTTTGTAGAGGCACTATGCTTAGCCACATGAGTCACTCCAGCAACACCACAGGTTCTGTACAGACGGAACTTGAGCACGCCTTGAGTGGGTACGAGGACCACTTGCGCCTCGTGCTTGGACGTTCTGAGAACACTATTCGGGCGTACATGGGGGACCTCCGTGCGGCTTGTGAAGGCTTGCAGAGTCTTGACCAGTTCACTCTCGATCGTGCCCGTGATGTTTTGGGTTGGGCAGTTGACAATGGTGCTTCGCGCGCAAGCCTTGCCCGGCTTGCTTCCTCGATGAAGAGCTTCGGCGGTTATCTCGTCCACCGTGGACTCCTGCCCGCTAACCCGGTCTCTGCGCTCAAAGCGCCGAAACCTCAGCGCACCTTGCCACGAGTTCTGCGTGAAGACCAAGCGCAGGAGGTATTGGATACAGCACGCGAAATGGCACAGCAGGAAAAGCACAACCCCGTGGCTACTCGCGATTGGGCGATGCTCGAGTTGCTGTATGCCACGGGAATCCGCGTCAGTGAGCTCACGGGAGCCGACCTCGCGGATGTGGATCTCGATCGGCGTTTCCTCCGTGTTACGGGTAAGGGCAACAAGACGCGCGTAGTGCCTTTCGGTCCGACCGTGCTTTCGGCACTCAACGCCTGGATTGACGTGCGCCATCAACTCTTCCCGCGCAATGATGCCAAGGAGGTCCCCACAGCTCTCTTTGTCGGTGTACGTGGTGGCCGCATCGACCAGCGTCAGGTGCGCAGACTTGTCCGTTTAGCCACGGGTGCAGCAGACGGTCCCACGCTGGCACCCCATGGGCTGCGCCATTCCGCAGCAACAGCAGTCTTGGAGGGTGGAGCCGATCTTCGTGTTGTTCAGGAACTCCTCGGACACTCGAGCATGGTAACCACGCAGATCTATACACACGTCGGCACCGAGCGTTTGCAGGCGGTGTTCAAGCAGGCCCATCCCCGCAGTGGTGCTTAGTTATCCGGCACCCCGCTCCAGGAGTTACGCGTTAGCGATTTTCAGCCGTACGCGCGGTGAGCCCAGCAACGTCATGGGATCGAGGTAGCGCTCGCCGATTTTCGCGCCCCACGACAGTCCTAGATCGGTGCGCGCAGTTTCCGGCAAGGTCGCAGTGTTGGCGAGGTGACCGATAACTTGCCCACGTCTGACCTGCTCGCCTTTGGTCACGCTGCGGATAACCGGTTCGTAGGTGGTCCGCACTCCATCGGCATGGAGAATCGAGACTACAGGTGTTCCTGCGATCACGCCGGCGAAATGAACGGTGCCACCGCGACTGGCGTAGATTGCGTCCCCCGGCTGTGCGTCGAGATCGACGCCACGATGACCCGCATTCCAGTTTTCCTCGGGAATATCTGCTGGTGCGAGCACGAAGCTCGCTGGTTCCGCACCTGGCGGGTGGGTGATGGGCAGGCGGTGAGTCGCCGATGGCTGTGGAGCAGCCAGTTGTATCCATTCCGGCGATAGCTGAAGGGGAGTAGGCGTTGCTAAGAGGAAGGCCAACGCTGTGAGCAGTGCTAGAGGAAAAAGCTTCATAGTGCCGACTATTGGCGTCGGACATCAGCAGGGCAATACAGCACATGAGCTGCCTGTGGACAAAGCCACGTTTTCCACAGACATGCTGGTGATTCAAGTTGGCAGGGGGGCCGAAAATGGGGTATCGTCCTTGCTTAGCAGTGTGCTTGTACATAGCCATGCCCAGAAGTGGGTGGACAGGGAGCTGCGCGATAGCCCCCGCTATGCCCAACGCACTGACTACGCGTAGATACATCGCGACCCCTACATGAGGCCCACCGTCACGGTCCCCGGTACAAATGCCAGGGCACACAAGGTTGGGCACAGCCAGGGAAAATCTGCCAGGCCGGTGCATAAACACCATTCACAACCGGATGATGCGAGTGCGCCGAAAGAAAACCGTAAAACTCTAAACTTTCGAAAGCGAGGAAGGGACGGCATCCCAAGAGATCTGGGCGCCATGATGGCGAAGAACGTCCCTGTAACACCATGGCTGTTGTTACTATGCGCGAGCTGCTGGACGCTGGTGTCCACTTCGGTCACCAGACCCGTCGTTGGAACCCGAAGATGAAGCGTTTCATCTTCACCGACCGCAACGGCATCTACATCATCGACCTGCAGCAGACTCTGACCTTCATTGACGAGGCTTACGAGTTCGTCAAGGAGACCGTTGCCCACGGCGGCAACATCCTGTACGTCGGTACCAAGAAGCAGGCTCAGGAAGCAGTACAGACCGAGGCTGAGCGCGTTGGCATGCCATACGTCAACCACCGTTGGCTGGGCGGTATGCTGACCAACTTCCAGACTGTTGCGAAGCGTCTGCACCGTCTCAAGGAGCTCCAGGCCATGGACGCTGCTGAAGACGGCTACAAGGGCCGCACCAAGAAGGAAGTTCTCATGCTGACCCGTGAGCGCAACAAGCTGGAGCGCGTGCTGGGCGGTATTTCCAACATGTCCAAGGTTCCTTCCGCACTGTGGATCGTGGACACCAACAAGGAGCACATCGCAGTCTCCGAGGCTCACAAGCTGAACATCCCAGTCGTGGCCATCCTGGACACCAACTGCGACCCTGATGTTGTCGATTACCCAATTCCGGGCAACGACGATGCCATTCGCTCCGCTAACCTGCTGACCTCCGTGATTTCCCACGCTGTTGAGGCTGGTCGCGCAGCCCGTGCCGAGCGTCAGGAAGCTGCAGCTAAGGAGGCTGCCGGCGATGCTGATAAGGCACAGGCTGAGGCCGCTGAGTCCACCGAGGCTCCAGCTGCTGAGGCATCTGAGGAAAAGTCCGCAGAGTAAGTGCATACATGCCGCCCACCCCGGATGGAACACACGAAAAGTTCTTCGACGGGCGTGGGCGCTTGTCATAATTTAGGCTGTTGAACGAGCAGCCACTGACAATTTTCCACCAACAAGGAGGAACGCCACTCATGGCGAACTACACCGCAGCAGACGTTAAGAAGCTCCGCCAGATCACCGGCTCCGGCATGATGGACTGCAAGAAGGCCCTGGAGGAAGCCGCAGGCGACTTCGACAAGGCCATCGAGATCCTGCGCATCAAGGGTGCCAAGGACGTGGGTAAGCGCGCCGAGCGCTCCGCATCCGAAGGCCTCATCGCCGTTTCCGGCAACACCATGATCGAGGTCAACGCTGAGACCGACTTCGTGGCTAAGAACTCCGAGTTCATCGAGTTCGCTAACAAGGTTGCGAAGGCCGCTGCTGCTGCCAAGGCAAACTCCCGCGAAGAGCTGGAGAACGTACAGGTCGACGGCCAGACCGCACTTGAGGCTCTTCAACAGCTGTCCGCCAAGATTGGCGAGAAGTTGGAGCTGAAGCGCGCCGCCACCATCGAGGGCGACAAGGTTGCTGTTTACCTGCACCACCGCTCTGCTGATCTGCCACCAGCCGTTGGCGTGCTGGTGTCCTACACCGGTGACAACGAGGAGGCTGCACGCGCAGCTGCCATGCAGGTTGCCGCCCTCAAGGCTCGCTACCTGACCATCGATGACGTCCCAGCTGATGTTGTGGCTAAGGAGCGCGAGATCGCAGAGGCTACCGCTCGCGAGGAGGGCAAGCCGGAGAAGGCTCTGCCGAATATCATCGAGGGTCGCGTGAAGGGCTTCTTCAAGGATGCCGTTCTGGTTGAGCAGCCTTCTGTGACCGAGTCCAAGAAGACCGTCAAGCAGGTTGCTGATGAGGCTGGCATCGAACTGACCGGCTTCATCCGTTTCGAGGTTGGCCAGTCCTAATCCCTGACTAGCCCGACGAATATTACCCACCTCCGTTGCTGCGTGAGGTGGGTTTTGGCTTGCCAACGGGAGCGTCAACACAGGAGCGTGTGGCCCAAACCGGTAAGATGGCCGTGGCAGAATTTCAGCAACCGCCTACGAATTCCATGAATCAAGGAGATAACAGGTGACTAGCAGCGAAAATAGGACCGCATTCAAGCGCGTGATGCTCAAGCTCGGCGGCGAGATGTTCGGTGGTGGGCAAGTAGGTGTGGATCCAGATGTCGTGCAAAACGTTGCCCGTCAGATCGCTGAAGTCACAAAAACCGGGACGGAAGTTGCAGTGGTGATCGGCGGTGGAAACTTCTTCCGCGGTGCCGAGCTCCAGCAGCGTGGCCTCGACCGTTCACGCTCCGATTACATGGGTATGCTCGGCACAGTCATGAACTGCCTGGCGCTGCAGGATTTCCTCATGCAGGAGGGCGTGGACTGCCGCGTGCAGACCGCCATTCAGATGACGCAGGTAGCCGAACCGTACCTGCCATTGCGCGCGGATCGCCACCTACAGAAGGGGCGCGTGGTGATCTTCGGAGCCGGTATGGGCATGCCATACTTCTCCACGGACACGACAGCCGCTCAGCGCGCATTGGAGATCGGCTGTGATGTCCTCCTGATGGCAAAGGCCGTGGATGGGGTGTACAGCGATGACCCTCGCACTAACCCGGACGCGGAGCTGTTTACCGAAATCACCCCGCGCGAGGTGATTGAAAAGGGGCTCAAGGTAGCGGACGCTACTGCTTTTTCTCTGTGCATGGATAACGAGATGCCGATCCTCGTCTTCAACCTGCTGACCGACGGCAATATCGCACGCGCAGTTGCGGGTGAGAAGATCGGCACATTGGTTCAGTCCAAGTAAGCTTCCCGACTATCCGACTGGTAGATTCATAATCATGATTGACGACATTCTGCTCGAGTCCGAAGAGCGCATGACCCACTCCGTGGAGCACGTTCGCGAAGATCTGACGACGATCCGCACGGGTCGCGCCAACCCCGCGATGTTCAACGGTGTCATCGCCGACTACTACGGCGTTCCCACTCCGATCACTCAGATGGCGACCATCTCTGTGCCGGAACCCCGCATGTTGATCATCAAGCCGTACGAGCAATCCGCTATGCAGGAGATCGAGAATGCAATCCGCAACTCTGATCTCGGCGTGAATCCGACGAACGACGGTCAGGTTCTGCGCGTGACCGTTCCGCAGCTGACTGAGGAGCGTCGCCGTGATCTGGTGAAGGTTGCTAAGTCCAAGGGCGAGGATGGCAAGATCGCCATTCGTAATATTCGCCGTAAGGGCATGGAACAGCTGCACAACATTCAGAAGGATGGGGAGGCTGGCGAGGATGAGGTCCGCGCAGCGGAGAAGGACCTCGACAAGGTCACCCAGAATTATGTCGGCCAGATCGACTCCTTGGTTCAGAACAAGGAGAAGGAGCTGATGGAGGTCTAGCCTTATGGCAGCCCCAAAGCCGAAAAACAGCGCCGGTCGCGATCTCAAGAAGGCGATCGGCGTTGGCGTGTTTCTTGGTGCAGTTGTCATCGCCTGTCTGCAGACACCTTTCGCGTGGTACCCGTTGGTTGCCACCGCAATGGGACTGGCAACCTACGAAGTCTGGCGACGTCTCTACGAGGCAGGCTATGTTCTTCCGCTAGTGATGCTGGTCGTCGGCAGCCAGGTAATGGTCTATCTTTCCTGGCCTTTTGGCACCACGGGTCTCGTGGCTGGGTACGCCACGTCCGTGTTGCTCCTGATGGTGTCTCGGCTATTCCACCACGGTAGGAAATCTCCGCCACACAATTATGTCCGAGACACGGCGGTGGGAATCCTGATTCTTACGTGGATCCCTTTGTTCGGTGCCTTCGCCGCCATGCTGTCACGCATGGAGAACGCATCCGTTGCCGGCAATGCTTTCATTTTTACCTTCATGATCTGCGTGGTGGCCTCCGATGTGGGCGGCTACGTCTTCGGTGTCTTCTTCGGCACCCACGCCATGGCGCCAGCAGTGAGCCCGAAGAAATCTTGGGAGGGTTTCGGCGGCTCCGTGGTGTTCTCCACCATCGCTGGTGTGCTGTGCGTCGTGTTCCTCCTCCATGGCCCATTCTGGGTTGGTGTGCTCCTGGGCGTCGGACTCGCAGCCTGCGGAACGTTGGGCGACCTCGTGGAGTCGCAATTTAAGCGAGATTTGGGCATTAAGGACATGTCTGGAATGCTTCCGGGCCATGGTGGCCTGATGGACCGTCTCGATGGCCTGCTACCCGCAGCAATGATCACGTGGGTCGTGCTCAACATGATCAGTTTCGTCTAAAAATGCGTCAATATCACAAGCGCCTGAGGGAACAACTCCTGTGTCCCTCGGGCGCTGAGCTTTGTTGCGACGTTAGCTGAGTTAACTATCGCCTGCGGTTGACTTCGCGGCGCAGTTGGATGATGCGGACGCCACCCACGAGTGCCATGATGAGCGCGCCGACGATGGCTGCGATGAGCACACCGATGCCGATGGGGAAGTTCATCTCCCACACGAACAGCTGCAGCTGTACGCTCTGCTGGTTCTGCAGAATGAAAACTAGCAGGAGGATCAGCAGGAGGGCGCCGATTATGAGCGCCACCCAGGTGGAACCAGCGGTGGAGCCCTGAACCTTTTGGTCCTTGTCCTTGTTCTTCTTCTTGGACTTCTTATTCTTCGGCTCTGCTGGGTGAGTCTGAGCGGCGGGCGCGTTCTGTGGCGCAGTACCGTTGGTGTTGAAGCCGCTGTTCTGGAACTCGTTGGTAGGTACCTGTGGCTCAGCTGGATTGTATGGCTGGCGCTGTGGTTCCGGTGAAATATTACTCGTCATAATCTCCTATTCAAGCGCAAAAAGTCTCCGCTCGCCAGATGAGATATGGGGTCTAGCGCTCGGACGTGCAATAATGGCTTCCATCATGGCTACACCAGTGCAACTGAATTTCTCCGCGCCTCGCCGTGGCATGCCGCCTACACACATGGCGGATCTGTCCCGTGAGGATCTTCAAGGCAAGGTTAAGGATCTGGGCTTGCCTAAGTTCCGTGCCGACCAAATTGCTCGCCAGTATTACGGGCGACTTCAGGGCGACCCAGGGGAGATGACTGATATCCCTGAGTCTGCACGCGAGTTGGTGCGCGAGGCTCTGTTTCCCCCTTTGATGACGCCGATCCGCAATAGGGAAGCGGACGATGGTGAGACGCGAAAGACGCTGTGGCGGCTGCACGATGGCACGCTCCTAGAATCCGTGCTCATGCGTTACCCAGGGCGCGCCACTCTGTGCATTTCTTCTCAGGCGGGCTGCGGAATGGCCTGTCCCTTCTGTGCCACTGGTCAGGGTGGTTTGGACCGCAATCTGTCCGTCGGTGAGATGGTGGAGCAGGTTCGTAACGCCGCAGTGGATATGCGTGATGGCAAGGTGGCTGGGGAGGAAGGCCGCTTGTCCAATATCGTGTTCATGGGCATGGGCGAGCCGTTGGCGAACTACAAGCGCGTGGTAGAGACCATTCGCAAGATCACCAGTCCTGCTCCAGAGGGCTTCGGTATCTCGCAGCGCAATGTGACCGTCTCTACGGTCGGTCTGGCGCCGGCGATCCGCAAGCTCGCTGACGAAGAGATGACGGTGCGCCTGGCCGTGTCACTTCACACACCAGACGATGAGCTGCGTGATGAGCTAGTTCCCGTGAACAATCGTTGGTCGGTGGAGGAAGTGCTGGACGCTGCCCGCTACTACGCGGACAAGTCTGGCCGCCGAGTGTCCATCGAATATGCCCTCATCCGCGATATCAACGATCAGCCGTGGCGCGCCGACCTGCTGGGCAAGAAGCTCCATGGTGCGCTCGGATCAAAGGTGCACGTCAATGTGATTCCTTTGAATCCGACGCCAGGAAGCAAGTGGGATGCATCCCCTCGTGAACGCCAGGATGAGTTCGTCCGTCGCGTTATCGCCCAGGGCGTGCCGTGCACAGTCCGCGATACGAAGGGACAGGAGATCGCCGCTGCTTGTGGCCAGTTGGCGGCGGAAGAGAGCTAAGCCCCAGCTAACGTCGTCATCGCGAAAAGTTCCGGCGAGGCCATGCTGCCCGGAATGGGACTGTCGGAGTATAACCTTGGACGCATCGCGCTCGCTGCGCTGTACCTTGTCATTCAGACCGGCGATGAAGGCGCAATGCTGGTGTGGAAGGAAGGCTAAAGCCTTCAAAGACAAGTTATCCCCGTTCTCCTTCGAAGGAGAACGGGGATAACTTTGTTGAAAGACTCTTAGTGGGCGGGAGTCTTGTCGGCGGTGCTGCCTTCGATCTCGGTGGCAGCGGCGGTTCCGTCGGAGTTGAGCGCCAGGCGCTCCTCGCGAGTCAGGTTGGCGTAAACGCCGGTGCCATTGAGTTGGTCCTCGGTCCAGACTGGCTCAACGTGGCCCAGTGGCTTATTGCGCGCGGTCACGGTGCGAACCTGAGTCAGCTTTGGTTGCAGAGTCACGAAGGCGGTGCCGATGAAGACGATTACAGCCAAGCCGATGAGCCAGATATTTTCCACGTTGCCCTTGTGGTTGCCGAACAGCATGCCGAGCAGGAACAGGCCACCACCAATGCCTGCGATAGCTACGGCGCGACGGGAGAGTGCGCTCCAGCCCCAAGCGGCAGATGGCACATCGTCGGTAGAAACGTTGGCGTGAACTTCTGCCTTCTTTGCGTGGGAAGCCACCATGTCCTCCAAGATTCGTCAGTTTTCTCCATGCCGATCTCTTTCACCAGCACGGGTAGTTGTGTCCCCAGTATTTTCGCATACTCGGAGCGGAAAGTCGTTATCGCCACCCGATAGGGGTTAGAGCTTTATCCCAGTGAATACACAGCAGTGGCGAATACATCTGTAAAGGATTTCGTGGAATGATGGTTCGGGTGAAGACGCGCGTAGTTGTATTAGGAAGCACTGGTTCCATTGGCACCCAGGCGTTGGAGGTGATGGCCGACAACCCTGATCGCTTCGAGCTCGTTGGCATTGCGGCTCGGGGCAGTGATCCCGATTTGTTAATCGCGCAAGCGCGTCAATTCAGTATTCCTGCAGAGCGCGTCGCAGTGGCGTCGGACCGGAGCGCAGAGGTTCTCGACGCAGAACTCGACGGCCACACCATCAGAGGCAAGGACTCTGCGCGGCAGTTAGTTCAGGAAGTCGCCGAGGAACTCACCGAAGGCGATGTGGTTCTCAATGCCCTCGTCGGGTCGATGGGACTCGATGCCACCCTCGCAACCTTGGAGACGTCGGCTCGCCTTGCGCTGGCGAATAAGGAGAGCCTCGTCGCCGGAGGAGATCTAGTCCTCCGCGCGGCCAACGCAGGTCAGCTGGTGCCTGTGGATTCAGAGCATTCTGCCATGGCGCAATGCCTACGTTCCGGTAGTGTTGCGGAAGTCTCCCGCCTGGTTCTCACCGCATCTGGTGGCCCGTTCCGCGGCTGGACTCGTGATCAGCTGGAGCCAGTGACCCCGCTGCAGGCCGCGGCGCACCCCACCTGGTCGATGGGGCAGATGAATACCCTGAATTCCGCCACGATGGTGAACAAGGGCCTGGAACTCATCGAGGCATCCCTCTTGTTCGGTGTGGAGGCCGAGAATATCGACGTCACCGTGCACCCGCAGTCCATCGTGCACTCCATGGTGACATTCATTGACGGCTCCACGATCGCCCAAGCCTCACCGCCATCCATGAAGCTCCCCATTTCCCTGGCACTGGGCTGGCCAGACAGGATTGCGGACGCGCAGCCGGCTCTGGATTTCACGCAAAGTTCAACCTGGCATTTTGAACCACTCGACGACGAAGTCTTCCCCGCCGTGCAGTTGGCTCGCGCCGCAGTCACCACCGGAGGGACAATGCCGGCCGTGTACAACGCCGCCAACGAAGAGGCGGCAGTGGAGTTTCTCAATGGGCGGCTGAGTTTCCCACGAATCGTGGACACCGTCGGCGCGGTCATGGATGATTGCGGCCACCTGTCCCAGGTGCCGACCACGATGGAGGACGTGTTGGAAGCAGAGCGTGAGGCTCGCGCCAAGGCACACCAAAGGATGCGCCCGTGGCTTTCGCAGTAGGTGTCATCCTCTTTGCTCTTGGCATCGTCGTCTCCATTGCCCTGCACGAAGCTGGGCATATGCAAGTCGCCCGCATGTGCGGCATGCGTGTGCGTCGTTACTTCATCGGTTTTGGTCCGACGATCTGGTCGACCACACGTGGCCATACCGAGTACGGAGTGAAAGCTATTCCGCTGGGTGGATTCTGCGATATCGCGGGCATGACCAAGCTGGACGAGATGACCCCGGAAGAGCGCCCGTACGCCATGTACAAGCGTCCGGCTTACCAGCGAATCTTCGTCATGCTTGGCGGCATCATCATGAACATCGTGCTGACGCTCGTCATCATCTACGGGGTGGCCTTGGCATGGGGGTTGCCGGATACGAGTAAGGTATTCACACCCACCGTGGAGACGACCACCTGTGCTCCGCCCAAGCAGAATACGGATGGCACCCTTGTCGAATGCTCCGGCAGTGGCCCGGCAGAGGATTCTGGCGTCAAGCCGGGGGACAACTTCGTCTCCGTCAACGGTCAGGAACTGGCAACCTTCCAGGACTTCCAAAAAGAGATCAAGAAAATCGGTGATGAGGCCGAAGGTAAGCCTGGAGACCGGGTAACGGTGCCAGCCGTGGTTGACCGTGGAGGAGAGCAAATCACGCTCAACCTCCAGGTTGCGCTCGTCGAGCGCCTAGCGACGTCGGGCAAGCCAATGACGGTCGGCGCGGTGGGAGTCCAAGCTGTTGTGCCAAAGGCGGAGATCCTGCAGTACAACCCCATCACTGCGGTCGGCGGCACACTTAGCTTCGCAGGCAACATGCTCGAGCAGACCGCTGAAGGCCTGGTGCAATTACCACAGCGATTCCCAGGCGTGGTTGAGTCCATCTTCGGTGGCAATCGTGCCGACGATTCACCGATGTCTGTGGTCGGTGCCTCCCGGATCGGCGGTGAGCTAGTGAAGTACGAGCTGTGGCAGTCCTTCCTGTTGACGCTCGCGAGTCTCAATCTATTCCTCGCAGCCTTCAACCTCGTGCCGCTGCCGCCTCTAGACGGTGGTCATATTGCGGTGATTATCTACGAGAAGATCCGCGACTTCTTCCGCCGACTGCGTGGTAAGCAACCAGGTGGCCCGGCGGATTACACCAAGCTGCTGCCACTGACATACGCGGCCACGGCGGTACTCCTCATCTTCGGTGTGACCGTGATCATTGCCGACGTGGTCAACCCCATCAAGCTGTTCTAGCGAGCTTCCGCGTAGACTGGCGGAAGCACTCCCTTAACGCACTTCACAATAGGAAAGAGGTCGCACGTCTTCATGACTGGCATTTCTTTGGGAATCCCCGACGGCCCGCCACCAACCCTGGCACCGCGCCGTCAGACTCGACAGCTCATGGTCGGTGGAGTGGGCGTTGGCAGCGATCACCCGATCTCTGTCCAATCCATGACCACGACCAAGACACACGATGTCAATGCAACGCTGCAGCAAATTGCACAGCTCACCGCGACTGGTTGCGACATCGTTCGTGTGGCATGCCCGAAGACCGTCGACGCCGAGGCGCTGCCGATTATCGCTAAAAAGTCGCCAATTCCGGTGATCGCGGATATCCACTTCCAGCCGAAGTACATCTTTGCGGCCATTGATGCCGGCTGCGCCGCCGTTCGCGTGAACCCTGGCAATATTAAGGAGTTCGACGGCCGCGTGAAGGAAGTGGCGAAGGCCGCAGGCGATGCTGGCATCCCCATCCGCATTGGTGTCAATGCAGGGTCGCTGGATAAGCGCATTATGGAAAAGTATGGCAAAGCCACCCCTGAGGCGCTCGTAGAATCCGCGCTGTGGGAGGCTTCACTGTTCGAGGAGCATGGGTACGGTGATATTGCCATCTCCGTTAAGCACAATGACCCTGTGATCATGGTCGAGGCCTACCGTCAGCTGGCCGCCCAATCCGATTACCCATTGCACCTCGGAGTGACGGAGGCTGGCCCAGCGTTCCAGGGCACCATTAAGTCTTCTGTAGCATTCGGTGCGCTGTTGGCGGAAGGCATTGGAGATACGATCCGCGTCTCCCTTTCCGCAGACCCCGTTGAGGAGATCAAGGTCGGCGACCAAATTCTCCAGTCCCTCAATTTGCGACCACGCAAGCTGGAAATCGTCTCCTGTCCATCGTGTGGACGTGCCCAGGTGGACGTCTACACCCTCGCAGAAGAGGTCACTGCCGGCCTGGAAGGTATGGAATTCCCACTGCGCGTAGCGGTCATGGGCTGTGTCGTCAATGGCCCAGGAGAGGCTCGTGACGCTGATCTCGGTGTGGCCTCCGGCAATGGTAAGGGACAGATTTTCGTTAAGGGCGAGGTCATCAAGACCGTCCCCGAGGATCAGATCGTGGAGACTCTCATTGAAGAGGCGATGCGGATCGCTGAAGAAGAGGGCCTCGAGGCCGTTGATGGTGCGAAGGCGGAGGTACGAGTCACCCAGTAGTGACTATCCGAACCCTCTTGCCTTATCCTCGGGCCGCGGCGTGTAATTCGTCTTCGATGAATACGCTGCGGCCCGCTTGCGTTCCGACTACAGCTTGGATGACTGCCATTACGGCGAGCATGCACAAAGGGATGACCCACGATTCGGTGGCGGAGAAAATCAGGCCGATGGCCAAAGGAATGGCTCCAGCGATGAGGTAGCCAACAGGCTGCACGAAGCCGGACAAACGTGCGGTCACGAGTGCGGTTCGCGTACGAGCGGTCAGCAAAGCCAACGCCAGTGGGAAGGACATGCCACCGATTCCGAGCAGGAGTGCCCACAACAGTGGCGAGGCGCTTGCATTCCACAACAACCCCACCCAGCCGGCGAGCGTGAAGAGGCTAATGCCCGTGGCCAAGGGCGTAATACTGGCCACGCGGTTGATCAGGAATGGCATGATGATGCCACCTAACACACCCATGCTTCCGATCACTACCAATGCCAAGCTCGCCGTAGCGCCGGTGACACCGTGATCAATGAGAATCTTTGGCAACCACCCCACCTGGGTATAGAAGCTGGCGGCCTGCATGGCGAAGAACAACAGCATGGCAATCGCCGTTGGTGCGCGCCAAAGAGACGCTCTTGCTGTGGCCTCGGCGGGGTTTGCGGCATCTACGACGCTGGTGCGCGGAGTATCTCGTCCAGTTCTCACAGCTACTACTGCCCACACGACCACGAGCAATGCTGCCGGAAGCGCCCACACTCCTAGAGCCATCCGCCAGGGCTCAGCTCCGTGAAACCACATGGCGGATAGTGGGCCGATCATCGCCGACACTCCCAGACCAGTGGTGAAGACGGTCATGTGCACGAGTGTTCGTTTCTTTTTGGCGTGCGCCTGTATCCAGGCGGGCAGGAGAACATTGCCCACCGCGATTCCGCATACCACCAAGGCTGTGCAGATGAGGAATGGCCAGTAACTGGAAGTCACTGTGCGCAGCACCGATCCTGCCAGCAGAAGCACTCCACCCAGTAGCAGAGCGGGGGAGATGCCAAGCCTTTTCGCCAAGGGAACGGCTGTCCATCCCATGAGTGCGAAAGCGAACCCGGGAAGAGCTGTAAATACTCCCGCCGCGGAGGTGGAAATCCCCAGTGTCTCGCTGACTGGCCCCAGTACGGGAGCTAGCGAGACTATCCCTAAGCGCAAATTCACGGAGAAAGCGAGTACGGCAAGGAATGCCAGTGTGAATCCAATGCGCTTCATCGTGAAGGAATTCTCCTATGCTGTCTGCGGCTGGGGCGCTGCACAGTCTAGACCATAGGAACGGAGGCTAGCTCCTTGAGTGAGCCGTCAACGATCGTCAGCGTGCGATCCAACTTGGCAAGCTGCTGCTGGTCGTGGGAAACGTAGAGCGTTGGAAGCTTGTGCTCGTGGGCGAGCGTGGAAATCAGCTCCGTGACCATGGTGGCTGCCTGCGTATCGAGGGCTGCCGTTGGCTCGTCGGCGAGGAGCAGCTTCGGCTCGTTCATGAGCGCCCTTGCCAGATTCACGCGGGCTTGTTGTCCACCTGAAAGGCTGCCAATGCGCCGTCCGCCCATGCCCTCTAAGCCGACGGCTGCAAGCAACTCGTTGGCTCGTTCCTTTGCTCGACGCCGCTGGTGTGGAAGCACACGGTTAAGGCGCGTCATGAGTACGAGTTGCTCCTCTGCGGTGAGGGCCGGAAGGAGATTTGGTTGTTGGAAGACGATTCCAATGTGCTCTCGACGGGTACGTGCACGAGGGGTGGAAAGGCAGATACTTCCCTCAGGGGTGTGCAGAGTGACCTCGCCGGACGTAGGGCGCTGGAGTGAACCTGCGATTGCAAGGAGTGTGGATTTACCGGATCCCGAAGGGCCGGTTACGCCAACTACTTCGCCACCGTGAACCTCGAAGGAGATGTCCTGCAGCAAATGCCGGGTTGTTCCGCCGTCGGCGACATCGAGGCTGAGATCTTCAACGGACAGTGAGTACGTCATAACAGCTACGCTCCTTAAGCGCTCGCCAGCGCTGCGCGTGGTGAAATGGACAGGACGGGTTTCAGGGAAATAGCAGCGCCTAGGAGGCCTGCTGCGGCGAGAATCACACTAGGAACCAGCACTGTGGAAGCCGAGAGCACGACTGGCACGGTGTCTGGAATGAGCTGGCCCGTACCCAGCGTGATGAGCCCACCGGCGAAGATGCCCACCGCGAGGACCACGAAGGCCTGACCGACAGAGTCGGCGACAAGCACCTTGTTCGATGCACCAAGAGCTGCACTGATCGTCACACCCTTGAGACGCTGCAGGGTCCACACAGTGAAGAAGGCACCCAAAACCAGCGCTGAGATGACGTACAGCAGGTTGATCATCAATGTCAGACTCATTTGCTCGCCCGCATAGCTACCGGAGGCATTCCACCGTTCATCACCGGTGAGCACCTTTGTCCCGGCAGGGGCGGAGTCGAGCGAAGACTCCGGCAGGATCGCGGCGGCGGACGCACCTGGCATGGACGCGACGGCCTCGGGTGGGGCGGCGATCACGGGCATGTGATCGAGGAAGAGGTCGGTTCCGCCCGTGCGCGAGGGATCGCTGAGAACAATGACGGGCTCTGATGCCTGGCGGGTGCGGGCCATGTACAGCGCCTCCCCGCCTGCGTCTTCTACCTGCTTGATCTGTGCGTCATCCAAACGGGAAGAAGACAGGGTGGTGGTGCCGTTGTCTTCGAGCACGAGCGCGTCGTCGGAGGTAAGGCGCGACTGCAGGGCTGATACGGACTGGAAAGATAGGCCCTCCGCCAGCGAGGAGAGGAACGTCACCAATACGGTGATCAGCATGACCGTCACAATGATGAGTGCGGTGCGGCCTTTCGCTGCGGCGAGCTCTCGAAAACCTTGGAACATGCCTTCTATGCTGCGCCGCAGGGGAGCTCAGCACATCGGGCACACGGGTGGACTTTATCTCCTACTAAAGTCGGAGAACATGAATCAACGGCATCTCGAAAGGCCTTTGGCGAGCGTCGACGCCCTCGATCGCGTGTGGCTAGCATGGCGCGTAGTTGTCCACGTGCTGGTGGCCGTGCTGTGCGTGGTGGTCCTCGTTAATGACGGTCTGAGCTGGCAGTTGTTTGCTTTCGCAGCGGTGTACGTGGCCGGGCGCTTCCTGCCAATCAAATGGCTGTGGGTGCTGTGCGTAGTGGTTTTGTGGACGCAGCTGCTTGTTATTGCGCCGACTGGTGCTTTCCTTGCTTTTGCCCTCTTTTTCGTGGCGATCAACACACTGCAACCGAAGCCCGCACTGCTGGCGGTAGTGGGGATGACAGCCATCGCTGTCTACGGCTTGGGACGCCACAATGGGTGGCAGATCGGCGGGGTCATCGGCCCCATCATCGGAGCCCTCATCGCTTGCGCCCTGGGCTTCGGCTTCCTCCAACTGCGGCGGGAGGCCTTTGCCCGTGCAGCGACGAGCAGGCATGCGGGCGAAGTGGAAGAGCGCGCTCGCTTGGCAGGGGAGATTCACGACACCGTAGCCCAGGGGTTGAGCTCGATTCAGATGCTTCTTCATGCCATCGAACAGCGTGAGGCAGCAAAGGATCACCCCGATCCGCTGACACTGGAGCAGGTGGCGCTCGCACGGCGTACCGCCAAGGAAAACCTGGTGGAGACTCGTCGCATTATTGCCGCTCTACAACCGGGGCCACTACTGGGAGCTGACCTGCCCGTTGCGATCGCTCGCGTGGCGACGGGCACTCCTCTGGGTAACGCTTTCAGCTTTAGTACGGACGGCCACGTCCGCCCGCTGCCTCCAGAGATCGACGCCACATTGGTCCGCGTCGCGCAGTCACTCGTCTCCAATGTCCTGCGGCATTCCCAGGCAACCAGAGCGCGGGTCACACTGACATTTGAACCGGAGCATGTGTCCCTCGACGTAGTGGACGATGGAGTGGGATTCGATCCGCAGCAGGTGCCCCGCCACGCTGGGCGAACCTTAGGGCTTGATGGCGTGGCGACCCGAGTGGAGACGCATGGCGGTACAGTCACTGTGGAATCCGCGCCGGGCGAAGGCACGGGAGTGTCAGTTCGCATTCCGACGAGCACCGAGGAGTAGCCATGATTCGCGTTCTCATTTCCGATGATCACCCCGTAGTGCGCGCCGGGCTGAAAGCGATGCTCGATCAGTGTGACGATATCGAGGTCGTTGGGGAGGTTTCCACCCCTCAGGATGCGGTTGATTTCGCAGCCACGCATGCAAACGCGGTGGATGTCGTACTGATGGATCTGCGATTCGGGGAGGCCCCTTCGGGGGAGAGCTCCGGTGGCGTGTGGGCAACGCAGCAGATTCGGGCGCGAGAAGGGGTGGCTCAGGTGCTAGTCGTGACGAACTATTCCACTGATGCCGATGTGGTCGGTGCGGTATCCGCGGGAGCGGTGGGGTATTTGCTGAAGGATTGCGGGGCGGAGGAACTCGCCCAGGGTGTTCGTACGGCTGCTAGGGGTGAGACCGTGATGAATCACGCAGTGATGGACACGCTCTTAGGGCGTATGCGGCAACCAGTGGTGGCTCTCACGCCACGGGAGGTTGAGGTGCTGCAGCGTGCAGCGGAAGGTTCCTCCAACCGGGAGATCGCGCGTGCGCTGATTCTCACCGAGGCGACGGTGAAGTCCCATATGGGGAATGTGTTCACAAAACTGGGTGTCAGCAATCGAACCGCGGCGGTGAATACTGCGCGTCAACAGGGGCTGATTGCCTAGCCCGGTGCTAACGTGACTCGCATGCGCCGAAGCATCATCTCTGCGGTTCTCACCACCTCTGTTGTTTTCTCCATGGCTGCGTGCACCCCGCGCCCTGACGTCGCTGACGACGCCGCTTCTGCGTTCCTTGCAGCGCTGTCAGAGCATTCGGCGGCGGGTGAATTGACAGATAATCCAGAAGTCGCCTCTCCAGCGATCGATAAAGCCTGGGAGGCTTTGCAGGCTGAGGGGTTGGAAGCGACCCTCAATGCGACACACACCGATGGCGGGGTGGCGACTGCCGACTACACCCTGGACTGGGATCTGCCGGGGGAGAGGCGATTCCGCTACGACTCGAAGATGACGTTAACCAAGACCAGTGACGAGTGGACTGTGCGGTGGCAGCCGACGGTCATGCACCCGGATCTCGGTGCCAACCAATACCTTGAGTTGCGCTCGGTGCCTGCACAGATTGCTACTGTCGTCGGTTCGGACGGCTCGGTCCTGCTGGAACCAGGTCGCGCCTTCCGTGTTTTCGTCAACACCCAGGAGGTCGAGGATCTCAACGGCACGATGAACAGAATCGCTGGAGAACTCGATGCCCTCCGGGCCAGCGATGACTCCGCCCCGAGTATCGACCCTGCGGCGAAGGCCGACGAGGCACGCGATGTGGATGGGGAGTTCTCCGTGCTCACTGTGAACGAGGCCCAAGGAAAGCGCCTTCAGGCGGCGCTGCGCAACGTGTCCGGGGTCCGCCTCAATGAGGAACAGGCGCTGGTGCGACCGGATCCGGGTTTCGCGCCGGACATTATGAGTCGAGTTTCTCGGATTGTCGAAGGCGATCTTCAAGGAGCTAACGGGTGGAAGGTTGTAGCCGCCACCAATGAGGGCTCTGAGGTACGGCAGCTCGGTGGGGAGGACGCGAAGGCCGCCCCGAGCGTGCATGTCTCCCTGTCACGCAAGGTACAAGACGCGGCGCAGGCGGCCGTTGATACCCGTGCTGACGCTAAGACCATGATGGTCGTCATGCGACCCTCCACGGGCGAGATCTTGGCTGTTGCACAGACCGAAAAGGCGGATGAAGATGGCGATGCCGCTCTCATGGGCCAGTACCCACCAGGTTCGACGTTCAAGATGATCACTGCCTTCGCGGGAATGCAGCATCAAGAACTAACCCCAGATTCCATTGTCGGTTGCCCGGGCACTCAGGACATCGGTGGTCGCATTGTGACGAACTACAACTCCTTCTCACTGGGCAACACCTCTCTGGAAAACGCCTTCGCCCGTTCCTGCAATACGACGTTTGCCGATATCTCAACTCAACTAAAGCCAGGGCAACTCAAAGAAGTGGCTGGCCAGTTTGGTCTTGGTCAGGATTTCGACATCGAAGGTCTGGACACCATCACCGGTACCGTCCCGGAGGGTGAGGTTATGCTCGACCGTACGGAAGCCGGTTATGGCCAGGGTCTCGACTTGGCAAGTCCTTTTGGCATGGCCGTGGCTGCTTCTACCGCGGCGGCGGGGAGAATGCCTACCCCGTACCTCATCGGTGGCCAGGATCATGAGACGAATGTCTCGGGAGAGAAGGCGAAACCGCTGCCGAAGGAGCAGATCGACGGCCTGCGGAGGATCATGCGTTCTGTGGTCACCAACGGTTCGGGCTCCGGTGTGGCAGGTGCGGGCGAAGTGTACGCGAAGACCGGTGAAGCTGAAATCAACGGTGGCTCTCACTCGTGGTTTGTGGGATATCGCGGTGACATTGCCTTTGCCACGCTGATCGTGCTCGGCGGCGGTTCCGAACATGCAACCAATGTCACCAACACCTTCTTCCAGAACCTCGACGGCGCGGAGGAGTAGCCAGTCGCCGAGGAGTACAGTGAAGAACTATGACTAGAGCTCCGCTGACCCCTGGAAAAGCAACCCCCATCCGCACAGTACCGGCGCACATTGAAAGGCCTGAATACGCGTGGAAGGACAGTGTTCAGGAAAACGTTGGCGAGCCATGGGTACAGACTCCGGAGGTCATCGAGAACATGCGCGAGGCTTCCCGTATTGCCGCCGAGGCTTTGCGCGAGGCCGGCGCAGCGGTGGCTCCTGGTGTGACGACGGATGAGCTGGATCGCATCGCCCACGAGTACATGCTGGACCACGGTGCCTACCCATCCACTCTGGGTTACCGGAACTTCCCTAAGTCTTGCTGCACATCGCTGAATGAGATCATCTGCCACGGAATCCCCGATTCCACCGTGATCGAAGACGGGGATATCGTCAATATCGATGTCACCGCCTACAAGAACGGCGTGCACGGTGATACGAATGCCACCTTCATCGCCGGTGAGGCATCCGAGGAACATGCGTTGCTCGTCGAGCGCACGGAGAAGGCTCTATGGCGCGGTATTAAAGCCGTGAAGCCTGGCCGCGAGATCAACGTCATTGGTCGGGTAATCGAAAGCTACGCTAAGCGCTTCGGTTATAACGTCGTTCGCGATTTCACGGGTCACGGTGTGGGTCCGACGTTCCATAACGGACTGGTGGTACTGCACTATGATTCGCCGGGCGACCACACACTTCTGGAGCCGGGAATGACCCTCACCATTGAGCCGATGATTAACCTCGGCGGGCTGGAGTACGACATCTGGGACGATAACTGGACTGTCCAGACCAGGGATAAGCAGTGGACCGCACAGTTTGAGCACACACTGGTAGTCACTGAGGACGGATGCGACGTGCTCACGGCGCTGGACTAAAGAGCCCCACGGTCGTCATAACATAGTTAGGGTGGGGAACATGTCTACTTCCTTCACCAAGACCGGATACCGCGGACCGGGGCCTGCAGATCCTAGCGAGCTTGGCCCCGTCATTGGCACCATCGCGCGCATCGGCGCTCGCGTGCAGGGGCGGAAGACCCTCGGAGTGTTTGCCACCATCGGGCGCGCGCCGCGACTATTCCGCGGGTGGCTACTCTATTCGGCCACGATGATGCCCTTCGGCTACCTTTCGCGTAAAGAAACTGAACTCATCATCCTGCGTGTAGCTCACCTGCGCGGGGCGGACTATGAGTATGACCAGCATAAGGATCTCGCCGCTCGTGCCGGATTAACACCCGAGGAGATCGCTGCGACCGCCCAGGAGCGTCACGGCTTCGTGGGGCGCTGGGCCACGCTACTCGACGCGGCGGGGGAGATCGTGAAGGACCGGAATCTCTCTGACCTCACGTGGACGCGACTGTCCGGGGTTCTCAACAAGCGTGAGCAGGTGGCATTTACCATGCTCGTAACTCAGTACGATGGCCTTGCTACCGCGCTGGATGTGTTGGACGTTCCTATTGACGAGCGTCGCTAGTAATTGGTGGTGATAGCGAGCACAACCTGGTATTGCTTGACTAACGAAATTTAAACAAACACTATTGTTGGCAATTTTTGTATTCTGCGTAGAATCCGCCTACCTCCCTTCAACTAGTGCTTAGCGGTCCTTGGATGCGGACCATGTGCAAATAGATTCCCTTCTCGCCAAAGTTGACAGCTCGGAGGTCAGGCCCCTGCCGGAAGATGCAAATCCCTTACTTGAAAAGTCCGTTTCAGCAGAGGATGTCTCGGAAGTCAATGGAATGGTTGACCGATTGTTTGAGTCGAAAATGCCATTAGAGAAATTAAGTAAACTTCCAGAACAAGAGTTGGTTGCCGTGGCACACAACCTCGAAATGCGTTCATCCCTGCGTTTCATAGGGTATCTGGGCAATAAGGGGCTCATCGCAGATGAGAGGGCTTCGTTCCAGATAGCTATGATTGCTGGTCTGCTGATACTCTGTTTGGCAACCGAACGTGAATGCCTAAATGGATCGAAGACATTAACGAGCCTAAATGTTAACTCTATTGGCGATGTAAAGAAAAGGGTGAAACTCACAAATGGCCAAGTCGTTAGAAAATAAGCACATTGACCATGGTGTGGCAAGCGTAGGAGGGTATACTTCTATTGCAATTGCGATTTTTTCTGCAATTTCTCTTGCTGGCGTCGTATGGGCTTTATTTGGCTCTGTAAGAGATAATCCGAGTGCGATTCTAGCAGCTTGCTTATTTGGAGCTCTGGGACTGGCTTTCTCGCTTCTTGGCGTACGGTGGAAAGTATCGGGTGAATACCTAAAAGTGTCTCAGTGGGGGATCCCAAAGAAGATGAAGATCTCAGAGATCTCTGAATTTAGGGCGGAGACTGGGTTGCGCTGGAAGCAAGGCGTAGGTATTCGCTGGGTAGGGCCAGGAGAGTGGGCGATGGTGTGCGGTACCGACGAAGTAGTAACAATCGTGCATCATGGAAAGAAGTTCATGTTCAGTACAGATGATGCGAGTGCCGTTCAGCGTGCGATCTCTGAGGCTGATCAATGAATCACTTGAGTAAGTTCTCTTTATTTATTGTGTGCGTAGTATCGGTTGTGGCTTTATCGGCAACAGGAGTGCCGACGAACCATGCCTCTTCGCAAACAGAGGAATACTGGAAGGTTTCTCCGGGTAAAGACGATCGTTCTTTAGATCAGTGGAATCTTTCCCGTAAATCGGGTATTGCTATCGATGACTATGAAATTGACAGTTTGGGGGCGGGGATTGTTGTGGCCGTGGTCGATACGGGAGTGAATCCGCATAGAGAATTCACGGACCGCATGCTGCCCGGATATGATTTCGTTAGTGATCCAGTAATCTCCGGTGGTGGAGACGGGCGAGACCCTGATGTATCAGATCCAGGGAGTTCTGTAGAGGACCCATCTTGCCGGGATGGCAAGGGAGCAGTTGCGCCCGCAAGCTGGCACGGAACCTATGTTTACGGAATCATCGCCGCCGAGAACGACGGCGCCGGAATATCTGGAGTATCTCCTTCTGCAAAGATTCTCCCGGTTCGTGCCTCTGGGAACTGTCGCGAAGATAATCCTGATGTTGCAGATGGAATTATCTGGGCATCGGGAGGTCAGGTTACTAACGTCCCCTCTAACAAACATGTAGCTGATGTCATCGTGGTGTCGCTTAGTGAATCATCCAAGTGCGATGAGTGGTTAGGTTCTGCGATTAACTTTGCGGAAAGTAATGGTTCTTCGGTGGTCCTGTCTGCCGGGAATAAGGGTGTCGACGCGAAGTTGTCGAATCCCACTAACTGTGGGCATGGAATTAGCGTCGGCGCCTCTGACAAAAATGGTGACATGGCGTACTACTCAAATTGGGGAGAGAATGTAGATGTATGGGCCCCAGGTGGTGATGTCCGAACAAGAGTGCAGGATGGGATCCCATCCAGCATTGATCTGAGTAGTGGAACCTGGGAAGGGAGGGACGGCTATGGCTACTACCAGGGTTCTTCTCCGGCAGCGCCGCATGTCGCTGGTGTCATTGCTGGTATGAAGGGATCTGGTTTCGATGGGGCAAACGATGAGATTCAAGAGATCTTGCTGGGTTGTTCGAGAAGTATCGCGCCAGAGGGCTCTGCGAGAGCAGTTCCCATTCTTAATGCTGCTTGTGCAATCAATACAGTGAAGACCTAGTTACAAGTTTCTAATAAACTCGTTCAGGTTCGTAGCCCAGAAGGAGACACTTCTCAACTCTAATACTGAGATCAAACCTGTTAAGGAACTTCCATATCGCTTATGGAAGAGATGTGAACTTGTGTTTTATCTTGTCAAATGAGAGCGTGGTAACCGGCTCATCGCAGATGAGAGTGTAGTAGTGGTCTGAACCCTCCGGTGTCGAGCAGGGCCCGGAGGAGGTAGTGGCCCAGATTCCTGAACCTGAGTGCCGTGCCTCTCAGGTGCTCGAGGCGGCCGTTGATCGCCTCCGTCGGTTCGTTGCTTGTTCCGGGTCGGTCGAAGTAGGCGAGCACATCAGCAGCTCTGCGTTTCAGGGTTCTCCCGAGCGTCGTCAGCTCCGTCAGCGTTGCCGGCACTCCTGTAGAGACACTCGTGATGACCGCCCGCAGTCGGTCTCTGCCGCAAGTACGGTCGGGGTCGCGGTACGCGGCCACGATGCGCTGGTAGATCCACCACGTCAGGTCCACCTGGGTGTGTTCCTCGGCAGCGAGCACCCCTTTCGAGACTGTCCGCCTGTGTGCGGGTGAGCAGGTTCGCGCCCGTGAGCAGGATGCGACGGATGCCATAGAGCCGGTCCCCGGACCGGCTCCGGTGCCCGAGTGCCTCCTGCTGGATCTGCTGCCGACACCGCTCTGCAGCACTACCAGCCAGAGCCACGATGTGGAACGGATCCATCACCGGGACGGCGTCAGGCAGCTCTTCGGCCGCGGCTGACTTGTACCCGGCGAAGCCATCCATCGCGACGTCCTCGATACCGCTTCGGAATGCCTGTGATTGGGCGGCCAGCCAGGTCTTGAACACCTTCTTCGACCGGCCTTCAACGATGTCCAGCAGGCGGCAGGGGCCTGTCTTATCGCGGATCGGGGTGAGATCGATGATGACTGTGATGAACTTGCTGCCGAACGGTGTATGTCGCCACACATGCTCATCGACCCTGAGATCCCTCTACGCTGTCGAATCTGCTGGGATCATCGACCAGGAGCTGTTGGCCGGTGGCGAGGATCGCGGTGTTGACGGTGTGTCACGCTGCGCCGAGGCCTGCAGCGATACGACTGATGGACATCCTGTCGATGACGAGGCATTTCATCGCCTACAGCACCGCCGACTGCGATGGTTTCGCCCGTGGCGCGGCGATCTGGGTGAGGTCTTCCCGCCAGATCCGTGTGCAGGTCGGGCACCGGTAGCGGCGCATGCGCACGTGCAGGATAGTGGGGCGCTAGCCGAGCGGGACGTGGACAAGCTTGCGCACCGTGGTTCCGCGGGGGGACGCCTTCGGTCCCGCACTCCCGGCACCAGGAGTCCGGGAACTCGGTGGTGGTGCGGCATTCCAGGACTGCGTGATCGGTATCGACCGCTTGCCCGGTGACGGTCAGGTTGAGGGTGTTGAGGAGGCAGAACGCGTCGAGATCGGGGCTCGTGAAGCTAGGCTGGGACATGTCGAGGTCTTCCGGATGGTGTGTGTGAGAACTTCCATCATTGGGAGACCTCGATGTCTATCCGTGGAGCGACACGACCCGGCCTTCAGCCCCTGGGGTCTTCACCCTTAATTACGAAGAGCCCAATAAGGCGAGAGAAACCCCAGAAATGGCGGGTTGTGTAGCTGCAGCGGATGTGGCTACGTGTTATCGCGCAAAGCAGTTGGCATCCGAAGCTCAAATTAAAAGTCTCGAGCTCTATCCTTCCGACCAAGCGCAGAAGAACGGCACGGGAGATGCGCTTCGCCATTGATTCTGGAATGCCTTAATGACTTTCCATCTCGGTGGGGTGTAGCGGAAAAGATTGCGAATAACCACGAAGCTTCTTGGCTGAATGATCCAGGAGAGCTGGAGATGGACCTCCACAACAATGCTGTAGGTAGGATTGTAGGTCAACTAGTAAAGGAAAACGATCAGGAAGACAGCGTTGTCTTTGGTCATTGCAATATGATGTCTTTCCTCGGGAAGCTAAAGACTCTTTAAGTATCCACAGTCCCCAGTGGATGATCTGGCTGTTGCGCCAGGAGAGGTAACTTTCATTTATGGGACCAAATTACGACGTGCGTGCTTGGAGCGGAGTGAGACCTGCAGTATCCGGGTTTTGCCTGCTTTTTGTGTCATGTCTTCCTGCTTGCTCTAGTGAAGTGGCTGATTTCCTTCCGGAGGATGCAGCAACCGGAGACCTATTTACCTTGGATTTCCAAGAGGTCTATGGGGAAAGATGGGAAGAGTATTCTATTCAATGCCCGTATGTAAGTGCTGAGAGTAAAGCAAGACAGTTGGGGATCGAGGTGAAAGATGCAGAGGATCTTTCTGCTGTGCCCACCGGTCAGTTCATCTATTTACGAAACGAGGAGGAATTGTCTGTGCACCATGCGAGGAGTAAAGAACCAGAGCTTTGCAGTAGGCAGAATCTCAACGACGTAGATTTCGTCGGATGGATTCCTGCTTCCGAAACACTCATCTTGACTTGGGATGATGGAGGTGGAAGATGGGTGATTGCTTAGCCTCATTGACGAGCGTCGCTAGCCGCCCAACGGAAAGCCCTGTTGAGCCCCTTCATCGCACCCTTGTACGCGAAGGGAAGATTCACCTGCGCCCAGCGAGCTAGAGAAATGTCGCCGGACGTCGTGATGAGGTACTTCTTCTTCGCCACGCCCTTGATGATGGAATCCGCCACCTGGTCAGGGCTCTTCGCGTGTCCCTGGAACAGGCTCTTGGCCTTCCGCACACGCTTATTGGACTGATCCACGCCGTCGATATCGATCGTGGATACTAGGGGAGTGTCCACAGCGCCTGGCGCCACCACGTGCACGTCTACGCCCTTTGGCGCTAGGTCGAAGCGTAGTACTTCGCACATGCCGATCACACCGCCCTTGGACGCGGAATACGCCGCGTGCCACGGCAGGCCGATGATGCCCGCCGCAGATGAGACGAACACGAGTTTGCGCCGCGGAGTCTTACGCTTCGCCTTCGCCACCTGTAGGTGTGGGGTGAAGGCTTGGACCATGTGGATAGAACCCATGAGGTTCACGTCGATGACGGCCTGCCATTTTTCATGTGGCATCGTGGCAGCGTCACCCCAAATGGCTATACCAGCCACGTGGTGCACTTCATCCGGCACGCCGTGAGCAGAAACGAGTTCATTGGCCCAGGCGGTCACCGATTCCTGTTCGGTGATGTCCAGCTCCTTCACACTGAGCACGGTTCCACCACCTGCTTCGATGGCGGACCGCGTTTCGGCGAGGCCACCGGCGTTGCGATCGGCCAGATGCACGCGATAATCCAGTGCGGCCAGTTTGATGGCCAACGAGCGTCCTATGCCCGAGGCGGCTCCGGTGATGACGGCGGTTCGTGGGGAAGTCATTAGGGCTTCAGTCCTTCAGGTGGTGAGGTGGTGAATTGGAGACCTAGTAATGCGTTTTCTACCAGTTCTGACAGTGCCGGGTGTGGCCAATACTGGTTTTTCGCCACCTCGCGGCAGTCCAGATCGAACGCCATGACGGTGATCAGTTGCTGGATGAGTGTGCTTGCCTGTGGGCCCATGATGTGAGCGCCGAGCAGCTTCCCGCTGCGTGCATCGGCGATGAGTTTGCAGAAACCGTTCGTATCTTCCATCGCCCAGCCGTAGGCCACGTTCCGATACTCCTGCACCTTGACGGTGACCTCATGTCCAGCGTCCCGCGCCTGAGCTTCGGTCATGCCCACGGTGGCGATCTGCGGGTGTGTGAAGATCCCTGACGGCACCAGTTCGTGGTTGTATTCACGCAGATCGTCCGGGCGCAGGAGGTTGTGCTGAACAACGCGCGCTTCCGCGTTCGCTACGTGTTTGAGTTCGAATTCGTTGGCAGCGTCCCCCAGCGCCCATACACCCTCGGCTGTGGTGCGGCCGTAGCGGTCGACGGTGATCCGCCCGTCGTCTTCCAATTCGACGCCACCAGCCGCGCAATCGAGTCGATCCGAGTTATTGGTCCGGCCCATTGCGACGAGCAACTCCGCTGAGCTCACTTCTTGCCCATCGTCAAGGGTGACCACCACGCGCCCATTGTCCTCGCGCACGGCTTCGACTGTGCGGCCCAGTTTGTTCTCCCACTGCGTGGCGGCAACCTCGTTGAAGCGTTCTACGACCGTTTCATCCAACTTCTTCAGCAGCTTCGGCGAACGGTTGATGACGGTCACCTTCGTGCCGAGTGCGGAAAATACGTGCGCGAACTCCACGGCGATGATGCCGCCGCCGAGAATGGTGAGGCTCTCCGGTAGCTCCTCCAAGCGCATAATGTCCTCGTTCGTCCGGTAGCGAACGCCGGATTCGGCAATCACGGGTGGGACGAATGGCCGCCCACCGGTGGCGAGGACTATCGCATCGCCTGTGATCACTGACCTGTTGGCGTCGTCGATAACGAGGCGACGGGGACCTGCGAAGCTGGCCGTGCCGGAGTACAGGGTGATATTCGGGGTCTCGGGACCCCGGCGATACTCTTCGCCCTCGTTTGAGATTGGGTCGATGCGCTCGCGGAACACACGCCGCTGAATGTCTTTCCAGTCCACTCCAGTGAGTTCAGCATCGAGGGAGAGACGGCGTGCATCCCAGATCTCACGGGCTACATCCGCTGCGTAGACGAACATCTTGGTGGGGATGCACCCCACGTTGATGCACGTTCCACCGAATGTTCCAGCTTCGACGATCGCGATCTTGTGATCATCAAACTCGGGGGAGGGCAGTGAGTTTCCGGATCCTGTGCCGACGATGATGAGGTCGTAGTGTTCAGCCATTTACTTCACGTTCTCTTCAAGCCACTCGGCGGTGATTGCTAGGGCGTGTTCGCGCACATGGCGGCGGGAGAGGAAGACGTCGTGCACCGCGTCCTTGAGTACCACGATATCGACGTCGGGGTTCGCCTTCCTTGCGTGTTCGCGCATTTGGGAAGGCTTGAGGATGACATCTGAGGTGCGCGTAGCTTCCGTGATTTTGCCTTTGGAGAAATGGTGTTTATCAGAGGCCAGCAAAAGAGTCGGCACGCCGGTGCAGTAGTGCCCACTCTGGAATTCACGGATGGAACGAACCACGCCATTGAGCCAGGTGAGGTACTTCGGGCGTGGGGTCAGGGGCTTGAGTTCCAAGTTGTAGTCCCATTCGCCATCCTCGCTGGCATGCAGCGACTTTCCATACAGAGGATTGATGCCACCCGGTAGGAGGAGGGAGGGATTGAGCTTTCCGAGTGTGGGGAAGACCCTCGTGGCGAGGAACCTCGTTGCTGCTCCGAATTGGAGGCCGAACCATGGAGAGTTGAGCACGACGCCCGCGAGCTTGGCATGGAGAACAGCTTCCGGACCCTCCGGCATGTCCACACTCGCGCGGCGCAGGCGGCTAGCCCACATCGTGACATTCAGGCCGCCTGTGGAGTGGCCGAAAGCAGTGACGGTCGGGTGGGCGTTAGTGATGACAGTCGCGGCTGCAGTGATGTCTAGATCGTAGAAAGACTGATCTGTGACGTGGTGCCACGTCTGTCCCTCACGCCAGGACCGCCCGCACTTGCGCATATCAAGGCCATAGACGGCGTAACCACGAGCGTGGAAATAGCGCGCGACGTGGTCTTGGAAGAAATAGTCCGTCATTCCGTGCACGAGCAACAAGCCAGGACGATCATAGAAATCTGTCGCATTGTCCGGTTTGTATTGGACGAGCGTGCAGCGGACAGGCGACTGCTTATCAGGGTCCTTACCAAGTTCAAGGTAGTGGAATCCGAAGCCCTCACCCAGCTGGTCAGGGCCAAATTCGAGGTCCTTGACGCTCACACTGAGGGGAGTGTTGAGCGGGCTGATGGAAGAGATTGTGCTGCTGAAATTCGTCACCCATCCCACAGTAGCGATGTGAAACCTTTGGGGGTGGGTAATTGAGAGTAGATTTTAACGGCGTAAGGTTATTAACACCCTGTTAAGTCATCCACCTTGAGGCGCCGGGCTGTGACCCCGCGCCACGCGCAAAGGAATGTAGGAACTGTGGCAACTAACGCACCAGGAAATAAAGACTCAGTTGACGTACTGCTGATCGGCGCCGGCGTCATCTCCACCACCCTCTCCGTCATGCTGCAGCAGCTGCAGCCGGACTGGTCCCAGCTCATCCTCGAGCGTCTGGACGTACCGGGTGCGGAGTCCTCTGACCCATGGAACAACGCTGGTACCGGCCACTCTGCGCTGTGCGAGCTGAACTACACCCCTGAGGTCGGCGGCAAGATTGATATCTCCAAGGCCGTCGGCGTGAATGAGAAGTTCCAGGTCTCCCGACAGTTCTGGTCCCACCTCGTGGAGGAGGGTCTGCTGGGCGATCCTTCCGAGTTCATCAACGCAGTTCCTCACGTATCCTTCGCTAACGGCATGAAGCAGGTGGACTACCTCAAGGCCCGTTACGAGGCTCTGAAGGATCACCCGCTGTTCCCGAATATGCAGTACAGCGAGTCTGAGACGAAGTTCCGTGAGTTCCTGCCACTGATGGCCAAGGGACGCGACTTCAACAACCCAGTCTCCATCTCCTGGTTCGATGAAGGTACCGATATTAACTACGGTGCCCTGACCCGTCAGTACCTGGATGCCGTGACCGTCAAGGGTGTCGAGGTGCGCTACGGCAACGAAGTCAAGAACATCGATCGCGACGGCTCCAAGTGGAAGGTGACCACCAAGAACCTGCACACCGGCGATACTTCAGTCGTGACCGCCAACTTCGTGTTCGTCGGCGCCGGTGGTATGGCTCTGCCACTGCTGCAGAAGGCTGGCATTCGCGAAATCAAGGGCTACGGTGGCTTCCCGGTTTCCGGCCAGTGGTTGCGTTGCACGAATGAGGAACTCATCGAGCAGCACCAGGCCAAGGTGTACGGCAAGGCTTCCGTCGGCGCTCCACCAATGTCCGTTCCACACTTGGACACTCGTGTCATCGACGGCAAGAAGGGCCTCCTGTTCGGCCCATACGCGGGCTGGACACCGAAGTTCCTGAAGCAGGGTAAGTTCACTGACCTGCTAACTTCCCTCCGACCAGGCAACATTCCTTCCTACCTGGGTGTTGCCGTCCAGGAGTTGGGCTTGACCAAGTACCTCGTCGAGGAAGTCCTGAAGGACAAGACCGCCAAGGTGGAAGCTCTGCGTGAGTACATGCCATCTGCCAAGTCCGAGGACTGGGAGGTCGTCGTGGCTGGCCAGCGCGTTCAGGTGATTAAGCCAATCGGTGCTCCGAAGTTCGGTTCTTTGGAGTTTGGAACTGCCCTGGTGAACTCCGCTGACGGTTCCATCGCCGGCCTGATGGGCGCATCCCCAGGCGCATCCATTGCCCCATCCGCCATGATTGAGGTTCTGGAGCGTTGCTTCGGTTCCAAGATGGGCGAGTGGGGACCGAAGCTGAAGGAGATGATTCCTTCCTACGGCTCCCGCCTGTCGAAGAACCCAGAGCTGTTCAAGGAGCAGTGGGAGCGTTCCCAGAAGGCCCTCAAGCTGGGATAGAAACCTGGAGGGGAGTAAAATTCCCTCGCATGACACTTCACCTCTCTAACCTCCGCGTCTTCGTACCGTCGACTCCGAGTGCTCCGCTCATCGCCGAGCGGCTCGTTGAGTCCGGTGCGGACGCTGTGGTTGGGGAGGTGTCTTCCTTTTATGCTGACGCAGAGGCGCAGCAGCGGTGGGCTTTCGCATTACTGCCCGCGGACGTCTCCGAGGAAAATGCTCGCGAGGTGCTTTCCCGTGCGCAGGAGTTCGGAGTTCCTGTGGATGACCGTCGAGGGCAAGGGGAGATTCGCGGTGGCAAGGGAATCGTCACACTTGTGGGGGGTGGGCCGGGCGACCCAGACCTCATTACGGTTGCGGGTGCGCGCGCGATCGCGGAAGCCGATGTGATTCTTACCGATCACCTCGGGCCCTATGCGCTTGCCGAGGAAGCCGCCCGACACGGCGCAGAAGTGATCGACGTATCGAAGCTGCCCTACGGCAAGCAAGTTTCCCAAGAGAAGACGAATGCGATGCTCATTGAGCAGGCAAAAATGGGGAAGAATGTCGTGCGGCTTAAGGGCGGGGATAACTTTATTTTTGGCCGTGGGTACGAGGAGTGGGAGGTTCTTGCTGCAGCGGGGATTCCCGTTAGAGTCATTCCGGGCGTGACTTCAGCGACCTCCGCACCAGCTGCAGCGGGCTTGAGCTTGACCCATCGCGGGCTAAACCACGACATCACGCTAGTATCCGGCCACGTGCCACCGGGACACGAGAGGTCAAAGACGAATTGGCATGCGCTGGCTCAGATGACCGGTAGCCTCGTGCTCATCATGGCGGTCAAGAATGCGCCGGCGATCGCGCGCGTGTTGATGGAGACTGAGGGTGGGCGCGCACCAAAGACCCCCGTGGCGATCGTGGAGTCCGCATCTCTGCCGGAGCAGCGGGTCACGCAGTGCACTCTGGAAGAGTTGGCCAGTGATTCGGCCACGCGTGACGTGCAACCGCCAGCGATTTTCGTCATCGGCGAGGCCGCGGGCAAGCGCATGGAACTCGCTGACTAGGGGAGCTGAAATCTGCCTAAGCGCCAGGCAGCGATGGCTGGGCACAGGGCTGCATATGCGCCGGTTGAGGCGACGGCCACTATCGCCACACCGATTCCGGCTTGCGGATTGATGCCATCCGCGGAAACGAGGGCCATGGCGGTAGTGAGTCCATGAGCTGAACCGCAGGCGGCGGAAAGAACGCCGAGAAATGGGTGGCTCGATCGCGACACGGTGAAGATGAACAAGAGCAGGAGTGTCGCTCCGCAGCAGGCGATCTGCCAGGCGGGAAAAGAAGTCGGAACTGGCCAACCAGGGCCACGGAAGTGGCCGGAGTGGTCTGCTGCCGTCCAGCTCAGCCAAGCCGTGATTCCGGCGATCGATGTGATCAGGCCGAGCAGCCCCGTGGCCCACAGCCCGAGGCCAGCGGAGACGCTCTTGATCAACCGGATTTCTAACCCGCGACTGTGGTGCCGAAAAGCCAGCCGATGACGAAGGTGACCGCCAGTGCCAGGGCGCCACCGATGACCAGGCGCGCCACGGAGCGGCCGCGATGAGCCTCGGATAGCCACGCGGAGATCGTGCCCGTTATAGCCAATGCGATCAGGGTTGCGGCGATTATGACGGCGATTTTCACACCCGCTGGTGCGAAAATTGCGGCGATGAGTGGCAATACGGCACCCAAGATGAACGAGCCTGCCGATGCTGCAGCCGCCATCCACGGACTCGTCAGGTCCTCCTCATCCAAGCCGAGCTCCAGGCGCAGGTGCCCAGCCAGTCGTTCTTCGCTACTCATTTCCTCGGAAGCCTTCCGGGCCGTGTCCTCCGACATGCCGAGCTCGAGGAGCGAGGTCATAATGTCTTTTTCTTCGAGCCTGCGGTCGCGCTTGTGTGCCTCGCGGTGTTCACGAACGAGGATGTCCTCAGTATCGCGCTGCGCGGAGACAGAGACATATTCTCCGAGGGCCATCGACACGGCACCGGCGGCGATGGCAGCCACACCAGCAGTGAGGATCGCCGAGGAACTGGATCCTGCAGCGGCAACGCCCACCACGAGGCCAGCGGTGGAGACGATGCCGTCATTGGCACCCAGCACTCCCGCTCGCAACCAATTCAATTTGGAAGCCAGCCCGTTTTGCTGCTGCTCATTGTGCGTTTCGTAAGACATACCAACATTGTAAAATGCTATCTGACCTGCAGCAACGATGGAAAGGCTGCCTATACTTACCTAAGGCTAGGGTTATTTCTCTGCAGGCACTACGAGCGTCACATTCTCCGCATCCACGATTTCTGTGCGGAAGCCAGCGTTGTCGACGATAGCGCAGAACCCCTCCGCCAGATTTTCAGCACCCAGATCGGTGTCCGCCTGCGCTAACTCGCGTGCCACCAGACCCTTGTAGTGCTTGTTGAAATGGCTCACCACCTTGCGCGTCCCATCCGCATACTCGGACTCCACGCGCAGCTTCAGCGCGCCCTTCACCGGGCCGAGGTTGAGGTAGCCGCCTGAGCGAAGGTCGATGATCCCGTTCGTTGTCACCGGTGTGCCCTCTCGCCATGTCGTGAGAGCCGGAGTGAGAACCTTAGACCATTGGGAGCGTACGGTCGCTGCTTTGTTATCGATCCGCACTTTGGAGCCAGCGGAAAGACGGTAGTAAGGAATCATATCTTCCGCACCAATCACTCCGAAGAGGGCGGAGCCAATCGCCAGCCGCTGACGAGCAGTGCTATCGAGGGGAGAGCCCGTGCGCTGGCCGGTGACGTCGAGCGCATCATAAGCCACACCCGTATACCGCTCGATCGCAGGCATCGTGGGGGAGGTGAGCACCTCGGCATTGTGCTCGAGATGAATGGCTTGGGTGGGCTTCAACCCAAGGAGGGGGAGCGAGTCCGCGTCGGTCATAGCGCTGAGGGCATCGGCTAGGCGTGCACGGGTCTCCGTCACGCTCGGTGAAAGCTCGGCGAGCAGCAAATTATCCAAGCTGACGGGAGTGCCGGAGCCACCGACAGCTTTGGTTTCCGAAGGCGGGAGAATGATGAGCATAGGGAGCATTGTAAATGTCGCCGATAAAAAGCCCCCTTTCAGTATGTCCTCGGTAGCTGAGGTTGTAGGCTAACCCTCATGATCACCCGGATGTCTCACTTGTTCCTGCGTACCCTGCGTGATGATCCCGCGGACGCAGAAGTCCCTAGCCACAAGCTCCTCGTCCGTGCGGGTTACATCCGCCGTGTGGCTCCCGGAGTGTATTCCTGGTTGCCGCTGGGGCTGAAAGTCCTGCGCCGTGTTGAGGACGTTGTGCGTCAAGAGATGAACGCTATCGGCGCTCAGGAGCTGGCATTCCCAGCGCTTTTGCCACGTGAGGCGTACGAGACTACCGGTCGTTGGGAAGAGTACGGCGATGCGTTGTTCCGCTTGAAGGACCGCAAGAATGCCGACTACCTGCTGGGTCCCACCCACGAGGAAATGTTTACCTCTGTGGTGAAGTCGGAGTTCACCTCCTACAAGGATTTCCCCGTCACGCTGTACCAGATCCAGAACAAGTACCGAGATGAGGAGCGCCCGCGCGCTGGCATCCTGCGTGGCCGTGAGTTCATCATGAAGGATTCCTACTCCTTCAACATGAACGACGAGGGCCTAGAGGAGAGCTACCAGCTGCATCGTGGTGCCTACCAGCGCATCTTCAACACCCTCGGCATTGAGTATGCGATCTGCTACGCAACCTCCGGCGCGATGGGTGGCTCCGCCTCTGAGGAATTCTTGGCGATTGCGGATAATGGTGAGGACACCTTTGTGCGCTCGACCGAATCCGATTACGCCGCGAATGTCGAGGCCGTGGAGACCACAGTCCCAGATGCACGGCCGATCGAGGGGCAGCCAGAGGCTCAGGAGTACGAAACCCCAGACAGCGAGACGATCGCCGCGCTCGTCGACTGGGCGAATGGCGAAGGTGTGACTATCGACGGCCGCGCAGTGGAGGCCGCTGACACTCTCAAGTGCATCGTCACCAAGGTCACCGAGCCGGGAACCGATGAAGACGGCAACGAAAATCAGCCACAGCTCACGGGCATCCTCGTGCCAGGCAACCGCGAGGTGGATATGAAGCGCCTCGAGGCTTCCTTGGAGCCAGCCATCGTGGAGCTCGCAAGTGATGAGGACTTCAAGAACAACCCATTCCTTGTCAAGGGCTACGTGGGTCCGCGTGGTCTCAAGTCCAACGGCGTGCGCGTGCTCGCCGATCCGCGGGTTGTCGAGGGAAGTTCTTGGATCACGGGTGCCGATGCCAAGAACCGACACGTTGTGGGTCTGGTTGTTGGCCGGGATTTCACTCCGGACGGCTACATTGAAGCTGCCGAGGTTCTGGAGGGCGACCCATCCCCGGATGGCAAGGGCACTTTGACCTTGGCGCGAGGCATTGAGATCGGACATATTTTCCAGCTGGGCCGCAAGTACACTGAAGCTTTCGACGTACAGATCCTCGACGAAAACGGCAAGCGTGCAGTGCCGACAATGGGTTCCTACGGTATCGGTGTCTCCCGTCTTGTCGCGGTGATCGCGGAGCAAATGGCTGATGAAAAGGGCCTGCGTTGGCCACTGTCCGTCGCTCCATTCGACGTACATGTCGTGATCGCCAATAAGGATGCCGCTGCGGGTGAGGCCGCACAGCAGCTGGCAGAGGATCTGTCCGCTGCTGGTCTTGAGGTGCTCTTCGATGACCGTCCGAAGGTATCACCGGGCGTGAAGTTCAAAGACGCAGAGTTGCTGGGCATGCCACTGGTGGTCGTGGTGGGCCGAGGCTTCGCCGACGGCAAGGTGGAACTGCGTAACCGGCTGACTGGCGAAACCACGGAGCTGGATTACGTTTCCGCCGTGGGATCCATCAAAACTATCCGCGAACAGTAGTCTTCAGCGGATTGCGCTGCTGCGCACGCTCGAGGTCGATCTCATTGAGCGCGATGCAGCAGCACCACGTCGCGGCGAAGCGGATATCCTCACCAGCTTCAGCGTGGGCTGCTGCGTAGCGAAGGGCGGAGACCACGCTGTGTGTTTGCTCGTGCATGAATTCCAGCACGTCGGTAGGAGCCTGCTCGAAGGTGAAGCCAGCGGGAGGCGTATCCAATTGCACGCCCTGCTGTTTTGCAGCTTCCGCGATAGCGTTGCGCAGCCCGCGTAGAGCGGTAGCAGTATCCCTGAGCAGCTGGGCATGCGTGCCGTCGTCTTCCGCGATCGCCAGGCCGGAGCCAAATATCGCTCCGTGGACACCGTTGTAGACGTCCTGAATTTCGGCGGTGACGCTCGCCGGAGCGAGCTCAAGCAATTCGGTGTGCTGTGGGGCCTTGGTGATCCCTCCCAAAGCAGCAGCTAGACCGATCAGCAGTCCGTTATCGATAGCTGCCTGGTCGTCTTTTTCGACGCCACTGGCCACCTCAATAAGGTCGTGCTGCAGATCAGCGACGGTGAACTCCGCGGGTACATCAACGTCTTCGATGGGGGCAGTATCCGTGCACCGTGCAGGAGGATTTCCTTCCGAATCCGTCCCGCACACGCGGTTCCACTCCGAAGTGAGTTCATCCACCTGCGCGTCGAGGAACGGCTTTTGGAAGCGATTGAGATTATTCGAATCGAGAATCTTCTGATATTCCGCGGCAAGGCGTACGAGATCTTCATTGGGCCTACGTTCAGTCCACGCACTGCAGCCACTGAGTCCCAGCACAGTCATGGAGCCTGCGCCGAGTACGGTTAGGAAGGTTCGCCGTGACACATTGAGATTCTTCACGGTGTCCATAGTGCCACTCGGTCGCCCTGATACTCTTCAAGGCATGCCTTTTCCCACCCCTGCACAGCTTGAAGATGTCCTGCGTCCACTTATTCGCCAATTCGGCTTGGAATTGGAACAGCTGAAGATCACCAAGGCCGGCGCGAAGTCGGCCGTCCGCATCGCGGTGGATGGTGAAGCACGCCCCGATCTTGATGCGTTGGAGGAACTCAGTAAGGAGATATCCCGCACCTTCGATGACGCAGAGGATGAAAGCACCCTGAACTTCGGCCCCGGATACACCCTCGAAGTCACCACACCGGGACTCGACTTTCCCCTTTCCCTGCCCCGTCACTGGAAACGTAATGTCGGCCGCCTGGTAAAACTACCGCAGTCGGGCCAGGCGCGAGTGCTGATGGTGGACGAGGATGGCGTCGTTCTTCTCACAAAAAAGAAGAAAAAGAAGTCAGTGAGCGCGTACGGATTCGGTGAAGTGGAGGGTGCAGTGGTAGAAGTTGAATTCAACACAGCACCAACCGACGAAGCCCAACTGATTGGGTTGGATCGTCATGCGTATGAGTCGCTCATTGCTCAAGCGGCCGAGGAGAACAAGTGAACATTGACATTGCGGCGCTCCACGCGCTCGAAAAGCAAGAATCCGTAGCCGTAGATGATCTGCTCAAGGCGGTTTCATACGGATTGCGAGACGCCTACCGGGGGATCACCAAATACGATGGTCCCTGCGATGTTCACATTGACCCGATCAGTGGCAAGGTCACCGTCTACCAGATTGAGCAGGACGAAGAAGGAAATACCCTCGGCAAGATCGACGACACTCCGGAAGACTTCGGTCGTGCCGGAGCGATGGCCGTGCGTGATGTCATTCGCCAGAAGATCAAGGCCGCAAGGGTCACCAAGCGCTACGACGAGTACTCAGAACTGCGATACACAGTGGTCTCCGGAGTAGTGAGCCGAGATGTCCGCTTCAACGAGCGTGGCGTGGAGATCGTGCGCTTGGGCACCGAGGCTGACGGCATGGATGGCCAGATCCTGCCAGCCGAACAGATCCCCGGAGAAAAGCTGGAACACGGTCAGCGTGTCAAAGCCTTCGTCACTGATGTGATCAACAATGGCAACCGCAATGTGCAGATCAACCTGTCTCGCACCCACCCGGAACTCGTGCGTGGACTCTTCGCCCTCGAAGTACCGGAGGTGGCGGATGGTTCTGTGGAGATCGTCTCTACCGCACGGGAGGCCGGACACCGTACGAAGATCGCCGTGCGTTCGACGGTGAAGGGGCTCAACGCCAAGGGCGCCTGCATTGGCCCACGTGGGCAGCGCGTCGCAGCCATTATGTCCGCTCTCAATGGCGAAAAGATCGACATCATCGACTGGTCCGAAGATCCCGCTGTGCTCGTGGGCAATGCACTGGCGCCGTCGAAGGTGGTGAGCGTGACGATCCTCGATCCTGAAGAGCAGATGGCGCGCGTGGTGGTTCCCGACTATCAGCTGTCACTGGCGATCGGCCGAGAGGGGCAAAATGCGCGTCTCGCCGCACGTCTGACGGGCTGGAAGATCGACATTCACTCCGAAGGGCAATCCGCCGAATAGGGGAGTGCCGGTTAGCCCTCAGGGCGCATTTAGCGTTAGACTGGGCAACGGTCTTGTGCCAGGTAGGTAGGCGACACGCACGAAGAAGGGACGTGATGCGCACGATGCCGTCCTCCCCACACGTGCCCCAGCGCACCTGCATCGCAACTCGCGTCACAGTGGCGGATTCCGAACTCCTCCGCGTGGTGGCACAAACTCGGACCGACGGGTCAATCGCAATAGTTGCGGACCCGCGCCGTTGCCTTCCAGGTAGGGGTGCGTGGATTACTCCGACGCGGCAGGCATATGCTACTGCCGCGAAACGCCGGGCATTCAGCCGGGCGCTCAGAGTACCTGCAACAGCCGATCCCACCCCGGTCCGTGATTACATCGATTCGCTGGCTCCGATGGCCGGCGAGGGGACGTAACCAGAAGTAACCCTAGAGGAAAGTACCCGATCACTGATGAGCGCACGATGAAGCAGCATCTGCGATGAGCAGCATCAAGTACGGGAGCCGTACGTAGCCGGACCTTGTATTCCGGCCTGCGGCTCCATCAACACGAAGGAGAGTAGTGCCCGGAAAGCTACGTGTTCACGAGCTCGCAAAACAGCTCGGTGTGACCAGCAAGGAACTTCTCGCCACGCTCAAGGAGCAAGGCGAATTTGTGAAGACCGCGTCGTCCACTGTGGAGCCGCCGGTCGTAAAGAAGATGAAGAAGCATTACGGCGTGGGCCAGGAGTCCGCTGCCGCAAAGGAGCCTGCAAAACCTGCCGCGGCCCCGAAGCCAGCGCCAAAGGCATCTTCTGCCCGTCCAGGACCTAAGCCAGGCCCGAAGCCGACGAACCCTGTGGTGGCTAAGGCAGCCTCCACGCCGTCCTCCTCCGTGAAGCCTGGTGCAACGCCAAAGCCAGGACCAGCGCCAAAGCCAGGCGCTGCTCCGAAGCCTAGTGCTGCTCCGAAGCCGAAGCCAGGCGCAGCTGCCGGCGCGGGTAACACCGCGAAGCCAGGGCCCAAGCCAGGTGGCGGTCCGAAGCCAGGGCCTAAGCCCGGTCCGAAGCCAGGCGGCCGTGCGCCGCGTGTGGCCAACAACCCATTCTCTTCTGGTGGCTCTGGCGAGCGCCCAGCACCACGACCGCGTGGTGGCCAGCACGGCCCTGGTGATATGCCTCGCCCGGGTGGCACGCGTGGTCGCAATGGCGCGCCTAAGCAGGGCGCTAAGCCAGGTGCTAACAACCGTGGTGGCAGTGGCAATTCGGAGCGTCAGGGTGGTGGACGCCGACCATCGCCAGCGATGATGCCTAGCCACCCAAGCCCCGGCCAGATGCCTTCGAAGTCCGGTGCGAACTTCGGTGGAGGCCGCGGTCGTGGCGGTCAGGGTGGTCCTGGTGGTCCCGGTGGCGGCGGTCCCCGTGGTGGACGCGGTGGACGTCGTGGCGGTACCGCTGGCGCATTCGGTCGTCCTGGTGGTGCTCCTCGAAAGGGGCGCAAGTCCAAGCGGCAGAAGCGTAACGAGTATGAGGCAATGCAGGCACCATCGGTCGTTGGCGGCGTGAAGCTGCCTAACGGCAAGGGTGCAACGCTTCGCCTCGCTCGTGGTGCCTCCCTGGCGGACTTCGCGGAGAAGATCAACGCGGACGCAGCCGCACTGGTTCAGGCACTGTTCAACCTCGGTGAGATGGTGACCGCTACGCAGTCTGTCTCCGACGAGACGCTAATGCTGCTCGGCGAGGAAATGGACTACAAGATCGAGGTCGTTTCCCCTGAGGACGAGGACCGCGAATTGCTGGAGTCCTTCGACCTGCAGTTCGGTGAGGATGAAGGTGAGGAAGAAGACCTCGCCCAGCGTCCTCCAGTGGTGACTGTCATGGGTCACGTCGATCACGGTAAGACTCGACTGCTCGATACGATCCGTAAGGAAAACGTCGGCAGTGGTGAGGCCGGTGGCATTACCCAGCACATCGGTGCTTACCAGGTGTCCGTCAACCTCGACGGCGACGATCGACTGGTGACCTTCCTTGATACCCCTGGTCACGAAGCCTTCACGGCGATGCGTGCCCGTGGCGCGAAGTCCACGGATATCGCGATTCTGGTCGTGGCTGCGGATGACGGCGTGATGCCTCAGACCGTGGAAGCTATCAACCACGCGAAGGCTGCCGATGTACCGATCGTGGTCGCGGTGAACAAGATCGATAAGGAAGGCGCTCAGCCAGATAAGATCCGTGGCCAGCTGACCGAATATGACCTCATTCCGGAGGAGTACGGCGGCGACACGATGTTCGTCGACATCTCTGCGAAGCAGGGACAGAACATCGAGAAGCTGCTGGAGGCAGTTCTGCTGACCGCTGATGCTTCCTTGGATCTGCGTGCTAACCCGGACATGGATGCTCAAGGCGTTGCTATCGAGTCCCACCTTGACCGCGGTCGCGGTCCGGTGGCCACCATCCTGGTGCAGCGCGGTACCCTCCGCGTCGGTGATTCCATCGTCGTGGGCGATGCCCACGGCCGTGTCCGCCGCATGATCGACGAATACGGTGAGGATGTTCAGGAAGCTGGCCCATCCCGCCCTGTGCAGGTCCTTGGTCTGACCAGTGTCTCCGGCGCTGGCGATAGCCTGCTGGTTGTCGAAGAGGATCGCACGGCACGTCAGATTGCTGACCGCCGAAACGCCCGTCGACGCAACGCTCAGCAAGCCAAGGCTCGCAAGCGCGTGTCTCTGGAGGATCTGGATGAGGTGCTGAAGGAAACCAATACCCTCAACCTGATTCTCAAGGGCGACAACGCCGGTACCGTCGAGGCTCTGGAAGATGCCCTGCTGAAGATCGAGGTGGACGACGAAGTTGCCCTGAACATCATCGACCGTGGCGTCGGTGCTGTAACGGAGACGAACGTCAACCTGGCAGCTGCGTCGGACGCCGTGATCATCGGCTTCAACGTGCGTGCCGAGGGCAAGGCCACCGAGGTCGCAAATGCCGAGGGCGTGGATATCCGCTACTACAGCATCATCTACCAGGCCATCGACGAGGTCGAGGCTGCGCTGAAGGGCATGCTGAAGCCGATCTACGAAGAAAAGGAGATCGGCCGGGCCGAGATCCGCGCGATCTTCAAGGCTTCCGCCGTGGGTCTCATCGCAGGCTGCATGGTCGAGTCCGGCAAGGTGCGTCGCAATGCGCAGGTTCGCCTCGTGCGCGACGGCTCCGTCGTTGCGGAGAAGGCCAATATCGATTCTCTCCGTCGTGAGAAGGACGATGTGACCGAGGTGGCCGCTGGCTACGAGTGCGGTATGGTTCTGTCCTACCCTGACATTCAGGTCGGCGATTTCATCGAGGTCTACGAGATGGTCGAAATTCCGCGCGACTAGCGCACAAGTACCCCCGGCCCGGCAGCGAAGGGTCGGGGGTTTTCCTGTAAAGACAGCAAAAAGGAGTTGTGATCATGGTTGATCAAGCACGCGCTGCCCGGTTGGCCAAGCGCATCCAACAGATCGTGGCCACGGCCATCGAGCGTGAGATCAAGGATCCACGCCTGGAATACGTCACTATTACGGACGCACGCGTGACTGGCGATCTACACGACGCGACTGTGTTCTACACCGTGCGTGGCCGTACAGTTGACGACAAGCCGGATGTGAAGCTGGCAGAGACTGCTCTTGCAAAAGCGAAGGGTCAGTTGCGCAGGATCGTCGGTGAGCAGTTGTCGGTGCGTTTCACGCCGACACTGTCCTTCTCTTACGATTCGGTGCCGGAAGCTTCCGCGCATATGGAGGAGCTGTTGGCGAAGGCCCGCGCTCAGGATGAAGCTATTCGCGCTCAGTCGGCAGGTGCCACTCCGGCCGGTGAAGCCGATCCCTACCGTCATGCTGATGTAGACGATGTCTAAGGACGACGCCACTAGTGCGCCGGTGAGAGCAGACGCCCGCTCCATTCTTGGGCTTGCCTGGCCGGCGCTCGTCGTTTTAGCGGCAACTCCGCTCTACCTACTGTGGGATACGGCGGTGGTCGGCAGGCTTGGCGCCCGCGACCTTGCCGCTCTGGCTGCGGGCGCGACCGTGCTGGGCACTGTCACGACACAGCTGACATTCCTCTCCTATGGCACTACGGCTCGCGCGGCGCGACTTTTTGGAGCTGGCCGGAGGGCGGAGGCGCTCTACGAGGGTGTGCAGGCAACGTGGGTGGCCGTGGCCGTAGGTGCGGGCTTGGCAGGTCTGGTGTTTGCTTTTGCTCCCCAGATCATGGCGCTGCTGGCATCGGACGGACAGGTCGCTGCCGCAGCAACTCAATGGATGCGTGTGACGTGTGCGTCCATCGTGCCATCGTTGGTGACCATGGCTGGCAATGGTTGGCTGCGCGGCATGTCGAACACACGGCTGCCGTTGTACTTCACCCTCGCCGGTGTGATTCCTATGGTCGTGACGGTGCCTTTTGCGGTAGAACGCTATGGCTTGGTCGGCTCGGCGTACGCGAACCTACTAGGCGAGTGGATCATCGGTCTGCTATTTCTGGGAGCCCTGTGGTGGCACTGGAGTAAGGACGGCGATGGTCGGTCCATGGGGCCACGGTGGTCCATCATCAAGCCCCAATTAGTGATGGGTAGGGATCTCATTGCACGCTCCCTGTCTTTCCAAGTGGCTTTCATCTCTGCAGCTGCCGTGGCGGGTCGGATTGGTGCTTCCAGCTTGGCGGCGCACCAGGTGCTGTTGCAGTTGTGGAACTTCCTAACGCTGTTGCTCGATTCCGTGGCTATCGCCGCCCAGGCGCTCGTTGGCGCGGCGCTCGGGGCGAAGTCACGCCGGGACGCACGCAAGGTCGCTCGCCAAGTGATGAGATTCTCCATTGCCGCCTCCGTGGTCCTGGCAGTGCTTTTAGCTCTCGGCGCGACCGGGATCCCGTCCCTGTTCACGCCTGATCCCGCTGTGCTCGAGGCGATGGAAGGCCCATGGTGGATGCTCATCGTGCTGGTGTTGATGGGAGGAGTAGTTTTTGCGCTGGATGGAGTGCTTCTAGGTGCAGCCGACGTGGCTTTCCTCCGCAATGCCACGATCTTCGCCGCCGTTGTCGGTTTCATTCCACTCGTCTGGCTATCGTTGCTCCTCCACTGGGGATTGTTCGGAGTGTGGTGTGGCCTTGTCGCCTTTGTGTTCCTCCGACTCGTTGCCGTCGTGTGGCGCTATCGGGGTGATAAGTGGATGATGCAGAATTAAAATCGCTGGAGTAACTTCGGGCTCATTCAGGAAGTGAAGGGCGGTGTTGTATGCCCACTACCACGCGCACCCTGTGGGCAGTCAGCGATCTGCACATTGCTGCGCCGGGGAATAGGGACATCGTTGCGCAATACGTCCAGCCTCGCCACCCGCGCGACTGGCTCATTGTCGCAGGCGACGTAGCTGAAGATGAAGATACCGTAATTGGCGTATTACGTGGCCTCGCCGACCTTTTCGATACAGTCATCTGGGTTCCGGGTAATCACGAGCTCTATGCCCGTGAAGATTCTCCGCGTCACGGCCGGGCAACGTATGACTATCTGGTGGAGAACTGTCGCCGCATCGGCGTGTTGACTCCGGAGGATCCGTTTCTGACCTTTGCAGGGCACACTATCGTGCCCATGTTCACTCTCTATGACCATTCGTGGCGTACCCCTGGCAGTACCCCTGAAGAGGCAATCGCGGCAGCCGAGAAAAAGGGAGTCGTTTTAACTGATCACTACGCAATTGCTCCCTGGGAAGATGTTCCCCTGTGGTGTCGTGAGCGTTTGAAGTACACGGTGCAGCGTTTGTCCCACGTCAGTGGACCTACGGTGCTCATCAATCACTGGCCGCTGGTGCGGGAAGCGATGGCACATGTACGGCTCCAGGAAATTGGCCTCTGGTCGGGAACACGGCACACTCAGCACTGGCCACGACGTTACAATTCCGCGAAAGTGGTCTATGGTCATCTACACATTCCAGTCGAAATTTTCGTCGATAACGTAACGCACGTGGAGGTTTCTCTCGGTTATCCGCACGAGAGGACACGCATGCTACCGCCGCGTTTGCAGCAAGGCCGATGGCCATACCCCGTACTGACAGAGGAGGTGACACGATGAGGCAGACTACTGTTCTCGGCACAACCGCATACGATTATGCGGGACAATTCGTCTCGTCGGTCATCCCCGAATCAATGCTGCCCCGCGGAACCCACTGCGTGGAAATCCACAGTTCCTCAGTGAGCTTGGACCGCTATTACCAACTCGACGCCTCCGAGCAGCAGCTCGTGGAAAAAGCAGTTGATCGTCGAAAAGCGGACTTCGGTGATTCTCGATGGTGTGCCCACGAAGCGATGCGACACTTCATCGAGGACGAACCGATCATGAGAGGGGAGCGGGGCATGCCCGTCTTCCCCGAGGGCGTGACGGGTTCGCTGACCCACACTGAAGGCTTCCGTGCCGCGATCGTGGGCCGAAGTTCCCGCTGGCGTTCCCTGGGAATCGACGCAGAACCTGCAGATTCCCTCCCAGAGGGTGTCTACAATGCGGTGGCGCGCCCTGAGGAGCAACGGCGCCTACGCAGGCTGACGCGCCACGAGGGTTATGAATTCCTCGACAAAGTGCTCTTTAGTGCGAAGGAATCCACCTACAAGGCGTGGTTCCCACTGACCCATAGGTTCCTCGATTTCGACCAGGCGGATATCGATATTCGCCCCGACGGAAGTTTCAAGTCCTACCTGCTGACCCGGCCCGTGCCGGTACCGTTCATTGAAGGACGATGGGCAGTGCGCAAGGGGTACGTGGTCACATTCGCCGGGGTGCGACGCTAATCACTCCATCCCTGCAGGGCGCGCGACGAAGACACTAGCAGCGCGCCGCCCTTTCTCTTTGAGCAGTGCAATGGCATGGCCCTGAGGGGTGACCACCGCATAGGTATCCTTACGTCCTTCGGGCTCAAGCCATTTGCCCAAGGCGACATCCGTGCCCTGCGCCTCTGTAATCTCGCGGGTGGGGAAGCACCGCACCATGGACTGGTCGAGATTTAAAGAGAGTTCCGGCACATCAACCAGTTGTTCGAGAGTGCGAGCCTCACTGATGTCGAAAGGCCCCACAGACGTCCGCCGCAAAGCGGTCAAATGGCCGCCGACACCGAGCTCGGCTCCGACATCACGGGCAATGGAGCGGATATAGGTTCCGGACGAGCAATGCACAGCGATTTTTACCGACCAGTAGGGCAGCTGGCTGGTGGCGTCGTATTCACGTTCAACAGCGCCAATCTGCAAGTCGAAGATCGTCACGGGACGGGGAGGGAGGATGACGTTTTGGCCCTCGCGAACAAGTTCATGGGCGCGGCGGCCATCAATTTTGATGGAGGAGACCGAGGAAGGGCGTTGCATAATGTCGCCAACCTGCTGGCTAAAGGCCTGGCGGATCTGCTCGTCTGTCAGTTCCTCGATAGCTTCCGCGGTTGCCTGAGAGACGACCGCCCCTTCAGCATCATCGGTGACTGTCGACGATCCGAGGCGCACGGTTGCTTCGTATCGCTTATCGTGCGTCACAAGGTGCGCGAGAAACTTCGTACCCCTTTCGATGCCCACGACCAGCACACCGGTAGCCATCGGATCGAGAGTTCCAGAATGTCCGACCCGGCGCGTGCCCATAATTCGGCGCAGCTTTCCCACAACGTCGTGGCTCGTCATACCAGAGGGCTTGTCCACGATCACCACGCCAGATCGATCCAAAACAGTTCCCTGAGGCTGGGGGCGAGGGGACTTCTTCTGTGGGTGGGATTCAGTCATGAAGACAGTCTATGCCGTAGGCTAAAACACCGTGAATATCTGGTACGGACTGGACAGGGTTCCGCAGGCGCTCGGAGACAGCGGTACGGCGGTGACCATCGGAGTGTTCGACGGTGTGCATCGCGGCCATCAGCAGCTCATTCAGCGAGCGATAGATGAGGCGCGCAGACTCGGCGTGCCCAGCGTGATGTTTACCTTCGACCCGCACCCCACCGTCGTGTTCCGCCCGGATGCAGTTCCGCCACTCCTTGGCACTGTGGAGGAACGCGCTCGATTGGCGTTCGATATGGGAATTGACCACGTGGTTGTCGTAGGATTCACAGCCGAGATCGCAGGCTGGTCCCCCGAAGAGTACGTTGATCGAGTGCTTGTTGATCTGCTGGGAGCCAAATCCGTGATCGTGGGGGAGAACTTCACTTTCGGCCACAAGGCGGCAGGCACTCCGGAGACTCTGCAGCAGCTGGGTCCAGAGCGAGACATGACTGTGCACGTCCTCAATCTGCTCCAGCTCGACGAGCACACGGTGAGTTCCACTTACATTCGTAGCGCGCTCGCTGCTGGCAAGGTTGAAAATGCCCACGAAGCGCTGGGCCGCCCCTTCAGTGTCCATGGGGAAGTCACCCACGGGGCTGGGCGCGGTGGTCGCGCCTTGGGATTTCCGACAGCCAACCAGTACTTCCAAGAGAAATTCGCACTGCCCGCAGACGGTGTTTACGCCGGATACCTGATTGTTGAGCAGCCTGCTGACGGAGGGGAAAAAGTCGGAACGATGCCGGTGGGGCAGAGGCTTCCAGCCGCGATCTCGGTCGGAACCAACCCGACGTTTGGCCACGAGCCGCGATCCGTCGAGTCTTTCGTTCTCGACCATGAGGCTGATCTGTACGGGCTCAACGTGACTGTGGAATTTATTCACCGGCTCCGAGGAATGGAAACCTACACATCACTGGAGGAGCTCATCGAGGCGATCAACAAGGATGTCGCGGATACACGGCAGGTGCTTGGCGATGAGGTGTAGTTTGATTTCCTCTCCGGCGGGGTGCTAGGCTTGATCGGTCTGCGACTGTGGTCTGCGGTAGTCGCATGTACGTATTCGCGCGGACTGAAACAACGATCTTACAAGGAGAAATTCCATGGCACTGTCCAAGGAGCAGAAGGCAGAGACCCTCAAGGAGTTCGGCCTGCACGAGACGGACACCGGATCCCCAGAGGCTCAGGTTGCCCTGCTGACCGTCCGTATTCGTCAGCTCACCGAGCACCTGAAGTACCACAAGCACGATCACCACTCCCGTCGTGGTCTGCTGCTGCTGGTTGGTCGTCGCAGGGGCCTGCTGAAGTACCTGGCTGACAACAATGTGGACCGCTACCGCTCCCTGATCGAGCGCCTCGGCCTGCGTCGCTAGTCTCGCCGACTTCATATAGTCTGCTCCCGGCAACTATTGCCATACGCTGTTTAGCGTGGTGATGGTGCCGGGTTTTGCTATTTCTTTGGTAGTGTCGTGGCTGGACAAGTACCAAAAACTTGGCAATAAAATTTTTCCCGCTGGTCACATCGGCACCGATGATCAGATGTGAACGGGGAATCGCAACGCAAAAGAAAGGCGATTGCACTTATCGCTATGAGCGCACACAAGATTGAAGCTGAACTTATCGATCCGGATGCGGGCGTCTGGGAGACCGTCGCCACAATCGACAACGGTGACTTCGGCACCCGCACCATCCGTTTCGAGACCGGCTTGCTGGCTCGTCAGGCCGATGGCTCCGTCACGGCTTACTTGGACGAGGACACGATGCTCCTGTCCACCACTACCGCCTCCCGCAATCCGCGCGAGGGTATCGACTTCTTCCCGTTGACCGTTGACGTGGAGGAGCGCATGTACGCGGCGGGTCGGATTCCGGGAAGTTTCTTCCGCCGCGAGGGGCGCCCGGGAACGGACGCAATTCTCGCCGCCCGTCAGATCGACCGCCCGCTGCGCCCGACTTTCGTCAAGGGGCTGCGCAATGAGGTGCAGGTGATCGTGACCGTCATGTCTCTGGATCCAAAGGACATGTACGACGTTGTGGCGATCAACGCAGCCTCCGCCTCCACGCAGCTGTCCGGACTACCGGTATCCGGCGCCGTAGGTGGCGTGCGGATGGCGCTGGTTGCCGATGATGATCACCCGAAGGGTCAGTGGGTGGCCTTCCCAACGCACGAACAGCAAAAGCAGGCTGTCTTTGAGCTCGTTGTGGCCGGTCGTGTCGTGGACGATAAGCCAGCGAAGGGCGGACGTGGTCGTGGACGCGGCAAGGCTTCGCGCACCCCAAATGTTGCGGTCATGATGGTCGAGGCTGGCGCAACAGAGAACGTTGTTGAGCGTATTGCCGAGGGAGCCCCAGCGCCGACCGAGACTGTTGTTGCTGAGGGAATCGAGGCCGCCAAGCCGTTCATCGCCACCCTCTGTGAAGCTCAGACTGCGCTGGCCAAGGCCGTGGACAATGAGGCTCGCACCTTCGAGCTCTTCCCGCCGTTCGATGAGGACGTGCGATCCGCCGTGGAGGCCGAGTCCCTCGGTGATCTCGAAGACATCATGAAGATGGCCGACAAGCAGGAGCGTGACGAAGCTCTGGCGGAAAACATGCAAGCTGTCGTGGATGCGCTGCTTGATACCTTCCCTGAGCGTGAAGCGGAAATTCGTGCCGCTCACAATGACGTGACCAAGCAGCTTGTGCGTCGCAGGATCCTCGAGGACGGCTTCCGTATCGATGGTCGCGACCACACCACCATTCGCGATTTGGGCATCGTCGTACAGCTGGTGCCACGTGCTCACGGCTCCGCGCTCTTTGAACGTGGCGAGACCCAAATCCTCGGTGTGACAACCCTGGACATGCTGAAGATGGAGCAGCAGATCGATTCGCTGGGGCCAGCGGATCACAAGCGCTACATCCACCACTACAATTTCCCGCCGTACTCCACCGGTGAGACTGGGCGTGTGGGTTCCCCGAAGCGTCGCGAGATCGGCCACGGTGCTTTGGCCGAACGTGCCTTGGCTCCGGTTATCCCATCCCGCGAGGATTTCCCGTACACGATCCGCCAGGTGTCCGAAGCGCTGGGCTCCAACGGCTCCACCTCCATGGGCTCCGTCTGCGCATCCACGCTGTCCCTTTACAACGCGGGCGTTCCACTGAAGGCGCCGGTGGCCGGAATTGCCATGGGCCTCGTTACCGGCAAGGTAAAGGGCAAGGACAAGTATGTTGCATTGACCGATATTCTCGGCGCCGAGGATGCTTTCGGCGACATGGATTTCAAGGTTGCGGGAACCGAGCAGTTCGTCACGGCTCTTCAGCTGGACACCAAGCTCGATGGCATTCCGTCCGATGTTCTTGCCGAAGCTCTGGGGCAGGCACGTACTGCGCGCCTGGAGATTCTGAGCCTGATGGCCGATGCGATCGATTCTCCCGATGACATGAGCGAGTTTGCTCCTCGCATCACCTCCATCTCCATCCCGGTCTCTAAGATCGGCGAGGTCATTGGCCCCAAGGGTAAGAATATCAACCAGATCACGGAAGAAACTGGCGCCAATATCACCATCGAGGAAGACGGCACAGTATTTGTGTCCGCCGTCGGAGGAAAGGCCGCGGAGGACGCGATTGAGCGCATCAACGCCATCGCCAACCCACAGCTGCCTAAGGTCGGCGATCGATTCCTCGGCACGGTGGTGAAAACCACGGCTTTCGGTGCATTCATTTCCCTGGTTCCAGGCAAGGATGGCCTGTTGCACATCTCCAACCTCGGTGGCGACCGTCGCGTGGAGAAGGTTGAGGATGAGGTCACCGTGGGCGAGAAGATCCAGGTGGAGATTGCAGACATTGACAATCGTGGCAAGATCTCCCTCGTTCTCGTTGAGGACTAAAACCTGAATTTTTGCCCTGTAAAGCCCCATCGCTTGGCCAACGCTGAGCGGTGGGGCTTTAGCCATGGGCGCGGGTCGGTTGGATACGCAGAGCCGAAACCGACCTAGACTGTGGGGGACTAGCCAATGGCTTGAAGAAAAACAACGAGACAACGAAGGAGAATTCAGATGACCAAGGTTGGCGTATTGGGGGCCAAAGGACGCGTAGGTTCCGCGATCGTGGCCGCCGTGGAGGCCGATGAAAATCTCACGCTTGCAGCAGCGCTCGACGCTGCCGATGACCTGCAGCAGCTTGTCGACAATGGGGTTGAAGTTGTTGTGGATTTCACGGTGCCGGATGCTGTGATGGACAACGTAGAGTTCTGCGTTCGCCGTGGAATCCATGCCGTCGTCGGCACCACCGGGTGGACCGAAGAGCGTTACAACCAGGTCCGCGAGTGGCTGAGCGAATCCCCAGACACTGGTGTTCTGGTAGCGCCGAATTTCGCTATTTCCGCTGTACTGACGATGAAGTTCGCGCAGATGGCCGCGCCATTCTTTGAGTCCGCAGAGGTCATTGAGTTGCACCACCCCAACAAAAAGGACGCGCCCTCCGGCACCGCTGTCCACACCGCGGAGGGAATTGCCAAGGCGCGCGAGGAAGCTGGGATGGGGCAGCAGCCCGACGCTACCGAGCAAAGCCTTGACGGAGCACGTGGTGCGGATGTGGAAGGTATCCCAGTCCACGCGGTGCGCATGACGGGAATGGTTGCCCACGAGCAGGTTATTTTCGGCACTCGAGGCCAATCCCTCACCATCAAGCAAGATTCCTACGACCGAGACTCCTTCGTCCCAGGCGTCCTCATCGGCGTGGAAAAGATCGGCTCCAACCCAGGTCTCACTATTGGCCTGGAGAGTTTCCTAGGGCTATAAGACATGGCGACGATAGCAGAACTGGATGTTCAGCTCGTCGGCTACACTGCGTTCGAGAATCCTCATGGCGTCGAATGGACGACGGAAGCATCAGACGCTTCAGCCATGGTCGAGTTCGCAGGCCGGGCCTGCTACGAGACATGGGATAAACCAAATCCTCATACGGCCACGAATGACGCGTACGTACGTCACATCCTCGACGTAGGACACATGACCGTTCTCGAGCATGCGAGCGCGACGATGTACCTCCGTGGAGTCTCGCGGTCGTGTAGCCATGAGATCATGCGGCACAGGCATTTTTCCTTTAGCCAGCTGTCCCAGCGCTATGTACCCTCGGATGAGGCGCGGGTTGTGGTGCCGGAAGCAGTGCGCATAAATGAGAAACTAACCGAACTTTTCCTCCAGACCGCCGATGTTGCCTACGACGCCTACAGCGAGCTGTTGGATGGGATTAGTGAAAGCTTTGCCCACGAGCCGAACGCCGTGTTACGCATGAAACAAGCACGACAGGCGGCGCGAGCAATCCTGCCCAACTGTGCAGAGACTCGATTCGCGATGAGCGGTAATCTCCGTAGCTGGCGGCATTTCATTGGGATGAGGGCCGCCGAACATGCGGACCCCGAAATTCGCCGAATTGCGGTGACTTGTTTGCGCCTCCTACAGCGTCAAGCACCCGAAGTATTCGAAGATTTCTCCATCACCACCCTCCGAGATGGGGCGGAGATGGCAACGAGCCCATACGTCAGCGACGTGTAAAACGGCCCTCTTGACGTGGCCAACGTCACCCTAATACGCCCAATAGTCGGGCAGGAAGGTAATCTGGTGACCCATGAGCACAGGTAATGCAGCGACACGAGGATCCGAGCACTTCGGCACGATCTCCGTAGCGATGGTCACGCCCTTCAAGAAGGACGGTTCCATCGACCTTGAGGCAGGTGTGTCCCTTGCGGGCCATCTCGCAGACAAGGGCTGTGATTCTCTGGTCCTTGCGGGCACCACTGGCGAATCGCCGACGGTGAAGTTGGACGAGAAGTTAAACCTGCTCAGAGCTGTACGCGCCGAACTTGGTGATCGGATCAAGCTGATTGCCGGTGGTGGCACGTACGATACGGCCGAATCCATCGAGATTTCCCGTGCTTCTCAAGAAGCGGGAGCCGATTCTCTTTTGGTAGTGACTCCGTACTACTCACGACCAAGCCAGGAGGGTTTGTACCGGCACTTTACGAGTGTTGCTGATGCAGTGGATATTCCCATCTGCCTCTACGACATTCCTTCCCGCACGGTCATCCCAATTGAGACGGAGACAATCCGCCGACTAGCCGCGCATCCCAATATCGCTGCTGTCAAGGACGCAAAGGGCGACCTGCCAGCTGCAATGGAGCTCATCGAGACCACCGATCTGGCGTGGTACTCCGGTGATGATCCGCTGAACCTCGCGTGGCTCGCATCCGGCGCAACCGGTTTCATCTCCGTCATTGGTCACGTTGCCGCAGACCGATTGAAGGCTCTGCGCAATGCATATGACAACGGGGATATCTCGGAAGCGCGAAAGATCGCCGTGAGCCTCGTACCACTACAGCGTGCACAAGGTCGATTGGGTGGTGTCGCTTTCGCGAAGGCCGCTTTGAAACTTCGTGGTATTGATGCGGGCTCTCCGCGTTTGCCAATCATTGAACCCACCGCAGCTGAATTGGATCAGCTGGAACAAGACCTGCAGGAAGCAGGAGTATAAGGAAAATATGACTGAACAGCGTTCCCGGGGCCGCAAGGTCACCCGGAAGGCAGCTCCGCCGAGCGCGGAAACTGCCGTTGCATCTAACGCAGCAGCAGCGACCACGTTCAACGATGGTGGTGCGACAGCTAAGGCCGACAACAAGGCAGAGAATAAGTCCGATAACAAGGGCAACGATAACGGCGGCAAGAACTCCAGCAATGGACGTAGCCGCTCCCGGCGTTCGCGTGGCCGCGGCGGTAACAACCGCGGTAACAATGGGAACAATAACCGGGGTGGCAGCAACCGTCGTGGGGGCGACAATAACGATCGTCGCAAGGGCGCCCTGAAGGCGATGCAAGGTGTCGATCTGACTCAGCGCCTACCGAAGCCTCCAAAGGCCCCGAAGAACGGCCTGCGCATCGTCGCCCTGGGCGGTATCTCTGAAATCGGCCGGAATATGACGGTGTTTGAGTACAACAACCGTTTGCTCATCATCGACTGTGGTGTGCTCTTCCCAAGCTCGGGGGAGCCTGGGGTGGACTTGATCCTGCCCGACTTCTCCTATCTAGAGGATAAGTGGGATCGGGTGGAAGCTCTGGTGGTCACCCACGGCCATGAGGATCACATCGGCGCCATCCCGTGGATGTTGAAGCAGCGCGCTGACATTCCGATCATTGCCTCTAAGTTCACGTGTGCGCTCATTGCTGCGAAAACTCAGGAGCACCGTCAGCGTCCGAAGCTCATCGAGGTCGACGAGCACTCTCACGAGTCCCGTGGGCCATTCGATATTCGCTTCTTCGCCGTCAACCACTCCATTCCAGAGTGCCTCGGCATTGCTCTGAAGACTGGCGCTGGCTTGGTCGTCCACACGGGTGACATCAAGCTCGACCAGACACCGCTGGATGGTCGCCCAACCGATCTGCCAGCTTTGTCTCGCTTCGGTGACGAGGGCATCGACCTGTTCCTGTGCGATTCCACGAACGCCACGACTCCGGGCGTTTCTGGATCGGAGGCGGAGATTGCCCCGACCCTGAAGCGTCTTGTGGGTGAGGCTAAGCAGCGCGTGATCCTCGCTTCCTTTGCCTCCAACGTCTCCCGTGTGCAATCCGCCGTGGATGCCGCAGTTGCAGCCGGCCGCAAGGTCGCCTTCAACGGTCGCTCCATGATCCGCAACATGGAAATCGCCGAGCGTATGGGCTATCTCAACGCTCCTCGCGGAACCATCGTGTCCATGGACGAGGCATCCAAGATGGCTCCCCACAAGGTCATGCTCATCACGACGGGCACGCAGGGTGAACCGATGGCAGCTTTGTCTCGCATGGCTCGGCGTGAACACCGCCAGATCACCGTGCGTGCTGGCGACCTGATCATCCTGTCTTCCTCCCTCGTGCCTGGTAACGAGGAAGCAGTGTTCGGTGTCATCAACATGCTCTCCCAGATCGGTGCGACTGTTGTAACCGGTCGCGATGCGAAGGTACACACCTCCGGTCACGGCTACTCTGGCGAATTGCTGTTCCTCTACAACGCGGCGCGCCCGAAGAACGCTATGCCAGTTCACGGCGAGTGGCGGCACCTCCGTGCAAATAAGGAGTTGGCGATCAGCACCGGTGTGGATGCTAATAACATCCCGCTGGCACAGAATGGTGTCTTCGTGGACCTGGTTGATGGCCATGCAAATGTCGTGGGTCAGATGACTGTCGGCAACCTCTACGTTGATGGCACCCGTATGGGCGACATTGACTCCGAGGTCCTGGAAGACCGCACGGCGATGGCCGAAGGCGGCATGGTGTCCATCACGGTTGTCATCGACAACCGTACGGGGCGTCCACTGGAAGCTCCTTCTGTACAAGCAAAGGGCTTCTCCGACGATGCGCGTGACATGCTCAAGGAAATCACCGAACGCGTTGATAGCGTGATGATGGATCTGGCCGGTGAAGGCGAGAACGATCCTTACCGCATGGCTCAAGCTATCCGCCGTCGTGTTGGCAAGTTGATCTCCGATAAGTGGAAGCGCAAGCCGTTCATCGTGCCAACCGTGGTTCCGATGACGAGCGAAATCGTTGAGGAACTGGAAGAGGACGTCTCACGCCCTTCGCTGTAGCGACTTCTTCGCTACTGTGGGATTCATGAGTTCCGAGAATCCCTATCCTCAGCCCCGCAAGGTATCTTCTGCTCAGTCCGAGCGAGAGGCCCTAGCGGGGCTTTTGCTCTCCGTGGGGCCTGATGCGCCGACTCTGTGCGAGGGTTGGTCCACGCGCGATTTGGCTACGCACTTGGTTGTGCGAGAATACCGTCCGGATGCTGCAGCCGGAATGTTCTTCAAGGGTTTGCGCAAGCACTTAGGCGACGTCACCCAGGAAATTGAGGCGCGACCTTATGGGAGCATCGTCGAAGATTTCCGTAGCGGCCCACCCAAGTGGAATCCCATGCGCTACGCGGATTCTTTCGTCAACTTGGCCGAAAACTTCATTCACCACGAAGATGTCCGCCGGGGTGGTGGGCGAGCGGAGCCCCGTGACCTTCCCTTGCAGATGCGTGACGAGTTGTGGCGTCTCTTGGGGCAAATGTCGCGAGTTTTCCTGCGCAATGCTCGCGTGCATGTGGTGTTTGAAAGGACCGACGCCACCAGTACCACCGGGGAGAAAACGAATGATGTTCACCATGCTGGTGCGAACACGGGTGAAGAGGTGCGGGTCATCGGGGAAGCCGGTGAATTGCTCCTGTGGCTCTATGGTCGAGACTCTGCCACGCAGGTTGAACTGGTGGAATCTGTAGCGGGAGCATTGAACAAGGTTAATCGTCAGGCGCTATAAAAAATTCGGCTGTTGCCGGTGTTTTAAATGTGACCGATGTTATTTAAGCGACTAGAGTGGGCGCTATGTCTGTCTCGAGTCGCTCGCGCAAGCCCACGTCAAGTCGCCCCGGCAGCTCCTCATCTCGGAGGGGCAGCCGAGCTTCAGGCCCGCGTTCAACACGTCCGCACAGCGCTCGTGACAATGATTTCGACCGCACGGGCAGTGCTTTTGGTGCAGTCGGAAACTCCATAGGATCCGTGTTTTCGGGGGCAGCCCGAGGCATCGGAGGTCTCACGCGGCGTGTCGTGAGTGCCGGCCGACCCGTCCGCGAAGACGATCCTCAGGATTCTGCATACTACGCAGATCCAGAGGCGCCAACCGATGTCCTCAACAATGATGATGATTCTGCCTTCGAGGTTGAACGCATGGGAGTTGGCGGAGGATATGACGGAGCTGCCCTCGGTGTCTTTGCCCTCGCCATCATCCTTGCCGGTGCCTTGTGGTTCAGCGTTGGTGGCGCAGTGGGCAACGGAATCGCCTCAGTTCTTCAGTGGTTCATTGGAGCAGGCGCCATGGTTGTGCCCGCAGGTCTTGCCTTTGGCGGCTGGGTATTAATGGTCGGTGTGACGACCACTCAACGATCTCCGCGTCGTCTCTGGCTGGGTTCCCTTCTCATCGTTCTGTCGACGCTGGGAATTATGCACATTTTCGCCGGATTGCCCACTGACACTGCCGATCGGGCGGCTGCGGGAGGAGTAGTCGGACAGATTGTTGGAAGCCCCATGTCTGTCGGCTTTTCCAACTTCCTGGCAGTTCCATTGCTCATCATCGCGATTGTGTACGGAGCGCTTCAGCTCACCGGCTTGACCATCGCCCAGGTTTACCGAGCGCTGGCTGACTGGCTGGGAGTTCACCGGCAGGATGCCTCCGCTTCTGAGGATGAGGGAAGCGAAGATGCTTATGATCATGTGGACCGCGAACTAGAGCGCGCCGTCCGGGAAGACCGGGCACCACGTGCGCGTCGCGCGCCGCGCCGGCCATCTCCCATGGATAACTATCCAGTGGAGGAGACGGAGCAGCAGACCCTGACGTTCGATGGAATAACCGAGCAGCAGGAGAAGGAGCAGAAGTCGCCAACACGCCGTGCGACGCGGAAAAAGGTGGGCAAGTCCGCGCCTGTGGCGTCGCCTATGGAGGACGTTGCCGAACTGCTCGAAGATGATGAAGACCTTTCGAACGACGCCCCCGCGGTGAGCGCGTCTGCCGCCGCAAAACCACAGCCACAGGCCGAGAAGTCTGATGCGGTGGATGATGCGCGTGAGGCAGTCCGTCAGGCGATTATTGCTCGCAGTGGGATTGACGCTGCCGCAGTTCCTGCGTCCACTCCAAAGTCTGAGGTGGAAAAGCAATCCGTACCTGCTGGGGCAGAGCCGGCTACCGCGCGCGACCCAGAGGGCGATTACGACTTACCGTCCACTGACCTGCTCGTACCGGGTGATGCGCCGAAGACCCGATCCGAGGCAAATGACCGAATGATCGAGGCGATCACGGCCGTCTTCGAAGAGTTCAACGTGGATGCAACCGTCACTGGCTTCTCGCGTGGACCGACAGTAACACGCTACGAGGTGGAACTTGGGCCTGGTGTGAAGGTGTCAAAGATCACCAATCTGCAGTCCAATCTCGCCTACGCTGTGGCGACCGACAATGTGCGCCTGCTGACCCCAATTCCGGGAAAGTCAGCGGTGGGCATCGAGGTTCCGAATACTGATCGCGAGATGGTTCGCCTCGGCGACGTCCTTCACGCCCCAAAGGTGGTGGGCGATCACGATCCGATGCTCATCGGTCTGGGTAAGGATATCGAAGGTGAATTCGTTGCGCACTCGATCCAAAAGATGCCGCACCTGCTCGTCGCTGGTTCCACTGGCTCCGGTAAGTCCGCGTTCGTCAATTCGCTACTTGTGAGCCTGCTGACTCGAGCGACTCCCGATGAAGTTCGGCTGATCCTCGTTGATCCGAAAATGGTGGAGCTGACCCCGTACGAGGGAATTCCGCATCTCATTACTCCAATCATCACTCAGCCGAAGAAGGCTGCTGCTGCACTGACGTGGTTGGTGGAAGAGATGGAACAGCGCTACATGGATATGAAGTCTTGCCGTGTGCGCCACATTAAGGATTTCAACCGGAAGGTCAAGTCTGGGGAGGTTACGACGCCACTGGGTAGTGAACGCGAGTATCGCCCGTACCCGTACATTGTGTGCGTGGTGGATGAGCTCGCCGACCTGATGATGACTGCACCGAAGGAAATCGAGGATGCAATCGTCCGCATTACCCAGAAGGCTCGCGCTGCAGGTATTCACCTGGTGCTGGCCACCCAGCGTCCATCGGTGGATGTGGTCACCGGCCTGATTAAGACGAATGTGCCTTCGCGTTTGGCCTTTGCGACGAGTTCGCTCACGGACTCCCGCGTGATCCTCGACCAGGCCGGTGCCGAAAAGCTCATCGGTATGGGTGATGGACTATTCATTCCTCAGGGTGCAGGTAAGCCACGCCGTATCCAAGGTGCGTTTGTCACTGATGAAGAAGTTCAGGCAGTGGTGGAGGCTGCGAAGGAGCAGGCTGAGCCTAACTACACGGAAGGTGTGACAGAGGATAAGGCCGCTGAGGCGAAGAAGGATATCGATTCTGATATCGGTAACGACATGGAAGACCTGCTGCAGGCGGTCGAGCTTGTCGTGACGAGCCAGTTCGGCTCCACCTCAATGCTGCAGCGTAAGTTGAGGATCGGTTTTGCCAAGGCCGGGCGTTTGATGGATCTCATGGAAACGCGAGGGGTCGTCGGGCCGTCTGAGGGTTCGAAGGCTCGCGAGGTGCTGGTCAAGCCCGAGGAATTGGACACCATCATCTGGATGATCAAGGGTGCTAATCCCGAGGACGCCCCAAAGAAGATTCTCGAGCAGGAGAGTGCCGACGATCACTCTGAGAGCGAGGATGAGCACGCTACTCGAGTGATCCCAGCTAATCCCACAGGTGGCGCCTTCTAGAAAAAGATGAATAAATCTTCATCTTTGCGTAGGGGGTTTTCTGCGTCGGCAGTGTATTGTTGCCGATGTGGAGGGGAGTACCCCGCCCTAACGACAGAGATCGTCAGCACGGATGTCCTCAGTGACATCCCGGTCATGTCGGCTGGAGGTTCACAGTAGCTTTCAGTGGGGGAGACCTCCGGTTCTTTTGTCGTCTTCGAAAACCGGAGGTCTTTTTTCGTGGAAGTGAATGGTTTAGTCTGGGGCATCACCATTGCTGTGGTGATGGGTTTCTTCATTTTCGACTTCTTCTCGCATGTGCGCACCCCGCACGAGCCATCTATCAAGGAATCCGCAGGTTGGTCGCTGTTTTACATCGGCTTGGCATGCGCCTTCGGCATATTTCTGTGGTTCACCTGGGGGGAACCGGGCAACCCGCACCAGCACGGTATTGAGTTCTTCACCGGCTACGTGACGGAGAAGGCGCTGAGCGTGGATAACCTCTTCATCTTCGCGCTCATCATGACCAGCTTTAAGATCCCGCGCCAGTACCAGCAGAAGGTGCTGTTGATCGGTATTGCTATTGCGCTGATTCTGCGTCTTGTGTTCATCCTGCTCGGTGCGGCTGTCATTCAGGCATGGTCTGACGTCTTCTACCTGTTCGGTATCTTCCTGCTATGGACTGCGGCGAAGTTGCTGTGGGATGAGATTGCGGACAAGGAGGAGACTGACCCGAACGACATGCTCGTGGTCAAGATGGTGCGCAAGATCGTACCTGTGCACGGCGACTATAAGTCCGACAAGCTGTGGTTCAAGGACAACGGCAAGCGCGTACTCACACCGTTGTTTGTGGCACTGCTGGCTATCGGCTTCGTGGATATCCTCTTCGCTCTGGATTCCATTCCAGCGATTTACGGCATCACCCAGGAGCCGTACATTGTGTTCACTACCAATGCCTTCGCGCTTCTCGGCCTGCGTCAGTTGTACTTCCTGCTAGACGGTTTGCTCGACAAGCTCGTATACCTGTCCTATGGCCTGTCCCTGATCCTCGCTTTCATCGGTATGAAGTTGATCCTTCACGCCCTGCATGAGAACAACTTGCCGTTCATCAATGGTGGCGAGAACATCAGTGTCCCAGAGGTTCCGGTCGAGCTCTCCCTTGTTGTGATTCTTGGCATTTTGCTTCTGACTACCTTCCTCTCTCTGACAGTGGGAAACAGGATGGAAGAGGAAAAGAAGGCCACGGAATCTGCTGAGGCCGAGCCTTCTGTAAAGTAGGGCACGTGCAGAACACAGAGGCAAACACAGAGTTCTCGTCGTTTGGCCAGTTCGTCCGCAAGGTCGGCCTGCCAAACGTCCTGACAACCGTGCGGATCGTATTGATCCCGGTTTTTCTGTGGTTGATTCTCACCTCTGGTGGCTGGCAAGACGGTGGTGACCAGCTCGTCAACCGTTGGTGGGCTTTATGGACGTTCATCGCGTTGATGTTCACTGATCAGCTCGATGGATTCCTCGCCCGCAAATACGCTGTCATCACGGATTTTGGCAAGCTCGCTGATCCGATTGCCGATAAGGCGCTGATGATCTCCGCTCTTGTGAGCCTCAATATCCTCGGCGAGCTGTGGTGGTGGGTCACTATCGTGATCGTCGTCCGTGAGCTAGGCATCACGTTCTGGCGGATGGTGTTGGCTCGGCGCGGACTCGTCGTGCCGGCCTCGAAGGGCGGCAAGTTGAAAACGGTTCTGCAGACCGCAGCCGTGGCTTGGTATATCTTGCCTTTCGCTGGGGTGGTCATGTGGATTGCCCATGGTTTTATGACCGCTGCCGTCGTCGTTACCGTCGTTACGGGAGTGCAATACCTGCTCGATAGCAGGAAACAATGACTTTCATGTTCGACGCCACGCTTCACCGCACTGAGGTCTTAGCCGAGGAGTTGGTGGGGCGTTTGTGCTCGGCTGGGCTTACCGTAGCCACCGCCGAATCTCTGACAGCCGGGCTCTGTGCCGCTTCCATCGCAGCGGTTCCGGGAGCTTCGGCAGTGCTCCGTGGTGGCCTTGTCGTCTATGCCACAGATCTCAAACACGGCCTAGCAGGAGTGTCAGCACGATTGCTGGACGAACGAGGCCCTGTCGATCCGGATGTAGCCCGGGAGTTGGCTGCCGGTGCTGTACGACAGTGCGGCGCAGACGTGGGCTTAAGCCTCACAGGTGTTGCAGGGCCAGACCCCCAAGACGGCCATCCGGTTGGTGAGGTTTATGTGGGCGTGAGCCTGCGCGGTTATCAAAAGGTGGAGAAACTACAGCTAGAGCGAGAAATCGCGCAGATGAACCAAAAGGTGGCACGGCAGTTCATCAGGTACAGTGCGGTGAATTTAGCCCTATCCACCGCATGCAATTGTTTAGAGGGTTAGGATAGCGGGAACAAAACGTGAACCTAGCGCGTTGGGATGTGTGATGACACAACAAACGATGGTGAAGGAAAAGCAGCCACTGGCTGCGTTGGACGGCATCGCGGACGCCCAAGTGAATGGCGCTGCGCCGAGCATGCCGGCCGAGGAACCACTACTGCGCGAGGCGCTCGGGGCAACGCTCAAGGAGTTTCGTTCGCAAAGCGGATTCACTCTGCGCGAGTTGGCGCAGATCGCGAGCGTGAGCCCTGGTTACCTTTCTGAACTGGAGCGCGGCCGTAAGGAAGTATCCTCGGAGCTGTTGGCGAGCGTGTGCCATGCCATGGGGGTCAGCGTGGCGGACGTGATCCTAGAAGCTGCGTCCATGATGGCGCTCGATGTTGCTGCCGCGGAACTGGCGGCATCCATGCGCACGCCGAGCGCCGTCGCGCCACAGTAGGCAAGAGTTTTCTTAGCCTCCCGAGGCCCGTCACCGCTGGTAGAATCATCCCCAGCAATTCGCTTAATTCACGCACCGTGAGAAGGAGCCCATTTCAATGGCTAATCCGTTCAGCAAGGCCTGGAAGTACCTTATGGCCCTGTTCGACAACAAGATCGAGGAAAACGCAGACCCTAAGATCCAGATTGAGCAGGCTATCCAGGACGCGCAGCGCCAGCATAAGGCGTTATCCCAGCAGGCCGCTGCGGTGATTGGCAACCAGCGCCAGCTTGAGATGAAGCTGAACCGTCAGCTGGAGGATATCGAGGCTCTACAGGCACGCACGAAGAATGCCCTTAACTTGGCGGATAATGCTCGTGCTAATGGTGAAGACCAAAAGGCTATTGAGTATGAAAACGCGGCTGAGGCATTCGCGGCGCAGCTCGTGACGGCCGAGCAAAATGTGGAAGACCTCAAGGTCATGCATGACCAGTCCCTGCAGGCAGCTGCACAGGCCCGGCAGGCTGTGGAGCGCAACGCCATGCAGTTGCAGCAAAAGACCGCTGAGCGAACCAAGCTACTGAGCCAGCTGGAGCAGGCGAAGATGCAAGAGCGTGTCGCGGATACTCTCCAGTCGATGGACTCTCTGACGAACACCAGCGGGCCGACGCTCGACCAGGTGCGAGACAAGATTGAACGCCGTTACGCTAATGCCCTGGGGCAAGCCGAATTGGCACAGAATTCCGTACAAGGGCGCATGATGGAAGTTGAGCAGGCGAGCGTGCAGCTGGCTGGCCACTCGCGGCTGGAGCAGATTCGCGCGGAAATGAACCAGAGCAAGGGCGAGATCTCCGGTGCGGCTCCGCAGCAGTCCATCGAACAGGCTCAGCCGAGCGCCGGCAACGTCGCTGATGATGCCGTTGCCCAGCGTATGCGCGAGCTTCGTGGTGAAGCCTAAGAGCCCTCATCACCTACCCCGCGACTGATAAGGGCTTCCCCAATAGCCCGTGCTCGCAGGAGCGAACGAACGATCAGTGGCACACCGAAAGCCAGGATCGAGGTTCCGCCTCCTCGGGCTTTTCGCGTTTCTATCACTTCAATGATGGCTTGAGCTTGGAGGGGGATCAGCCTCATCGTCAAAGACATAGCGAGGGTGATCGATTCTACTGGTAGCCCCAGACGAGCCAGGGGCTCCAGAGCTATTTCGAGTGCCTCCAGCATGTCGGTGACCCGCGTGGTGAGTGTGAGGAGAATGGCTAGCGCCACTGATGAGAGCACTCCGAGGAAGGTGACCAGTGCAGCGTCGAACCCGAGACGCCACCACATCAAAGCGCCGAGAACGAGCAGGATGGGTAACGGGACAAGAAGGTGGCCCACCGTCTTACGCCAGGGGAGACGGGCTAGGATATAGCACAAGGCGACGATGGTGAATGCAGCGATGGCTGTTGTTGCCGTGCGGGCAATAACAGCGGTCAACAGCAGAAACACCATGAGAATCAGCGTCTTCTTCCCAGCGGACAAACGATGGACGATGCTGTTGCCCGGAATATAGGAGGAGCGCGGCAGGGAAATCATGCTACATCCTCTCGATGTAGGCGCTGACGACCTCAGCGGGGGAGTTGGAGGGGAAACGCGGGTCGGCGCTATCATCGATCACTCGCCCCTCATGCATGCACAGAACACGGTCTGCATGACGAAGGAGATCGAGGTCGTGTGTCACAATGATCATCTGTTGAGGTAATCGGTCAAATAGCTCGGCGATCTTCTTACGGTTTCTTAAATCCAAGAGTGTTGTCGGTTCGTCAGCAATGATCAGCTCGGGATCCAAAACCATAATGGATGCCAGTGCGAGCATCTGCTTTTCACCACCAGATAATTGGTGAGGTGATTGGTCGGCGTGGTCAGCCAACCCCATGCGCTCGAGGATCTCGTGCACTCGGCGGTCCCGTTCCTGCCGCGGGAGTTTATGGCGGTGCAAAGAAAAGGCCACGTCCTCGGCTACGGTGGGCATGATGATTTGATTATCCGCATCGGAGAAAACGAAACCGACGGCGGTGCGAACCTTTTTCCCGTCACGGGCGACATCGAGATCATTGACCCGAACACTCCCGCTGGAAGGGTGTGCCAAACCGTTGATGAGCCGGACCAGAGTTGATTTACCCGAGCCATTCGCTCCGATGATGCCAATGCGGTGCTCAGTAAGCGTGAGTGTTAGCGGATGAAGGAGTGTCATTCCGTCGACCGTTAGAGCGGCGGAGTCGAAAGTAATAAGCGGCATGGGAACTGCTAGGAGACGCGTGGGGACGGGCGATGGACGAGGTCGGGCACGGCCTTGAGAACGGCGGTGGCTATGGTCGCGGCGATTGCGATCTTGATCAGATCACCTGGGATGAAAGGCACATTGGAGGCAATTGAAGTAGGGAAGTCGAGGCCGAGTCGAATCATGAGACCGATGCTGCCGCACACATACTGTGTTAGGACACCGAGGACGCCCGCGAGAAGGAAAATGAACATCCGGGTCCGTGTGTGACGGGCACCCTGTGGTGCGCGATCGGCGATGGCTCCGATGAGGAAGGCGGAGATGAGGTAGCCCACGAGATAACCGACGGTCGGGCCGGCTATGGCGCTAAGGGTGGGTTGCCAGCCGGCGAGATTGGGAACACCGACGAGACCGACGCCGAGGAAAAGAGTGGTTGCGAAACCGCCCCGTGCGCATCCAAGAAGCATCGAGGCGAGGGCTATGCCCATGTTTTGAAGAACGATGGGCACACCGAGGCTTCCTACTGGTAGCGCAACAGCGCCGAGGACAATGATGAGCGCTGCGAATGTGGCGATATACGCGAGATCGACGACGGAAACTTTGTTCATGCGGTCTATCGAAGCACAATCCTTAAACGCTGTTCAAGTTTTAGCGTGGAAGGTGCGTGTTAGGCACATTGCCAACACGCTATGGTGGTGAGTTATGCGTAGAGCAGAGTTTGATCGATTGATGAACGGCGAGTTTGGGGGCGCGAAAACAGCGTGGATTCTTGATTCGCACGTCCTGGCCTCTTATGGGCAGCCGGCAGCTGAGCTCATCGAACAGGGGGTCGATCTGCGAGATGTATGGCGTGCCCTGTGTGAGGACTTCGATGTGCCGGAAGAGCGCCAACTTGGGGAAGATATCTAAGGTGGCGTGGATAGAACGGCTGTGCGGCACATGGGACACGCCGTAGGGATGTTCGGCACGTAATCGAACAGAGGTTCGTGTACAGTGTGGTTCTGTACAAGATGCGGTGTAAAACTATTGACGCACACGCAGTGAGTGAAAACGACTGAACTATTTCCGCGTCCACGGAGTCTAACGCGGACAGAAATTAAGTGAAACAAGGACATCAAGGAGCTAGAGGACATGCCACCGAAGAAGAAGACGTCCGGCGCCCAAGGTAATGACCGCGCAAAGGCGCTGGATCTGGCAATGGCCCAGATCGAAAAAGATTTCGGCAAGGGAGCGATTATGCGCCTGGGCGATGATAATCGTCCGCCGATTAGGGCTATTTCCTCGGGCAATATCGCAATCAATGTAGCTCTGGGAATTGGTGGTTTCCCGCGAGGGCGTGTGGTTGAGATTTATGGCCCTGAGTCCTCGGGTAAGACGACGGTGGCGCTGCATGCGATCGCTCAGGCTCAGAGCTCGGGTGGAATCGCCGCGTTTATCGACGCCGAGCATGCGCTCGATCCCGAGTACGCGCGCGCATTGGGAGTGGACACGGATTCATTGCTGGTGTCCCAGCCAGACACGGGTGAACAGGCGTTGGAAATCGCCGATATGCTTGTGCGCTCAGGAGCAATCGATATCGTCGTCATTGACTCCGTAGCCGCTCTGACCCCAAAGGCGGAGATCGATGGTGATATGGGCGATTCTCACGTGGGTTTGCAGGCGCGCCTGATGAGCCAAGCGCTGCGAAAGATGACCGGCGCGCTCCATCAGACCGGTACGACCGCCATCTTCATCAATCAGCTGCGTGAGAAGATTGGTGTGATGTTCGGGTCCCCTGAAACTACGACAGGCGGTAAGGCTCTCAAATTCTATGCTTCCGTGCGCTGCGACATTCGTCGTATTCAGGCGCTAAAGGACGGTACAGACGTGGTCGGTAACCGCACGCGTCTAAAAGTCGTCAAGAACAAGGTTTCCCCGCCGTTCAAGATCGCGGAGTTCGACATCCTTTACGGTGAGGGAATCTCTCGCGAAGGTTCCATCATCGACTTGGGCGTTGATGCCGGCATCATCAAGAAGTCCGGTGCTTGGTTCACCTACGATGGTGACCAGCTGGGTCAGGGTAAGGAGAAAGCTCGAGAGTTCTTGAAGAATAATCCAGAGCTCGCAGCTTCCCTTGAAGACCGCATCATGCAGGTGATGAAGGTGGGGCCGTACGCTAACCAGAAGGATGCCCCTGCGGATGCCGTCGATCCAGAGGATCAGCCAATTGATCTGGCGCCAACCTTCGACGATGACGACGAATAGCCATCAGCCCGCGAACTCCGCAAAAATTGCTGCGCTGAAGGAAGCCCTCGAGCGGATGGAGGCGGGCGAGTTACCTGCCCTCATCGATCACGAAGAGGAAAAGGCTTTGGCTCCGATCAAGGCCAAAGCCGTTCGCTTGCTCAACCATCGCGATCGATCTGCCCACGAGTTACGATCGCGCCTTCTCGATGCAGAATTCGACCCACAGTATGTCGAACAGGTCGTTGAGCGTTGCATTGCCAACGGCATGGTTGATGATTCACGTTTCGCCTCCGAGTGGGTTCGTCAGCGTCAGGCAAACCAGAAGAAGTCCGTTGCCGTGCTCCGTCGTGAGTTAAAAGAAAAGGGAGTGGCCGGGGCCATTATCGACGAGGCTCTCGAGCAGATCTCTGTCGATGATCAGAACACTATCCTGGAGCAACTCGTGACGAAAAAGGCGGCATCGGTCAAGCATGTTCCCACGACAAGAGCGGAATACGATAAAGTCCTTCGCCGTGTCGTCGGCGTGGCCGCGCGGCGAGGGTTTCCCCAAGGACGTAGCCTCACTGCCGCCCGGCTGGCTCTGGATGCGCGGATCGCGGAACTGGAGAGTTAAGTAGCTGCGTTGACGTGCTGCTCCACAACTTCCCCGAGGTCTCCCACGTGATCTTCCACGATAGTGACGAGCTTGCCTCGGACGGGACTGTAGATCTTGCGGGCAGTGCTGTTATTGAGGGCGTGGACCTTCCGGTCTGCAGTCTCCAGCAGTAGACCGGCGACCTGCTGCTTGCGATCTACCAGGTAGGGGCCGAACCCACCTTTCTGGCCTGCTGCCACGTAACTATTCCATAGAGGCTCCAGATCCTCAGTAATCTCTGGAAGCAGCTGCTTCGCAGCCTTGGCAGCGATATTCTCATCGACCTTGCGAGCGGCAGCGTAGGCCCCCTTGACTAATCTGCCGGACAAGCCGCTCTGCGCTTGGACGGTTCGTTCGGCGAGATCTACAAGATCAGCAACGACTGAGTCCTTCTTCGGGCCCAACAACTGTTCACGAAAAGTCGACAAGACACTAACTCCTATTCGTATGTGGCGCGAAGGTCCTTGTGGGATTCATCGTGCCAGTCCACATTGGTCGAGTCCTTCGTCTCCAACCCAACGTCCTTCTGGTGAGGGACATTGGCGACAATATTACGGCGGGCACGGCCTGCCCGCAGCTGGGTCTCGATACGTTCCGCAAGCACACTGAGCGCATAGTTGAGGATGATCATGATGATCGCCACAACCAGCATGGCCGCGAAGTAATTGCGGAACCACGATGCGGACTGCAAACCGGAACGCACAACCTCGACGTAACCGATGAGGTAGCCCAGTGCGGAGTCCTTCAGTGCAATCACCATCTGAGAAATCAGGGCAGGAAGCATAGAGGCGACAGCCTGGGGCAGCAAGATGCGGAACATCGTCTGCATCCGTGACAGTCCGAGCGCCATAGCCGCTTCCTCCTGCCCGGAAGGCAGGGCTTTAATGCCAGAGCGGAGGATCTCTGCGATCACCGAGCCGTTGTACATAGTGAGGCCAAACACCACAGCCGCGAAGGCCAAGTGCTTGGTCGGCACCAGTGCGTAGATAGCGAAGACCTGGTAGGCGAAAATCATCAGCAGGAGGACCGGGATCGCGCGGAAAAACTCCACAATCACACCACACACGCTGCGGATCACCACATTAGTGGATAGGCGTCCGATTCCTAGCGCTCCACCAATAACGAGCGCGAGCAGAATGGATAGTGCAGCGGCCTTAATGGTTCCCCAGAGGCCTGGCAGGATGTATGTGGTCCACATGCTGCCCTGGAGGAAAGGCGTCCATTTGTCGGCCTCGAATTGACCATTGCCGTGGAGAATGCGGCCGGCCCAGAACAAAATCAAAGCCAAGGCTACGACCGTCAGAACCGACAGGATGCGGTTGAGTTTCCTCCCGCGTGGGCCCGGAGTGTCGTATAGAACTGTTGCGCGAGCAGACATTAACGCTTCACCGCCAATCGCTTACCTGCTGCGCCGAAGATCAGGCCGGTCGGCAGCGTGAGAATCATGAAGCCCAGAGCGATCACACCGAAGATGACGAACACCTGATCGGCGTGGTTCTCCACGGAAGTCTTCATGAGGAGGGAAGCCTCAGCCACACCGATGACTGAGGCGATGGTCGTATTCTTCGTCAGTGCAATGAGCGTATTGCCCAAGGGGACAATCGCACCACGCAATGCTTGGGGGAAAATGATGTGACGGAAGTTCTGCATGAACGTCAGTCCCAAGGAACGTGCTGCCTCGGCTTGGCCAAAGGGCACCGTATTGATGCCCGCACGGAGGGATTCCGCCACAAAAGACGAGGTGTAGAGCACGAAGGCCAGCACCGCGAGATTGAAGTTGTTCTGTGTCGTGAAGTTAGGCCCTTGCGGTGCCAGAGTGATGTCTAGGTTCACATAGAGACCCAAGGCGGCAAACAGCACGATCAACGTCAGCGGGGTATTGCGCGTGGTGTTGATGTAGAAGGTCGCGATAGTACGCAAGATCCCAACTGGGGACACTCGCATGGCCGTGAGAATTGTTCCGAGGATCATGGAACCCACAGAGGCCCAGAATGTCAGTTTGATGGTTGTCCAGAATGCTGGCAGCAATTCGGGAGCCATATCGGCCCAGAGTTCGGCACTCATTGTTGTTGTCCCTCCTTTCTAACTCTCTTCGGTGAAGGAGAGGTCGCCGATGGCTGGCTTATCTCCTGGGGCGATGGCATTACCGAGGTTTGCTTCCATGATTCGGGCATACTCGCCAGAATCGTGCATCTCGTTCAGAGCTTCGTTGACGAGTTTGACCGCCTCTTCCTGGCCCTTTGCCATACCGATGCCGTAGTTCTCATTCGTCCAATAAGAACCGTCTTCCTGCTTCATCTCGACGACACGCATCTGTCCCTCGTATTGTTCAGCGAAGCCGGCGAGAATTGTGGCATCCGTGGTCATCGCGTCAACCTTGCCGCGGGAGAGGGCTTCCACGCAGGCTGAGTACGTGTCGAATTCTTGAAGCTGAACCTCCGGTAGCGCATCCTTGATCTTCTGCGCAGGAGTAGAACCAGTCACGGAGCACAGCTTGGTGTCCGCACCCATATCCTGCAATCCTTGGATCTTGCTGTCCTCGCGGACGAGGAGAGCTTGGTGAGTCACCAGGTAGGGGCCTGCGAAATCGACGGAGCGCAGGCGGGATGCGCTGATGGAATAGGTTGCGGCGATCATATCGACCTCGCCGTTGTTGATCAGTGTCTCGCGCTGAGCGGACGGGGTTTCGCGCCACGTCAGTGCTGGCTCTTCCCATCCCTTCTTATCGGCGATGTAGTTGACGACGTATCGAGCGACGTCTGTGTCTACTCCTTGGAAATCCTTCTCAGGGGTGCGTACACCCAAACCCGGCTGATCGAATTTGGTACCCAAGATGACCTGTCCAGACTCAATCGAACCAAGCAAACTACGTGCCTCGTTGCTCCCGCAAGCAGACAGCGATGCCACGGCGAATACTGCCAGAAGGGCGCCGGTAAGACGTCGCAGCGCATGTTGTGCGCCTGTAGAGCGTCGAAAAGTGTTCATGGTGTTGGTGTCCTTTATGCTCTCACATGCCTCTGATCAGTGGCCCAGGATCTTGCTGAGGAAGTCCTTGGCTCGATCGGATTCTGGGTTGGAGAAGAAGGACTCTGGGGCGGTGTCCTCAACTATGGTTCCATCAGCCATGAACAGGATGCGATCGGCAACCTTGCGGGCAAAGCCCATCTCGTGAGTCACACAGACCATGGTCATACCGGATTTTGCGAGGTCGGCCATTACGTCGAGAACCTCATTGATCATCTCCGGATCGAGGGCGGAGGTGGGCTCATCGAAAAGCATGACCTTTGGATCCATCGCCAGGGCACGGGCGATAGCGACGCGCTGCTGCTGACCGCCGGAAAGCTGTGCCGGGTACTTTTCCGCCTGATGAGCGATCCCGACGCGATCGAGAAGTTCCATGGCGCGCTTCTTCGCGTCTGCCTTCGACTGCTTACGAACCTTCACAGGAGCCAGCGTCACGTTGTCCTGAATAGTCATGTGGCTGAACAAGTTGAAGGATTGGAAGACCATGCCGACCTCCGCGCGAAGCTTGGCCAGGTCCTTTCCTTCCTCGGGGAGTAGCTTGCCGCCGATGCGGATTTCACCCTCGTCGATTGTCTCGAGTCGGTTGATGGTTCGGCACAGGGTCGACTTGCCGGAGCCGGATGGTCCCAGAAGCACCACGACCTGCCCCTTTGGAATTTCCAGGTTGATGTCACGCAGAGCGTGGTAGTCGCCGAAGTGCTTGTTTACACCTCGGATCGAGATCATCGAGTTGGTGGGTGTGTTATCTGTCATGAATCAAAGATTACTGCGAGGGGCGTCACATTCCTATAACAGCGATGTGAAAGGCAGTTTTCGATACTCTTTCAGCGCCTGTAGGATCAGTCTGCGTGACACAGACGATTTCTACCCCGAGTTCTGACAACACGAATCCGCAGCGCACTTACGAAGTGCGCACATTCGGTTGCCAGATGAACGTGCATGACTCCGAGCGCCTCTCCGGTTTGCTGGAGGACTCCGGGTATACGCCGGTTGCCGAAGGACAGACTCCTGATGTCGTGGTCTTCAACACCTGCGCCGTGCGTGAAAATGCCGACAATCGCCTCTACGGCACCTTGGGCCAGATGAAGGGAATCAAGGACCAGCATCCTGGCATGCAGATCGCGGTCGGCGGATGTATGGCGCAAAAAGACAAGGACACGGTGGTGAAGAAGGCCCCGTGGGTGGACGTGGTCTTCGGTACGCACAATATCGGTAGTCTGCCGACGCTACTGCAACGCGCGGCGCACAATGAACAGGCCCAGGTGGAGATTGTCGATGCACTCGAACAATTCCCCTCGGTGCTTCCGGCCAAGCGTGAATCCGCGTACGCCGGCTGGGTTTCCGTCTCTGTCGGATGCAATAACACCTGCACGTTCTGCATCGTTCCCTCCCTGCGTGGAAAGGAACAAGATCGACGCCCAGGCGATGTGCTCTCCGAAGTGAAAGCGCTGGTAGATCAGGGTGTGTGTGAGGTCACCTTGCTGGGGCAGAACGTGAATGCCTACGGAGTGAACTTCTCGGATCCTTCACTGGAGCGCGACCGCGGGGCTTTCGCCAAGCTACTGCGGGCCTGCGGCGACATTGAGGGCCTCGAGCGGCTGCGATTCACTAGCCCACACCCGGCGGAATTTACCGATGATGTCATTGACGCGATGGCCGAAACTAGTGTGGTGTGCCCGCAGCTGCACATGCCCCTGCAGTCTGGTTCCGACAAAGTGCTCAAGGACATGAAGCGCTCCTATCGCTCGAAGAAGTTCCTTGGAATTTTAGATAAGGTGCGTGAAAGAATTCCTCACGCAGCGATCACAACTGACATTATTGTGGGCTTCCCGGGCGAAACGGAAGAGGATTTCCAGGCCACGATGGACGTTGTAGAGCGGGCGCGGTTCACCTCTGCATACACCTTCCAGTACTCGCCGCGTCCGGGAACGCCCGCTGCGGACATGGAAAATCAAGTTCCCAAAGCCATCGTGCAGGACCGTTACGAACGGCTCCTTGAATTGCAAGAGCGCATTTCCAAGGAGGAAAACCAGAAGCTCATTGGCACTCGGCAGGAACTTCTGGTGCAGGCCGATGGTGGGCGCAAAAATGACCGGACACACCGCTTTACCGGCCGCTCCCGGGATGGGCGTTTGGTGCACTTTATGCCGGCATGGGCTCCCGAGTACTCGAATTCCGAAGGCCTCGGCGCTCCTGCGGACGCTCCCGCAGTCGACGGGATTCGTGCTGGAGATATTGTAGAGGTCGTGGTCACGGATGCTGCCGCGCACTACATGATCGCTGATTCAGGCGTCCTGTACCACCGCAAGACGAAGGCAGGCGACCATAGTGCCGCTGGCAAGGTGCCCACCACCGCACCAGTGGGTGTTGGATTGGGACTGCCGACGCTGCGAACTAATGACAAGGCTAATGCGACCGCACCGGCAGCTGATGCCTGCGGAGCAGGAGGATGTGGCTGTGACGCCTAAGAAGAACACCACCGAGGACGTGTTGGCTCAGTATCGCGGTAACCTCGCCGAAGCTGAGCGAAAAGCGGGTAGGGAAGTGGACTACCGCGCAGGCCTTGTGCCGTTGGCAGTGGGTTTGTTTGCCGTACTCATGAGCTACTTCCTGCCGCACTCGGGGCAGGTATTTGGCTACGACGTGCTGTTCTATACCCCGCGTGCGGAGCAGTTCGATACAACCAAGCCAGAACAGATCTACACCTGGCTGGCTCTGCTGGGCGGTGTACTCCTCGTCGTGGGAACCATCGTCAGTCGTTCATGGATCGTCGCGTGGTTTAACTGGGCTTTTGCTGGAGTGGGCTGGTGGTACGGCGTGTTCGCAATCTGGATGTGCCAGACCCGTCCTGTGACATCTGTAGGCGAAGGACCCGCCTATGGACTCATCATTGGCGAGATCGGTATGACCTTGATTTTCCTCACGATGAGCGTGACGTTGTTCCGGAAGAATCCTCTGCAGCGGGCGCTGGCTAAGGCTCGCCGTGAAGAGGCTCATAGGGATGCGGAAAGCCAGATGGCTCAGCAAAGGCTACGTACTGGTTTGGTGGAGCGTACCTCCACCGATGAGCTTGTGGATGATCGACGTGCGCGCGCCCGCGAAAGGCGTCGCCGCCGTGAGGAGAGCGGCGCCTAGGGATTGCGAGGCTTATTCTCCAGCCGCGTTGGCGGCAGCCTTCGTCCATTCTTTCCATTGGTCGGCCTGAGCGCGAAGCTCGGCCGCCTTTTCTTCTTTACCGGCGGCAGAAGCAGCCTCCGCCTCGGCGTTCAGCGCATCCACTTTCGCCTGGAATTGGGCGACGCGAGCCTGAGTTTCGGGATCGGTGCGGCGCCATTCGGCATCCGCGGCGTCGGAAACCCGCTGCTCTAGAGCCCCGATTTTCTCGTCGAATTCCCGGATACGGGCGCGTGGCACAAAACCGATGTTCTCCCACTTCTCCTGTAGTTCTCGCAGTTGCGCCCGCGCTTTGTCCAAGCCCTGAGACGGATCGATTTTCGCATCGTACTCGTCCAAAAGCGCCTGCTTTGCCTCTGCATTGTCCTCGAACTGGGCGTCACGCTTGGCGAAGTCTGCCTTTCGCGCATCGAAGAACTTGTCCTGGGCTGCACGGAAGCGCTCCCACAAACGATCATCGGCTTGGCGTGTGGCGCGCCCGGCAGCCTTCCACTCGTTCATCAGGTCGCGGTACTTAGCGGCAGTAGCCGACCAATCGGTGGAATCCTGCAGTGCCTCAGCCTGTTCAACGAGGTCTTCCTTCTTGTGCTTGGCAGCGGCACGGTGTCGATCGAGTTCGGCAAAATGGGCACCACGGCGATGGGAAAACTCATCTCGACCTGCGGAGTAACGCTTCCAGAGCTCATCGTCGGTTGCACGGTCGATGCCGCGGATCGTTTTCCATTCTTCGAGAATGGCACGCATACGATCTCCTGCGGCTTTCCAATCTGTCGATTCCTTGCCAATACGCTCGGCTTCCTTCGCCAGTGCGGTTTTGCGTGCGATGGCCTGTTCACGGCGAGAAGCTTTGTCCTTGGCCACGCGGATCTCCGCGTCTTCGGATTCCGAGGAGATGCCCCTGAGCCGCTGTTCCAAGGCCTCGATATCGCCGATGACCGCAGCCGTGGCGAGGGACTCCCGGATGGCTTGCGCATCGGAGCGGATGCGCTTGGCCTCTTCAGGGTGGCTTGTCAGGCGAGCCTCCAACATAGCGACCTCGGTGGCGATATCGTCGTAGCGAGCCCCGAAGTGGCGCAAGCCCTCCTCCGGGCTGCCTGCCTTGTACTCACCGATGCGACGTTCACCTGAGGCGGTGAATACCCAAGCAGTTCCATCCGCATCGACGCGACCAAACTTGGACGGGTCGCTGGCCTGGGGGCGCCCCACGGGAGTCACCGATGCCCGATGAGCACCCGGCTTGGGGCCAGGCTTTGGCATGGAAGAAGGCTTAATCGGGGAGTTCATTGCTGGGGCACTCCTAATTCCAGTCGATAAGGGGTCACAGTGCCGCGCGACGCGGCTGCCATGGCGCGTAAGGTCAATGGTATTCCACAATTATGACAGAGATCACGCTCAAACCGCGCATACTCGCCAAGGCCAAGGGGTAAGTCAACCGGAGATAGGTGTCCCACCGTGCCCTAGAATAGGCACCTATGAATTCCACAGGCCCACATTGCGATCCCGCCAATCGGCCCGTCGCTATCCTCGGCCCGACGGGGTCCGGAAAGACCGCAGCCTCCCTCATAGTTGCCAGGGAATGCGATGGAGAAGTGGTTAACGTGGATTCGATGCAGCTCTACCGGGGCATGGATATAGGGACGGCGAAACTCCCGGAAGCGGAACGCGAGGGGATTCCGCACCACCTTCTGGATATCTGGGATGTGACTCAGCCAGCAAGTGTGGCTGAATACGTGGCCCGCGCTGTGAGTACCGTGCAGGAAATCATGCAGCGTGGCAAAACTCCTGTCATCGTCGGTGGTTCGATGATGTACGTTCAATCTCTCCTCGACGAATGGGAATTTCCTCCAACCGACGCTGCTGTTCGCTCCAAATGGGAAGCAGAATTGGCGCGAGTTGGCGTCGAAAAACTTCACGCACACCTCACCACAGTAGACCCGCAGGCAGCGGCCATCATTGAGAAGAGGGACCCCCGCCGTACCGTTCGTGCCTTGGAAGTCATCGAACTGACAGGTAAGCCATTCGCAGCTTCGCAACCGCCGAAGGACAGGCCAACGCGATGGGGCACTACGATGATTGGGCTGCACGCGCCGGCCGAATGGCTCAATCCGCGATTGGAACAACGAGTGGACTTGATGTTCCACCAGGGACTGGTTGCGGAGGTGGATGCTTTGTGCGACCAGGGCCTCACGCGCGATTCCACCGCTGGCCAGGCTATCGGATACGCACAGGTGCTGGATCACCTCGCAGGTAGCCTCACACTCGAGCAGGCTCAGGAACAAACAATCACAGGAACAAGGCGATACGCGCGTCGGCAGCGCAGCTGGTTTCGTAGGGATCACAGGATACGCTGGGTCGATGCCACTGCCGAGGATGTTCTGGACCAGGTTGTCGCCATTGCCCGCGAGCGCTGAGCGCTAGGATGGCGAGCATGGACAATTACGCGAAGACCGGCATTCGTTTCCTTAAAGGACACGGGACAGAAAATGATTTCGTGCTCCTCATCGATCCACAGGCAGAGGTCGAACTCACTGCCGACCGCGTCCAACGCATTGCCGACCGGAGGGCGGGTATTGGTGGTGATGGAGTAATCCGCATCGCTACGGCCGCCGCACTGCAAGCATCCGGGGTTCTCAGCGAGCTGCCTGCGGGAGTTCAATCCGAGGAATGGTTCATGGACTACCGCAATGCTGATGGCTCGATCGCCGAAATGTGTGGCAACGGAGTTCGAGTTTTCGCTCATGCATGTGTGACCCAGGGATTCGTGGAGGTTGCACCGGGAGGGACATTCGGCGTGGGCACGCGCGGCGGACGCAAGGAAGTCACCATCCATGAATGTGACGCACTGTTCGCGACGGTCAGTGTAGAAATGGGGGCACCAGAAGTTTTAGGCCTCTCCACCGCCCAGGTGGGTGGCGATGCTGTGAAGCTCGCCGGACTCGCAGTGGACATGGGCAACCCACACTTGGCATCGGTGGTGCCGGACTTGACTGCCGAAAAGCTCGCGCAACTGCCTATTGAACAGGCTGTGACGTGGGATGAATCATTCTTTCCACACGGTGTCAATCTCGAGGTCGTCACCCCTTTGTCCGCAGGTGAGGTGCACATGCGTGTGCACGAGCGGGGAGTGGGAGAAACTCGTTCCTGCGGGACTGGCACTGTTGCAGCCACTGTTGCTGCGCTGGCTGATGCTGGGCGAGCAACCGGCACTGTGCGTGTGAACGTCCCAGGTGGACAGGTTGACGTGACTGTGAGCGAGGAAGGCTCAGTACTCAAGGGGCCATCCGAGATCGTCGCCGAAGGCACGCACTATCTCTGAACGCTGCGGCGTGTGCGCTAGTGCCCTCCGCAGCCGCAAGCTCCTGAGCCACAACCGCCTCCGGAGGAGCAGGAAGCGGGGTCCACAGCACCGGCAGTGAACTGGACAGTACCTGCGATCACTGCTCCAGCTGGCAGGGATGAGCCATCCATCGTCGCCTCTGCCACATTGATCTGTTCTGCAGGGACGACGACACTAAAATCGAACGGGGAGCGGACAGTGCAGACCCAGAACTTTTGGCCAGTAAGTTCCGTCGTCTTCTTCGCGAAGCTCACGGCTTCCACCGCGATAGTTGCGGTCGCGTGGGGAGAGACAGCACCGGAGTTCATGTCCTTAATTCCCTGAGAATCAACGATACCAACCTTGAGGCCACCGTCTTTGGCGTACTCCGTCGCGTTTGCGTAAACCTTGACATCCGTGGCCAGTGCGGTGACCTGTACCGGTTGATATTCCAGAGGTTCTCCATCGGCCAGCATGGGGCCTTGCGCGACGGTCGCAGTCAGTGAGCTGATGATAGGAGCTTGCTGACCCGACACCTGAAGCATCGGGTTGTCTTCCACGATGTCCAGCACGCCCACGATGTCATTGATCATGCTGATGTGGGCACTAGTCTCCACGCCACCTGCGTAACTGGCGAAGGATCCGTAGGGCGGAACGGCGAGTACGACCAGGCGGGATCCGGCCGGGTCGTCGTATTGCAGAACCTGGCCGTCACGAACCTCTCCGGACACTGTCAAGCGCCCAGAGGCGTAGGCGGCCTCGAGGGCATCCTGCCATTTCTGAAAATCTAAACCAACGCTACGGAGTTCAGGGATCATGCCCTCCATGCTAACCAACCCCGCCCGCGGTTTTTCTTTTACGCAGGTGAAAGTGTAGAAAAGTGAAGTAATGACCAAAGAAATTCAGCACCGCAACGACGATGAATATGCCGCAGCCACGGAGGGCGCGTCCGGGCCACAGAAATTAGCGGGGGGACACCAACCGACTGTTGGTGAGATGGATCTGGAAGCTCGCTCCAGTTTGCGACGATTGACGCGCGGTACCAGTCAATACACGGATGAGCAGTCTGATGGCTACGACGTGGAGTACCGAAAACTGCGCCTCGAAAAGGTCGTCCTCGTGGGCGTGTGGACGGAGGGCACTGTGGCCCAGATTGAAGCCCGCCTCGAGGAGCTGGCAGCGTTGGCAACGACAGCCGGTTCGGAAATCGCTGACATGATCTACCAGAAGCGGGACAAGCCGGACTCGGGCACTTACATTGGCTCCGGCAAGGTCGATGAGCTCAAGAGTATCGTCACGGAAACAGGGGCGGATACCGTGATCTGCGATGGCGAATTGAGCCCTGGCCAAATGATTGCTCTGGAAAAGGCGCTCGATGTGAAAGTCATCGACCGAACGATGCTGATCTTGGATATCTTTGCGCAACACGCTAAATCCAAAGAAGGTAAGGCTCAAGTAGCACTTGCCCAGATGGAGTACCTCATCACCCGAGTGCGCGGGTGGGGCGGAGCCCTGTCGCGCCAGGCGGGTGGTCGTGCTGGCTCGAATGGTGGTGTGGGGCTGCGCGGTCCGGGTGAGACCAAAATTGAAGCTGACCGTCGACGTTTACGTTCGGACATGGCGAAGTTGCGTAAGGAGATTGCGGGAATGAAGACCTCCCGCGAGATTAAGCGCGAGCGCCGCGATGCCTCGGCAATCCCCCAGGTGGCCATAGCTGGCTACACCAATGCAGGCAAGTCTTCCCTCATTAATGCGTTGACGGGTGCCGGAGTTCTGGTGGAGGATGCGCTATTTGCGACACTGGATCCGACCACTCGGCGCGCGAATCTTCGCGATGGACGCGCTGTCGTGTTCACCGATACGGTCGGCTTCGTCCGCCACCTGCCGACACAGTTGGTGGAAGCGTTCCGCTCGACGCTGGAGGAAGTTCTCGCAGCGGACGTGGTCCTACACGTCGTCGATGGTTCGGATCCATTCCCGATGGAACAGATCGCGGCGGTGAATAAGGTGATTGGGGACATCGTCGAGGAAACGGGAACTCCCGCGCCGCCAGAGATCCTTGTTGTCAACAAAATCGATAGCGCCGATCCGCTGGTTCTCGCGGAGTTGCGACACCGTCTGGATGATGTGGTCTTCGTCTCTGCTCATACGGGTGAAGGCATTGAAGAATTAGAGACGCGTCTGGAGGTTTTCCTCAATAGCCTAGACTCGCACGTCAAACTTCACATACCGTTCACACGTGGAGAGGTCGTAGCGCGAATTCACCAGCTAGGAACGATTATTGACGAACAGTATGATGCCGCTGGAACTGTCCTCGAGGTGCGATTGCCGACCTCTGTCGCTGCAGAGCTAGCAGAATTTGTGGTGTAAGTCAGTGCGTATGGGCAATAATTGGTGTCCGTGAGCAATTCTGACGTTTCAAAATCTGAGCCCAATGAGGCGCTGGCAGTACAAAGAGGCCGTTTCTTTGGCTGGTCTCTCCACGGGGATGGCCGGTCGATTGCCCCCGGTCAAGTCGTCGCGCCGGAGGAGCGCCTCAGCTGGCCCCGCACTATCGGGATCGGCATGCAGCATGTTGTTGCCATGTTCGGAGCGACATTGTTGGTGCCTACCATCACCGGGTTTCCGGTCAACACCACCCTGTTGTTTACCGGATTGGGCACCATCCTCTTCCTTCTCGTAACGCGCAATCGACTGCCGTCCTATCTTGGCAGCTCTTTCGCTTTTATCGCTCCGTTGACAGCCTCCCAGGCGCACGGCTTCGCAGCTCAGCTCGGTGGCATTCTTGCCGCTGGCATGTTGCTTACGGTCATCGGCATTATTGTGACGCTGGCTGGCCGAAAGGTCATCGATGCGGTCATGCCGCCGGCGGTTACCGGCGCGATTGTAGCCTTGATCGGCTTGAACCTAGCGCCCACCGCCACGAGTAATTTTCAGGCACAGCCCCTCATCGCTTTCGTCACGCTCGTGGCGATCGTTGTCTTCACCGTTGCCGGTCGGGGGATGGTCTCGCGCCTCGGAATTCTGCTCGGCGTGCTCGTCGGGTGGGGCTTTGCCTATCTTTATGGCGGACTGTCCGAAGAATCTATGAAAACCGTGGGCGATGCGCAGTGGCTGGGTGCACCCCACTTTGCGACGCCCGAGTTTAACCTCGCAGCGATCGCTGTGACGCTGCCTGTCATTGTGGTTCTCATTGCCGAGAACGTCGGTCACGTGAAAGCAGTGGCAACGATGACGAGTCGTAACCTTGACGACCTCGCAGGTCCGGCGTTGATTGCAGACGGCACATCAACCATGCTTGCCGGTGGATTCGGTGGTTCCGGTACCACTACCTATGCCGAAAATATCGGTGTTATGGCGGCAACCAAAGTCTACTCTTCCGCGGCGTACTGGGTGGCCGCGATCACCGCGATTGCTTTGGCATTCATTCCGAAGTTTGGCGCTGTGATCCTCACGATTCCCGCTGGCGTATTGGGTGGTGCGACGATGGTTCTCTACGGCATGATTGGCCTGTTGGGCGTCCGCATTTGGCAGGACAACAATGTGCAGTTGACTGACCCGGTGAATCTGACGACTGCCTCTGTGGCGATTATCGCAGGTATCGGAAACTTGACCCTCACTGTGGGCGGTGTTCAGTTGGAGGGAATTGCTTGGGGCTCTGTGGGCATAATTATCGCCTACCCAATCCTCCGGTGGCTTTTCCATACGGTCGGTGAGGGACAGAACGCACCACGTCGTTAAAGGCGAATAACTGTGATTCGCTGAAAACCTCTGGTTGTGAAGCCTCGAGCGCAAACGGTAGCGCCTAATCAGCGAAGGCTACCGTGATGCCCGAGGCCTCAAGCGCTGCCACGTAATCCTGGGTCGCTTCACGATCAGTGACTACTGTAGATAGATCTTCCATCGACGCGAAGCTGACGAGGTAATCGAGACCAAATTTGGTGGAATCGCACAGTGCGATGACGCGTTGTGCATTAGTCACCATGGCCCGTTTCACAGCGCCCTCTTGTGCGTCTGGGGTGGACAATCCGTGTGACAGTGTCAGCGCATTGGTTCCGACAAATGCAGTGTCGGCGCGCAGTACCCCGATTGTTCGGGTGGCGACGTCGCCTACGACAGCTTGCGACTGGGGTCGGACTGTACCGCCCAGAAGCTGGATATCGAACAGTGGGGAATCCGATAGCGTCAGCGCAATGGGGAGGGAATTGGTGATGATTGTGAAGGGGGTGTAAAACCCTTCCGGTTCTGGCAGCTCGGCCATAGTGCGGGCCATTAGTGCAGTAGTCGTGCCGCCGTCAAGGAATAGAGTTGAACCGGGATTAGGCAGCAAAGTAACCGCTTTACGGGCAATGGCCCGTTTTGCCTCAAGCGAGGCCTTGGCGCGCGATTCATAAGTGGTTGGATTGCTGCGGAAACTTTGGATGGGAACCGCACCGCCGTGGACACGAAAGACTCCGCCTTCCTCATCCAGAATCGCAAGGTCACGACGTATGGTTTCAGCAGTAACTTTGAAGCGCTCGGCGAGTTCCGTGACGGTGACCCGACCCTGCACAGCAGCAAGGGATGCAATTTGGCGGCGTCGCTCAGCTGACTGCTTGGGCATGGTTGTGCTGCGTCCTTTCTGCCATGCGAGGTACCGTCGTGAAGTTTCTTTTTACTAGCGGGTGGCACACGAAAAGCCACGCGAAGAACTGTCCATCACATGGTATATCGCGTGGCTGGCGCTGGGCTTCGCGCTACGGGGAGCGGGGGTGAACTAAACTTTGCGCAAAACTGCGACAACTTTGCCGAGAATTTGTGCTTCTTCCGCTGGAATCGGCTCGAAGAGGTCGTTGTGGGGCAGAAGCCATACGCCGTCCTCGTTACGGTGGAATTCCTTTACTGTCGCGTCGCCGTCGATCATGGCAGCAACAAAGTCGCCGAACTCTGCCACGTTCTGGGAACGGACCGCGACCCAATCACCGTTGAAAATGCCGGCATCGCGCATGGATTCGCCGACGACCTGAAGAAGGAAGAGTTCACCATTACCTACGAGTTCGGAAGGAAGTGGGAAGACGGCCTCAACGTTCTGCTCGGCGAGAATCGGACTACCGGCGGCGATCTGTCCGACGACGGGGACGTAGGTGGCTGTGGGGTGCTCGTCGGAAACATCAGCGCTATTGGGCTGGTCGCCCTGCGCTTGGCTAGGAGTGGGCTCTTCCTTGAAGTTTCGAACGTCTACCGCACGCGGTTTCTTGTCCTCACGGCGGAGATAGCCCTTCTTCTCTAACTGAGTGAGGTGATAAGAGACAGATGAGGTGGATTGGAGTCCTACAGCATCGGCGATTTCGCGAATGCTCGGTGGGTAACCGCGTAATACGGTCGAATCGGTGATCACTTGGAGAATGCGGCTTTGCCTATCGGTGAGGCGGCTCTTGTCGGTACCTGCTTGGCGTTCCGCAGCGGTCTTACGTGGGCGACCGGGCCGGCGACGAGGCTGGCTATCCGCATCGTGAACATCGTTGGTGGACATAGGAGCTCCTCAGTGGCTAAACGGAAAAGGATGTGCGCGTGTAAGGCTCTTGCTTACACCGCGAGCAGGGTGGTGCTTGTCCACACCACCATACATGAAATATCGAACGAATCTTGGTTCATTTGTTCGATTCTTTTGGTTTTTCTCTAGACAGAATCGAACGCGCGTGCTAATTTGTGATCAACAAAGAAAATAGAACACATCATCGATGTTCGATTATTTTAGAACGTGCTCGTAAGTGTTGTCTTATGTTTGTGATTGAATGCGGAACGCAACACGCGATGGGCCGCCAGGCTTACTGTCGCGTGGTGTTTGAGATAGTACCTCGGAGGAAGGAAAGACCAAGAGATGAACACCATTTGCTCTGTTGAGGAGACCCACGTAGCATCTTCGCGCACTGCCCGCCGCCAAGTTTCTTCTCTGCCTCCAGTGGTGGCTCAGGGTGAGGGTGCAGGCAGCTGGGATCGACCTGTGAGGCCAAATTGGAGGTCGATAGAAGAGCGTAGTGGTTCGAACACCTCCGGCCTTGGTCGTGCGATAGCCCCATCGATTGCGCGCCGGAGAATCCGTGAGAGAATTGCTTCTCCCGGTAGACCCGTGTTCGATAATGTGCGTTCCCCTCTGCGGGACCGTTGGGCGGATAGAGCTGAGCGATTCGTTACTTCACGCGGAGGATTCAGTATCGCTTTAGGATCAATCGTCCTCACGTTGGGCCTCAGCCCTCTGGTACTCGGTGACAACGCAGAGACGGTTCCGCCCGCAACCTCTCACCAAGTCGCTTCTCAGGTGTCGGTGGACTGAGCTATTCCGCTTAGGGAGGCAGCCGATTAGCGACTATTCTATAAGTTGTGTTGTGTCCCTCCTGCAGATCTGAGCAATCGCGCGTTGTCGACTCTCGAGCCGTCGAACAAGGTGTATCTATTCGACGGCGTCGAGAGTGCAGTGATTGTGGCACGCGCTTCACAACCGTAGAACGGTCCATTCTGCTCGTGATGAAGCGAAGTGGAGTGACTGAAGAGTTCAGTCGGGAAAAAGTGATCAAGGGTGTCCGGCGCGCCTGCCAAGGACGAGATGTTTCGGATGATGCCCTCAAACGCCTCGCACACGAAGTCGAGCAAAATGTCCGTGCAGTGCATGGATCTCAAGTTCAAGCTAACCAGATAGGTCTGGCGATCCTCGAGCCACTACGCAAACTTGACGAGGTCGCCTACCTTCGCTTTGCCTCCGTTTATAAATCCTTCAAAAGTGCGGAGGACTTCGAAAATGAGATCGCTCTCCTCCGAGCAAGTCACAGTGAGAGCCAGGACCGGACAGGGGAGAGCGCGGAAGATTAACGGATTTTCGCCAGTGCCTTCCGGATCCTTTGCAATGAGGCAGTCCGCGCAGTCCCCAAATTCTGCGCAAACAGGCTTACCCTAAACTCCTCGATAGTCCATCGCACGTCCTTAAGCTGCGGAGAAGCAGCTCTCGCTCGTGGCAGCCGATCAAGCGTGGCTCGATACTCCTTCAAAGCCTGTTCAACTTGGGCATCGAGGTCCTGCTCGCGGAGAGGATCAAGTTCCATCAGCTCCAGCCGCGCCTTCATCGCCTGGACGTATCGAGGAACATGCTTCAACTGTGCCACACCATGACGCGCAACCGCATGGGAACCCAGATAGAAGTCCAACTGCTGGCGCATGTCGTCGATAACTTCACCGTCCCAGGCATCCAATTCTTCGCGCATGTCTGCAACGGCCAACACAGCAGGCGCTATCTCGACGACGTAGCGCCGTACCCAGGTCGCACCCTCCTTCTTGACCTGCGATACAAGCTCCTTGCACCGCTCAGGGTCGCGGACGACCGGACCAACCTTAGAGAGCATGTCGCGGCAGACTACCGTTTGCAGATCCTCCACCAATGCGGCGAATCCACCATAGGGATAGGATTCCAGCGCCACCCGCTGACGCAGAGGTAGGCCCTTGAGCATTTGCGCATTGGAAACAGACATCTGTGAAACCATCATGTCTAAGACAGTCTTGTATTGTTGGGCCGCAGCTGCTTGTGGCGTCGGGAATGCACGGAGAACCACCCCATCCTCAACAGAGACGATTGCCGGGTACGCAGAGACCGTCTGACCATCGACGACAGTGTCGACAAACTCAACAACAGTTCCGATCCCCTGGGCATCCCATTTGTCCGCACGGGCGAGCACGCCGCCGGTGGACGCACCCCCTCTTTTCCCGCTATTACCTACGTTGCCTTTCTTTTTGCCTTTCCTCTTTCTGCTTGCTGCATGAGCAGATGCATCGATGGGTTCTGGTCCAGCCGGATTGGAACGTGCGGAAGCCTGAGCAATGGCCTGGGTGACCTGTCCAGACAGGCGCTCCTGCAACTCGGTGATGTTTCGGGAGGAATCGACGACCTTACCTCTGCGATCGATGGCCGCAATATTCATCCGCAGATGGTCGGGCACTCGGGACCAATCGAAGTCACTGGAGGAAATCCCTGAGCCACCAAGGCTTCGCAAAGCATCGGCAAGCGCTTCGTCAATGGGGCCATCAAAAGGCGTCATCGACTGCAAAGCGCGGCGCGCGAAATCAGTGGCGGGAACCACTGTCCGGCGCAGCACCTTCGGCAAACTCTTGATCAAGGCCACACACAAATCATGGCGAAGTCCTGCCACGAGCCACTGTGTCTGCTGAGGGTCAACCGTCGCTAGCAGAGGCAACGGTACGCGCATGGTGATGCCGTCATGGGGATCGCCGGGTTGGAAGACATAAGTGAGCTCGAACCCGAGCGAGCCCTGCCTCCAGATGTCAGGGAATTCATCGGCTGCGGCAGCGCCCTCATGCGAGTCGATGAGCTGCTCTGGATCGAAGTTCAGCAAGTTCGAATCTTTGTGGCGAGCCTTTTTCCACCAGGAGTCGAAATGCCGCGCAGAGGTGATGCTGTCCGGCAATCGCTTATCGTAGAACGCGTAAAGTGCGTCGTCGTCCACGATGATGTCACGGCGTCGTGTTTTATCTTCCAGCTGCCCCGCTTCTGCGAGCAGATCCTGGTTATGGTGAAAGAATTTATGGCGAGTTGTCCAGTCGCCTTCTACCAGAGCATGGCGGATGAACAGCTCGCGCGCCAGTGCCTTATCCGTACGTCCCAGGTTCACGCGACGGTCAGCGATCAGGGGCAAGCCGAGCATGAGCACCTTCTCGTGCACCATTGCTGCGCCTCGGCTACTGGACCAATGGGGTTCGGAATGGACCAGCTTGACCATGTGAGGCGCGATGTCTTCGACCCATGATGGGTCAATCGGTCCGATTGTGCGAGCAAAAACTTGGGAGGTTTCTACGAGCTCAGCTGCCATGATCCACTGAGGTGGCTTCTTTGAAAGCGCGGAACTGGGATGGACAACGAAGTGGGAATTGCGGGTACCGGCGAATTGCTTTGAATTGCCTTCGCGCATGCCAATGTTCGTCAGCAGGCCGGTAAGGATGGAACGATGAACGGCGTCCTCGTTGAGGCTTTGTTCATCGAAGTCGAGTTCGCGAACATGGTGAATATTAGGCACCTGCCAGCGCAGGTCTTGGATAACACTGAGGAGCTGGCGCACGAGGTCCATCCATTCTCGGCTACGCATGTAGTGGATGAATTCGCTCTGGCATAGTTTGCGGAATTGATTACCCGAAAGCGTGCGCCGGTTGATCTGGAGGTAGTTCCAGAGCTTGAGAATGCTGATGAAGTCTGAGTCTGCCGCAAAACGCGCATGGAGTTGGTCGGCGCGCGCTTGGTGTTCCATGGGGCGTTCCCGCACGTCTTGGATGCTTAGCGCAGCGACGATGACCGCCACGTGTTCCAAGACGTGGTTCCTGTGTGCTGCTTCAAGCATGCGCGCCAACCGAGGATCAGTTGGGATGCGTGCCATGTCTTTGCCGATCTGCGTCAGCTTAGCCCGTGTAGGTTCTCCCTTCTTCTTTTCCGACGCCACCGCTAGCGCACCTAGTTCTTGGAGCAAGGCGACACCATCGCGAACTGACTTGCGATCTGGCGATTGGAGGAAAGGGAAATCTTCCACGTCGCCGAGCCCGAGGGCTGCCATGGCGAGAATGACACTCGCTAGGTGCGTGCGGAGAATTTCAGGGTCGGTGAATTCTGGGCGTGCCTCGAAATTTTCCTCGGAGTAGAGGCGAATGGCGATACCGTCAGCTGTGCGGCCGCAGCGGCCGGAACGTTGAGTCGCGCTGGCCTGGCTGATCTCCTCTACGGGCAGGCGTTGGACCTTCGTGCGGTGTGAGTAGCGGGAGATGCGGGCGTAGCCGGTGTCGACAACATAGTGAATACCGGGCACCGTCAGTGATGTTTCTGCGATGTTGGTGGCCAAGACGATGCGGCGCTTGCCGCCGGGGGAGAACACCCGGTGTTGCTCTGCGTTCGATAGTCGGCCGAACAAAGGCAGGATGTCGACTTTTTCGCTTCGTCGCTGGGCAAAGGCAGAACCTAGCGCGTCCGCGGCATCTCGAATTTCTCGCTCGCCCGAGAAAAAGCAGAGGATATCTCCTGGTCCGTTGTCCATTAGTTCTCGGCAGGCGCTGACGAGGCCGTCGAGCGGGTCAATTTCTGTCTCCACGAGCTCGCCCGTTTTTTCGTTCAGGCGTTCGGTGATCAGTGGCCGGTAGCGAACCTCCACAGGATAGGTGCGGCCGGAAACCTCGATGATGGGCGCGGGGGTGCCGGAGGCGTCGGCGAAGTGCTTGGCGAAGGCCTCAGGGTTGATTGTTGCTGAGGTGATGATGACCTTGAGATCTGGGCGCCGCGGCAGGAGCTGCTTGAGGAATCCGAGGAGGAAGTCGATGTTGAGGCTGCGTTCGTGGGCTTCGTCAACGATGATCGTGTCATAAGCGCGCAGGAGCCGATCGCGCTGAATTTCGTTGAGTAGAACGCCATCGGTCATGAGCTTGATGGCTGTGGAATCGCTGATCGTGTCATCAAAGCGGATCTTATAGCCGACGGGGGACTGGGCGTCTCCAATGGAGTGCCCGAGTTCCTCGGCGATACGCTCTGCAACACTGCGGGCTGCGATGCGTCGTGGTTGTGTATGTCCGATGACCTGAGTGCGCCCCCGTCCGAGCTCTAGGCACATTTTTGGAATCTGAGTGGTCTTGCCTGAGCCCGTCTCGCCGGCGATGATAACCACCTGATGCTGGTCGATCGCTTCCATGATTTCTTCTCGGCGTTCGCTAACCGGTAAGTGTTCTGGAAAGTTGACTGGACCGATGGACCGCACCACTCGCGGAGTGCGGTTTCGCCCCGAGCGTTGGCGTTGGCGGTTGCGCTTGCGAGGGTGCTTCTTAGTGGTTGCGCCGTGCTTATTGTGGGCCTGGCCTTGATCATCGCTCGGGGTATTCACCTGGGAAATTCTAACAACTTCGGGTTTTATTTGTTCATTCCGGTGCGCATGAGTGCTCACTCTGTTTACTATTTCCTCAATCCTTAGTTAGGTAGATACTCGAAAGTATTTTTGGGCATGGATCATCGCACCACTCGACATCACGAAAACACCACATGTGGATGCACCACTGCGCAAGCGCTGCCCGATGCGGGCAGCTTTTTTGGTTCACCGGTGTCACGCCGAAGGTTCTTCGGCGGCATGGCAGCAGTGTCAGGCACGGTCCTCTGGGCGTCGGCCACCAAAGGAAGCGCGGCGGCTCAAACGGACTCGATCCACGTGGGGCGCGGCATGGCAGACATGACCGGCGAGCCATGGGGTGCGGGCATGAACGGCTACGCGGTGCTTGAGCAGACCTCGGTCGGACTGCAACGCCGTCAATACGCCCGAGCCTTCATCTTCGTGGACCCCGCGACACAACGTCGTGTCGTGGAGGTGGTCGCCGACATCGGACTCATGTTCCAGTCCATCTTCCTGGAAGTGCTACGCCGGCTCAAAACCAAATACGGAGATCTGTACAGCGACCACAATGTGCTGATCCACGCTACGCACACTCACGTTGCTCCCGGTGGAACGTCCGGCCACCTGATGGTTGACATCACCACTCAGGGCTTCCGGCCTATTACGTTCGAAGCGAACGTCTCTGGAATCGTCGCAGCCATTGAGAGGGCACACGATGATGTCCAGCCAGCTCAGTTGACCCTAGCGAAAGGCACCTTGTCAGGCGCATCGGCGAACCGTTCACGCCAAGCGTGGGAGCAAAACCCGGAATCGGATCGCGCGAACTTTCCCGATGCCATCGATCCGCACAATGTCACGCTTCACATCGAACGCAACGGCCAGCCCGTCGGCTTCATCAACTGGTTTGCCGTCCACGCCACCAGTATGTCTTCCGAATACCGCCACGTGGCGACCGATAACAAGGGATATGCAGCCTGGGCGACCGAAGAAGCTTTGGGCGTGGATCACAGTCATCCTGAGGAAGCTATTTTTGTCGCGGCTTTCGCGCAGTCTTCCCCAGGCGATATGACTCCCAATTTAGGGCTCACGCCGGGGTCCGGACCGGGCGAAGACGATGTTTCCCACGCACGCATCATCGGTGAACGGCACATGCGCGCGGTAGCCGAAGCCGGTGATGGTGAGCCTGTCGCAGGCGGGGGAGTGGACGGTATCTTCCGGTGGGTAGATTGCTCCGATATTGCGGTCGATGCACAGTGGACCACAGACGGAAAACCAGGGCATACTGGCCCAGCGATCCTCGGTGCAGCGTTCGCCGCATCCTCTCAGGAAGACGGCGGGGGTGAGCCTCTACTGGGCCTCAATGAGGGGGAACGAGGAGGCAACCCGTGGGTGCGCGAGTTGGGCCGCGTAGTTGTTCCTCCAGCGATCCACAAGCTCCACGCGCCAAAGGACATCTTGCTGCCTTTGGGATATATCGAAGGCATGATCCAGCAGGTGCATCCCTTTTACGTCCACCGCATTGGCGGGCTCGTGCTCATCTCGCATGGCTTTGAAGCGACAATCACCTCCGGCCTGCGCTTACGCCGTACCGTCGCGGAGGCTCTGGGAGTGCCTCTCGACAACGTCATTTCACAGGGGTACGTCAATGGTTACGGCCATTACCTCACCACTCCAGAGGAGTATGGAACCCAAAACTATGAAGGTGGCGCGACAATATTCGGACGCAATCAGCTACCGGCATTCCAACAAACCTTCCACGAGCTTGCCACGGCGCTCAAGGAAGGCAAGGAGATTGATCCAGGACGGCCGGCGGGTGATTTAACAGGCTTGATCCCACCTTCCCCCAGTACCAATGGTTGGGCAGATATCCCTCCAATTGGGAAGAAGTTTGGTGAGATTCTCTCGGCGCCTAAGAGCGTGGCAGTGGGTGAGACGGCGACGGTGACGTTGGTCGGAGCGAACCCAAACAACAACCTGCGGCTAGGGGAAGGATATCTCACCGTGGCGCGGGAGGACGGATCTGTGGTCGCTCATGATTCCTCCGAGTCCACCCTCATTACTTTCGCCAATGCGTGGGGTTCCACAACCGTTACTATCGACTGGAACACTGCAGCACTGGAACCAGGCACGTACACCGTGCGATATAGGGGCGATTCGCGGGCGATCTTTGGTGGTCTGAGCCCGTTCGAAGGTGTGGCGAGAATCGAGGTTCGTTAAGTCCTCAATGTATCCTTAAAACGTGGTCAACAAAGAATATCGCCCAACGATTGCACAGCTGCGCACTTTCGCAACAATCGCGGAGTTCGGCCACTTCGGTTCCGCGGCCTCGCATTTGGGCATTTCTCAACCATCGCTTTCGCAGGCGCTCGCCGCGCTGGAAAACGGGCTAGGAGTGCAGCTGATCGAACGCTCCACGCGTAAGGTGATCATCACCCCGATCGGCCGAACCCTCTTGCCATTCGCCCAGAACACCCTAGAGAGCCTCGAAACTTTTGTCGCTCATGCTCGCGGTGCCAACGGGGGATTGGTGGGCTCATTAACAATAGGCATGATCCCCACAGTTGCACCGTACCTCTTGCCCGATTTTCTCGCCTCTTTGCCGCAAGAGTCCCCAGAATTGGAACCTCGCATCGTCGAAGAAAAGACGCACCATTTGATGGATGGTCTGCGCCAGGGCAAGATCGACATCGCCCTCGTGGGGATGCCCACGGACACAGCAGGTTTGCAGAAAATCGAGTTGTACACTGAGGAGTTTGTTCTCGTCGTGGACAAGTCAAGTCCGTTCGCTGGGCGTTCCGATGTGACAGTCGATGAGCTCGCGGACACTGAGCTGCTGTTGCTTGACGACGGCCACTGCCTGCGCGATCAAATCTTGGAGATGTGCCGCACGGTAGAGATGACGAAGGATCCGCGCAGAAGCGTGACCCGAGCCGCCAGCCTGTCCACCGTCATGCAGTTAGTCTCTGCTGGGTTTGGCGCCACTCTCGTGCCACTGAGTGCTGTGGCATCCGAGTGCAGTCGTCCAGGGATTGCGCTAGCGACTTTCGATGGAGGGGCTCAGCGCGCAGGGCGCACGATCGGGTTAGTGTATCGGAGCTCTACGACCCGTCACGAAGAGTACGTGGCGCTGGGGGAAATGATCGCTCAGTCCTACCGCGAAGTCGCGGCCCACAGCCGTTCTTTCCTAAGCCACTTTTAGGAGTCCGAGTGACTACTTCGGGGTGTCGCCACGCAGCTTGGAGAGGATGTCTTCATAGCGTTTGAGCTCGGCATCGGAAAGTTGTAGCCCGCCGATCGCTGCGAATCCCACCAGGACCGAGTCACCATAATTGTGGCCATACCCATCGGGAACATTGGCGGCGACGGGTAGATCGGCTGTCACTTGGAGGAAGCTGACAAGGGGCATCCACGTCATCGCTCGTTCTTGGCCTCCCGGCAATGGTTCCGACAGCCAATCTGGTTCCTGAAATGCCATCTTGAATGACCACCAGGACACAGGATCCGATGGATGGTGGATGTAGAGGAGGCGCTGAGCGGCCCAATCTTCATCATCCTTGGTCACCCACGGCCGTACCTGTTCAGCATCGCTGGCAAAGCGCACCATCAAACCATCCCCATAGACGGGGTTTGTCTCGGTTGTTCCTGGATCTCGGCGTTCGACAAATTGGCTACGCAAGGGGTTGAAGTGAGGTGAACCCGTGAGCAGGATTCCGTCGACGGAGTTAGCCACGTCACGGAGCCCAGAAAAGGATGCCTCTACGCCAGTGGAGCCTAAGGATTCGCCGTAGAGGTAGAGCTTGGGACGATCTCCCTCGGGCAGCTCATTCCACCAGTTGATCAGTGGTGATAACAGATCACTATTGGCCGCTTGCACTTGCTCACCACCCGCGAGGAAATGCAACGCTGAGGGCATCGCGGAATATTGCCCAGCAGCAATCGCGGTATCACCGCCGTAGAGGAGCTCGAAGCTCTGCGTTGCGTAGGCAGATACCCAACCCGTTCCGGTCGTCATCATGAAGAGGAGAGCTTTGCGATCTTTGGCATTCGTGCGCTCAAGTTCGTCGATAAGCAGTTGCGCGCGCTCCTGCGGATCCAGAGCATTGCCCAGTCCCGCATAGACCCGAATAGGTTCCTTAGCCTTTTTACCGGTAGCGGCAGTGAGCTCCTCTGCGGTAGCACCACCGGCGACGAACCGCGAACCGTAGAAGCCCACGCCGTCGAAATCCACGGCCGAATCTGGCGATCCCGAACGTTCGGGCTGGATGGGCGCCGTCACCGCAGGATCAGGATCGCGGTTTTGCGCAGAGAAGACTCTTTCTCCGACGCCGACGATGGCGCCAGGTACCGCGTTGTGGAAAAACCAGACGGCGAGCATCAATACGATCACCCATGCGAGAACCGACCGGGCTCGTGGCTTGATGAATTGCGGGGTTGCATCAAATAGTCGATTTGCCGACCAATTCAGGAATCGGAAGATGCCGATGACAAGGAAAAACATGGCGAATGCCACCACCGGGATAGCGGCTACCTGCCACCACGTCCATGTCTTGGTTCCAGCGGCATGAGCAAGAGTGAGCTGCCAGCTGTAGGAAAATCCAACCATGACCAGAACCCAGACGGTTCCGAGCGTGATAAGAATGCGGCGGGCCCATTTTTGCTGGCGAATGCTCCAGTTGCTGGCGTGTAGCCATGGTCTCAGGCCGCGGATGAAGCGTCGGTAAAACCAGTGCAGTGCGATTCCGATGAGATAGCCAAATCCGGCGGCCCATCCCGAGATGATTCCCTGATAGAACCAGGTTCGTGGCAGCAGTGAGGGGGTCAGCGCGAGCACGAACATGATCATCGACCCAACAATGCCCCAAAGATGGAGGCGAGCGAAGATCTTCGCGTGTGTGATGCGCTTTTCGAGTGCGGGGGAAACTTGGGTTGCTTTATTCATCACTCGCCATCACTCGAAACTTTTCTGCCATCGCAATCTCCCGGAGCGTTTATTCACACGTGCTCGTACCAGTAGTACCTGTCCCAGAAGTCCATTAACAATCAGAACACGCTACCTACAATGGTCAGCATGATTCGAGTACATGATGCACACCTGCATAACCTGCGCCACGTCGACCTCGAAATCCCACGATCAAAGTTGGTTGTGTTTACCGGCGTCAGCGGATCGGGAAAGTCTTCCCTAGCCTTCGGAACAATACACGGGCAAGCTCAATCGAAGTATTTGGAGTCAGTGGCACCTTTTGCGAGGAGATTGATCGCCTCCGCGGTTGATCCTCAGGTGGAATCCATCGATGAACTGCCACCCTCCGTTGCGCTGCAACAATCGACCACCAGCGGTTCGGCTCGCTCGACCGTGGGAACAGTCTCCACGATGAGCAATACGGTCCGGCTGATCTTCTCCCGTCTTGGTGATTATCCCCAGGGGGCGCGAAAACTTTACTCGGATTCATTTTCGCCCAACACCGCTGAAGGCATGTGCCCATCATGTCAGGGAACAGGGATCATTAACCAGGCTACCGAAGCATCAATGGTTCCTGATCCGTCGCTGACCATTAACGAAGGCGCTATTCAAGCCTGGCCAGGTGCCTGGGGTGGGAAAAACTTCCACGATATTCTCGAACAGCTCGGTTACCCCATGGATACTCCCTGGCGCGAGATTCCACAGCAGGATCGCGATTGGATTCTCTTCACTGATGAGCGGCCAGTGGTGACCATCTACCCAGTTCGGGGCGCAGACCAGGTGCAAAGGACGTACAAGGGAACATGGCGTTCAGTTAGCAGCTACCTGAATAAAACTCTCGCCGAGACAGAGTCCGATTCGCAGAGGCAGCGCACGCTGTCCTACATGGAGTCTCACCCATGCGAGTTATGTGAGGGAAAACGTCTCACTCGCGAAGCATTGGCAGTCACTTATGCCGGTTATCACATTGATGAGATCAACGGCATGCCTCTCAAAGAGCTGGCGGCCGTGATCGATGGGCTCGATTCCGATAACCGCACTGCACGGGGTGGGGAAACTGTTGACGAAGCGGAGCGAATCCTGCTTGGAAACTTGAGCCCGATCCTGCATTCCGCATTGGAATTAGGGCTGGGGCATCTGAGTCTCGATCGGCAGGCCGATACGCTCTCGGCCGGGGAACTGCAGCGCCTTCGGCTGTCTGCCCAGCTACGCTCTGGGCTATTCGGAGTGCTTTATGTGCTCGATGAGCCGTCGGCAGGTCTCCACCCTGCTGAGCGACGCGCCCTCATCCCGCTCCTGCGCAAGCTCATCGACGCCGGAAACTCGGTGATCCTTGTCGAACATGACATGGAACTAGTCCGTCAGGCTGATTGGCTAGTCGACGTTGGGCCGTGCGCTGGAGAAGGCGGTGGCGAAGTCCTCTACTCTGGCCCGATTGACGGCTTCGATGCTGATACTCCTACGAGAAGAGCACTCGCTGCGGGAATGCCGAGACCCGTGTCTTCACCTCGGGCTCCGCAAGGCGTCCTCGACCTCCATGGTGTGAATAAGCAGAACCTGAAAAATCTGGATCTGAGGATCGGGCTTGGCCAGTTCACCAGTGTGGTGGGAGTATCCGGTTCAGGTAAATCCACCCTGGTATCCACCGTCTTGCCTGAAGAATTGGCAAAGCGTGACATGGCCTATGTGCACATCACACAGAAACCCATTGGCCGCACGCCTCGATCCTGCCTGGCCACCTACACAGGATTATTCGACAGGGTACGCAAGCTCTTCGCCTCTACAAATGAAGCCGAGCGACGTGGTTGGGGAGTATCGAACTTCTCCTTCAACGTCACCAAGGGCCAATGCCCAACGTGTAAGGGAGAGGGAAAAATTGAGGTTGAACTGGTATTTCTCCCCGGTTCCTACACTGAGTGCCCGGATTGTCACGGAGCGCGTTTCAACGACGAGACCCTGCAAGTGACTTGGGAAGGAATGACCATTGCTGATGTGCTTGCCATGACTGTTGATGACGCCATTCCATTTTTCGAGGCAGATGCAACCGTGAGCCGCGCTTTGCGAGCTCTTCATGCTGTGGGGTTGGGCTATCTGCGCTTAGGACAGGGCGCACCGGAGCTCTCCGGCGGTGAGGCTCAGCGCATTAAGTTGGCAACACATCTGCAGAAGAAACCTCGGAAACACACTGTGTACCTGTTAGATGAACCCACTACTGGGCTGCATCCGGCGGATGCAGACCTGCTGATCACTGAGTTGGGCAGGATCGTTGATCGAGGAGACAGCGTCGTCGTAGTCGAACACGATCTGCGTTCAGTTGCGGCAACTGATCGCGTTGTGGAACTGGGCCCCGGAGCTGGTGCGGAGGGCGGTAACATTATCGCAGACTGCACTCCAGCAGAATTGGCGTCGAAGGACACACCCACCGGGCAAGCGGCTCGCATGCTTTATCCGAGCGGAGCGTGAGGGATCGAGGGGTCATCCCTCGACAATCTCGAGGCGACGCAGCCTGACCTCTCCATGCTTGTCGGTGGCGGCTAGATCCACTTCACCAAGGAGTGCCCAGCTATGATCTCCTTCCGGATCGTCAATGATATGTCGGACGAGCCAGAGGTTGGCGTCGGGTCCGTCGATGCCCTGCTTGTGTTGAATCCGCACCATATGCGCAGCGCGGGCATTGGCATCTACGCCAATATCGGAGTATTCATCGAAGTAAACGTCCATGGTGGCGGGCCAGTCGGGTGGCGCTTCGAGGTAGGAATCCATTTGCTCCAACTCTTCTTCTCGCTCGAACGCGAATAGTTCGATATGCCGGAAGAAGTGGTTGCGCACCATACGGGTCAGCGCTCGTGGATTTGCGGATAGCAGTGAGGAATCTTCCACGCCGAACGCGTGTTCTGCGACCTGTTCCTCTGTGAGAGGGGTGTCTTCGTCACCCATCTGAGCCCACTCATCGATGAGAGAGGAATCGACCTGGCGGATCAATTCAGCGAGCCAGATGATGATGTCCTCTAGTTCTTCGGAACGGTGCTCAGAGGGCAGGGAATGGTCGAGGGTGCGCCAGATGTCCGTGAGGTACCGCAAGACCACGCCTTCTGAACGCGCCAAGCCATACGTCGCCACCAGATCAGAAAAGGTCATCGCCTTTTCAATCATGTCGCGCAGGATGGATTTAGGGCTGATATCGAAATCCTTGGCCCAAGGATTGCCTTCACGGAAGGTCTCGAAGGCGTCCTCCAATTCATCATTGAGCGGCTTGGGCCACGTGACCTCCTCAAGAATCGCCATCCGCTCCGTGTAGTCCACGCCTTCGGCCTTCAGCGCGGCCAATTCCTCTGAACGCGCCGCCTTTTGCTGAGCGAGGAGGATCTGTCGAGGATCATCCAGTACGGCTTCGAAGGTGCTGATGACATCCAGTGAGTATGTCTCTGATTTCGGATCGAGCAATTCCAGGGCTGCGAGGGCGAAGGGAGACAGTGGCTGGTTGAGCGCAAAGTCGCGCGGCATCTCCTCAGTGAGACGCGCGTCCTTGCCTGATGGCGTGTCTGCGGAGTGCTCTTCCACGATGTCAGCATTCACGAGGCCACGGTAGAGCTCGATCGTTCGGCGGATCGACTGGTTTTGCTTCGTTCGTGTGTCATGATTACTGCGCAGCAGGTGCTTGAGTGCACCGTAAGTCCACTCCGGGCGGGCGACGACATTGAGCAACATCGAGTTCGTCATCCGGAACTGGCTGACGAGCTCTTCTGGTTCAGCCGTGGTCAGGCGATCAAAGGTCTTCTGCGTCCAGGTAGCTTGGCCGTCAGGGGCGGACTTTTTCCGCAACTTCTTCAGTTTCTTCGGATCACTGCCGGCGCGTTCGCGAAGGCGGAAATTTTCGATCTCGTGCTCCGGCGCCTCAACTACGACGGTTCCTTCGGTGTCGTAGCCAGCACGCCCTGCGCGCCCCGCAATTTGATGAAATTCGCGGGATTTCAGCACGCGGTGGCGGATGCCGTCGTATTTCGTCAGACCTGTAAAAAGCACGGTGCGGATGGGGACGTTGATCCCCACGCCGAGGGTGTCCGTTCCACAGATGACGGTGAGCAGACCCTGCTGTGAAAGGCGCTCCACGAGGCGACGATACTTCGGAAGCATGCCAGCGTGGTGGATGCCAATACCCTTGCGTAAGAGTTTCGACAGCGTTTTACCGAAGGCGGAACTAAAGCGGAATGAACCTATGGCGTTGGCGATTTCCTCCTTGCGCTCGGGGGTGGTGAGCGTGAGGCTACTGAGTGCCTGGGCACGCTCCACGGCCTCCCGCTGCGTGAAGTGCACGACGTAGATCGGCGCCTTCCCATCCCCGAGTAGCTCGTCGACTGTTTCGTGGACGGGGGTGTAGACGTAGTGGAAATCGAGGGGGACGGGACGGACCGAACCGGTGACATAGGTCGTGGTTCGTCCCGTGCGTGCGCTGAGGTCCTGCTGTAGCCATGTGGTGTCACCGAGCGTGGCACTCATGAGGAGAAATTGCGCGCGGGGAAGCTCCAGCAGAGGAACCTGCCACGCCCAGCCGCGGTCGGGTTCGGAGTAGTAGTGGAACTCATCCATCACCACTTGGTCGATTGGCGCGTCGGCTCCTTCGCGCAAAGCGATATTGGCCACGATCTCCGCAGTGGCACAGATGATGGGAGCCGAGCCATTCACCGTTGCGTCTCCGGTCATCATGCCAACGTTTTCTGGACCGAACGTCTGGCATAAATCGAAGAACTTTTCGCTCACCAGCGCTTTGATGGGGGCGGTGTAGAAGCTGCGCTGTTTGCGGGCCATGGCGGTGAAGTGAGCGGCGATAGCCACCATGGATTTACCGGACCCTGTGGGGGTCGCGAGGATGACATTATCCTTGGCAACCAACGCGGTGGCAGCCTCTTCCTGCGCGGGATAAAGGGTTATTCCGCGGTCTCGTGTCCAGCCGAGGAAGGATTCCAGTATCGCGTCATCGACGAGGCTTTCCGGAACCTCGTCGAGGTCGGGAAGCAGACGTGCCAGGTCAGCTGCGGCCCCCACGTTTTACTCGCCGTCCTTATCGTCGACGCCATCGCGTCCACCCTGATCGGAATCATCAGAAAGGTCTGCAAGGAAGGCTTCGAATTCTGCTCCTAGCTCCTCGCCAGTAGGGATTTCTTGACCTGGCTGCAGCAGATTATTATCGCGGCGGCGTCGCATGCGCTCTGCTTCCGCATCGTACTGGCGCTCGAGAGCTGAGACGACGGTCCCGATCTCGTGATTGTCCTCGACCTGCTCTGCAAGCTGGCGCTTGACCTTCTCCATGTCAGCTTCCAGCGCGCCGAGAGGTATCTCGCGTTGGGTCAGCTTGCCCGCAGCCTTGAGGAGAGCGTGGGTCGCCTCAGGGTAGTCGGAGGCGGCGATGTAGTGCGGAACGTGTGCCGTAATGCCGACGGTTCTTACTCCCTGCTTACTGAGTTTCAGTTCGGTATCCAAGGCTGCTGCTCCGGGGATAATCATCCTCGAATCCCAGGTGTGAAAGTCCTGGACGAGCTTCTCGTCTGAAGCGTGGGCACTGATCACCAGCGGCCGAGTATGGGGCACAGTCATGGGCGCGGAGTACAGGGTCACGACTCTTTCCACACCTGTACGACGTGCTAATTCAACCACCGCGTCACTGAAAGATTCCCATTTGAGATCGGGCTCCGGGCCCGCCAATAGAAGGAAAGGTTGATCCTCAACATCCTTGACTAGGTGAAGATCGAGGCTCATGTCCTCGCGATCTATTACTCGTGAATGATCGATTGTGACACCTGGACGCCGGGACCGGTAATCAATCAATTCGTCGACCTTGAAGGAGGCGACGGGCTGGTGATCGAGGGCCTGGAGCAGGTGCATTGAGGCATGGGAGATTGCTTGACCGGCGTCAGCATAGCCCTGCAGAGCGATGACCATGGGGAGGGGCTCCGATTCCTCGCTCGCGCGTACCGGTGCTGGGTATTCCAATTCGTACATACCGCTGTGGCGTTGACGAGGGGACTGATTACGGTCATCTGATGGGCGTTCATTCGTGGTCATTGCGGCGCTCCCTTCACTCAGATCGTATTGATCCAGACTACCAGTTGGGCTTTTTTCTTCGGCAATCTCACCAAAGCTCTGTGCCTGTCGATGAACAGCCTGGTCAGGCCTGAAACTGAGGCGCTAAAAATGTTATCCACAGGTGCTGAGTTATCCACAGCCTCCTGCGTAAATGGGCTTCGCGGAACGTGCTGTGGAGGGCTTCCTAGCTCCACTGCAAGGCATGCTCAGAGCATGACAGATTTTCACAGCACATACAGCAACAGCAATCCGGTCAGTTCTATTCCGAAGCAGGGCATCACACTCGGGGCACACCCTGGGGAATTGATGGCGGCCCTACCCGCGATGATGGGCTTCACACCTTCACAGTGTCTGGTGATTATAGGGATCGTCCCAGATACTCAGGAGCCTCACCGGCTGCGGATTGGTCCAGTCATCCGCCTCGACCTGGAAAACTGGGCTTTGCGCGAAGCCATTGGGGCGTTCACCGAGGCGCTTGCTGAATGGCCGGCACCTCAAGCCTTGGTGTACGGCATTCATCCTCGTCAGGAGGGTGTGGAGGACTTCATAAACGACGCGGCGCTGCTGCTGGAAGAAGACGATGTGGCGGTCATTAGTACCTGGTGGATCGAAGCCATCAGTGAAGGAGCTCGCTGGATTGATTTGGAGACGCTGGAGGTAGGGGCGGTTTCTAGCATCGACGACAATCCACTGAGCAACTTCACAGCTTTGCATGGAGCATTATCGCTCAGTGATCGGGAAGAATTGGAGCAGTGGATGGATGTGAGGCCCGATGCTCCTGTCTTGAGGCCACGGCGGTTTGAAAACTCTCTCTATGATCGTGAGGAATGCGCGAAGTTACTTGCTGATCTCCTCACGGTGACTGAGGCGACGGCGAAGATTCACCGCGGTGATGTGCGGCTAGAGTCTGCACTAGCTGATCGCAGCATTCTGCGGGCTATTTGTTGCATAGCTCGTGATGAGCGCTTGTCCACGTACCTGATCGCCTTGGGTTTGGGTGATAGGGCGCCGATCGTACGGGAGTTTCTGGTGGAGGCCGCGCGGCACAGTAGGTCGTTTATGCGTCGGCGCTTACTGTTGATTCTCAGTGCCGTGTTAAGCAACAACGACGAAGGGATGCCAGCTTTTTATGCACTGCGTGAAGTTGCACGGCAGAGTGGGGATCAGTGGTGCGACAGCCCAGTCGACCGGGTGAATCGCCTGATCGTGGATCATATGTGGAGGCGGCACATGTCAGGCACAGCGAAGAACTCGAATATCGCACTTGCTGTCAATGGCGTGTACTGGGCCGCCAATTGGGAGACGGCGTGCTTGCTGGATCACGAAGGGCCTTTCGCCTCAAATATGGAAAGTGTAGACCCAGACCAAGAAAGTGACAGTGAGTTCAGGTGCCGCCATCGAGCGCTACTGGAGTTACTGCCAGTAGCGATTGATTGGCGACCTATCACCGATTAGCCGAATGCGCCTTATCGCCGAGAGCACTGGTGAAGTTCCACGCATCCTGAACAATCGTGGTGATATCAGAGCGGGATGGACGCCAGCCCAATTCCTCAATGGCCTTAGCTGAAGATGCGATTAACACGGCGGGATCACCAGCTCTACGAGGGGCCTCAATAGATGGAATTGGGTGGCCTGTCACTTCACGGCAGGTTTCCACGACCTGCTTGACGCTAAAGCCATCGCCGCTGCCGAGATTGAAGATGCGGTGGGAACCCGGCTGATTGGAATCAGCGGCGAGTAGGTGTGCGTCTGCAAGATCGCGAATATGAATGTAATCGCGGACAGCGGTGCCGTCCGTTGTCGGCCAATCCGTGCCGAAGATAGCGATAGATTCGCGGTGGTCGAGGGCTACCTGCAGAATCAACGGAATGAGGTGGGTTTCAACGACTCGATTCTCTCCCACGGAACCATAAGCGCCGGCGACATTGAAGTACCGCAAACTGGTTGCCCCCAGCCCGTAGGCCTTGGCGTAGCTGGTGATGATGTTGTCTATGGCCAGCTTAGAAGCACCATATGGGTTTGTTGGAGCGGTGGGCATGTCTTCCGTAATTGGCACTTGATTTGGCTCCCCGTAGCAAGCGGCGGTAGAGGAGAACACTAAATTCTGCACCCCGTGAGCCCGCATTGCGTCGAGCAAAGCTAACGTGGTCACTACGTTGTGATGCCAGTAGTGAGCAGGTTTTTCCACAGACTCACCAACGAGGGAACGAGCCGCGAAGTGGAAGACGGCCTCAATGTCTGAATCCGCCAAAACACTGTCGGCGAGGTCCCGGATGTCTCCTTCGACAAACGTCGCCCCTTCTGGAACAGCGTCGCGATTGCCCGTGATGAGGTTATCGACCACGGTGACGCGGTAACCCTGCTCCAAGAGCACGGTCGCGCAGACGCTGCCCACGTAGCCCGCCGCTCCTGTTACGAGGACGTGAGCACCGGGAGAAAGAGCTGAAGTCGAGGTCATGTGATGAGGCTCCTTTGATCGAGTCTTTTATCCAGTCGCTATCGCTAGGCAGTGGTGATGCATATAGCGTGGCTCAGCTCGTCCGGGATAGTAACCTCACCGGTGTCACTGGTGATGACGAGTCCATCGTCTGTGACCTGGACTGTTACCGTGGCCCCGGGGACAATGCTGAGGGCCGAGAGCTTCGCCATGATTTTGTACTCAACTTGGACGATTTCGTTGATGCTGACAATTGTGGCCTCGACGGGGGAAGTTTCCTCGATATCCCCCGCCCGCATGATTCCGGATGGAGTTGTTTCCTCCGCCCCGCTGAGCAGGGCCTCCTTTGTGGCTTCATCTTCGAGGAGGTCTGGCAGACCGGGGATGGGATTGCCGAAAGGCGAGGTGGTATAAGCATCGAGGACGTTGAGTAGGCGGCGTTCCACTTCGTCGCTCATCACATGCTCCCAGCGGCACGCTTCATCGTGGACCTTTTCCCAAGGAAGCCCAATCACATCGGTGAGGAGGCGCTCGGCAAGACGATGCTTGCGCATCACCGCGGTTGCCAGTTCCCGCCCCTCGGCGGAAAGTTTCAGCGATCGATCGCGAGCGATAGACAGGAGCCCATCACGCTCCATGCGTGCTACAGTCTGGCTCACTGTGGGGCCGGATTGATCAAGTCGCTCCGCGATGCGAGCACGGAGGGGAGGGATACCTTCCTCTTCCAGCTCGTAGATGGTGCGCAGATACATTTCGGTGGTATCGACGAGGTCCCTCACGTGCGGTTCCAGCCCTTTCAACAAAAACACTGCAGTTGTAGTTGACGCGCGCGATTGTTCGCATAGCGTCCGTCAAGTCTCCATTGACTTTACACGGTCAATCAATGGTGAATGACAGGAGTGGGATTATCGAGCACACCCGCGCAGTGCAGCTACCCCGCATATTCGCGGAGTTTATCGGCTCGGTCTCCTTCGCGCAGTTTCGCCATGACTTCGCGCTCGATCTGGCGAACACGTTCGCGTGAGAGGCCGAACCGGCGACCAATCTGATCGAGGGTGCGCGGCATACCGTCGTCGAGCCCATAACGAAGCTTAATGACATCCTGCTCTCGCTCCTCTAAGGTGCCGAGAACGGCACGCACGTCGGAGTGGCGCAGGGATGCGACGACGGCTGCTTCTGCATCAGTAGCATCGGAATCTTCGATGAAGTCGCCAAGCGGCGCCTCTTCATCGGATCCGACGGGCATATCCAAGCTGACAGGATCGCGAGACTGCTTCAGCAGCATCTCGATCTTGGACTCTTCGATGCCCGACTCCTCCGAGAGTTCCTCATTTGTCGCTTCACGGCCGAGCTGCTGGTACATCTCGCGCTTAATGCGGGAGAGCTTGTTGACTTGCTCCACGAGGTGAACGGGCAGTCGAATTGTGCGGGACTGGTCAGCCATACCGCGGGTGATAGCCTGACGGATCCACCAGGTGGCGTAGGTGGAGAACTTGAAGCCCTTGGTGTAATCGAACTTCTCCATCGCGCGAATGAGTCCGAGGTTGCCCTCTTGGATAAGGTCGAGCAGTGGCATACCGCGACCCGTGTACCGTTTGGCCAAGGAAACGACGAGTCGCAGGTTGGCCTCTAACAGGTGGGTGCGTGCTGCCTTGCCCTCGCGAGCGAGAACCTTGAGATCTCGCTTGCGGGCGCGAGTCAGCTGTTCACCGGAGTCGAGAATGTGCTTCGCGTAGAGACCTACCTCGATACGCTTTGACAACTCGACCTCATCCTCAGCGGTGAGCAGGGCTGTCTTGCCGATGCCATTGAGGTAGACCCTCACCAGGTCGGCGGATGGATTCTCATTGTTACCGCGGCGGCGTCCCTTGTCCTCGGTCGTCTCGTCGCCGGACTGGTTATGCGTGGCTTCCGTGCTCTGGCCTACGTCGACGTTGTCGTCGTCAAACATGGAGTCACTCATGCGTGTAATCCTCCTCAAAGGCTCTGACGGATTGGAAAGCTTGTGCTGCAAGCGTGCTTTTCCTCGGTGCTCCAATCATGCAACGAGTTGGGTCGAAATATTGTTCCGGGAGGCTTACATGCCTGGGTTTTATGCCCGCTTTTGGGGGTGCGGCCTTTACGAGGCCTCCACGATGACAGTGAAAGGCCCCTCGTTAACACTGTGAACCTTCATCATTGTGCCGAATTGGCCGGTTTCTACGTGGAGGCCTCGATCGCGCAGATAGTCCACCATTTTGTCGATAACTTTAGAAGCTGTTTCCCCGGGCGCAGCATCGGACCACGAGGGTCGGCGTCCCTTAGCGGTGGCGCCCATGAGGGTGAATTGGCTGACGAGCAGAATGGGGGCTCCGACATCGATGGCTGAATGATTTCGCGCTGATTCCCAGGGTTCACCCGCTGCCGGGAGAATCCGCAATTCCGCGATCTTCCGCGCGACGGTTTCCCAAGCATCCAGGGGATCCTCGCGTCCCACTCCCACCAAAGCTAAAAGTGCAGGACCGCTGACGGATCCCACAACCTTGCCCTCCACGCTCACACTCGCCTCACTGACGGTGCTCACAACTGCTCTCATTGCTGGTGGCTCTCCTCGTTGTCTTCATCCAGTAACTCTGCGGGAATGATCATCCCATGGCGCACCAGATCGACGACAATAGGTAGCAATGCTGAGGTAAAGTCCTCGCTGTCCAGCGCTTGTGACGCGCAATAGAGCTCAATGACGTCTTCCAAGCTCAACGCTTGAGGGTGCAATCCCGAAAGGATTTTCACGACTGGCTCGTCGACCTCGTGGCTCCAAGCCGGACCATCGGTTCGGCTCAGCCTAGTTACGTACTCCACGAAACCCTGGGATGAGTATTCGTCCGAGCGTGGCAGTCCCACCTGCTCTAGCGCGGTCGTCGGTCGCACGGCGTATTTGGCCGCGAGTATGCCGTCGGAGTCCTGCTCGCTGAGCCACTGTGCTCTAGCAAAGAACTCAGCGGCTTCCAGGCCCAGGTACGTTCCCGCAGGCAGTGGATGATCCAGTACCTCGAACGTGAGCTCGGTAGGTTGATCGTCATCGATGCGCTGGATATGCACAAAGCCCAAACCGATGCGGCTGATGCCGTTATCGGCGAAGAAATCCATCCACGCTTGGGTGCGCTGACGGCCATCATGGTGGCGGGGATCGAGTCCTTCATCTTGCAACCACGTGGTGACGTAGGTGGCGGTGTCCACTTCTTCACGTTGTACTACCCAAGCGCGGACCCCGTGGCTAGGAAGCCAACTGGATACCCTCGACGCTGCCGACTCGGAATCCTCGAGAGCCCAGCCTGCCAAAATGTGTGCGGTTCCTCCCGGCATGAGGTGTTCGGCAGCGCCCCCTACGACGGTGGATGTTGCTCCGTCCAGTGGAAGTCCGGAGTCGCGATAGACGTGTCCGACGACCGCCGGGCCGATCACGAAGGGTGGATTTGCCACTATCATGTCGAATTGCTTGCCCGCGACAGGTTCAAACCAGCTTCCCTGTCTCCAGGACACTCGACTACTCTTCGGCGCGTTCGAGTGCGCCGCGGACACGCTTCCATTGGCATTGGCGAACTCGATAGCGCGCTGGGAAAGGTCCGTGCCGATAACTGTCACGTTGTCCGAATGATCCGCGAGCACCAAGCTCAAGACCCCGGAACCGCATCCGAGGTCGAGAATGGAAGAACCAGGGGATACTGGGGGTATGACATTGAGTAATGATAGGGAAGCGTGACCGACTCCCGGAACGTGGTCGGCTCCCGGTATACGATCTTCCATGGAAGCATCTGGATCGCTAGCGATGAGCACGTCTTGTGCAGCATGGGGAGCAAAAGTGATCGGGCGTATATCGATAGCGCAGCGTAGCGTGCCTTCCGCTGCTTCGACGAGCACTCCATCGCGCAGAAGATCGGCGACAAGACCTGGTGTCAGGAAATCCTCCAGGGCGTGCTGATCGACTGCCTGGCGGAGATAAAAAGCTGTGACGATGTGGCGTTCCAGCTGCGGGGCATCACTACGGCGTGCGTACCACAGAGCCGCTTGAGGAGACCGAGCACTGGCCACGCTGACACCAGTGGAACCAAGTACTCGGAGCACCATGGCCGTGGAATAGCCATGCTGGCGAAGAGAGTGAAGGAGCGTGCTGGTGGCGTCGGAAATAAAGGGGAGGGGAACAGCAGAAGAATGTGGCATAGACATGGAAAAGTGAGGGGGGATTTAGTCCTCGAGGTCGATGACCTGAGGTTGCTCGTGAGAGGTGTGACTTCCGTCAGGGGCAGCATCCAACTGCTTGAACGGCCGCGAAGACAATTGGTTGTGGCGTTCGGCAGCCAGAGCCTCCTGCTGAGCGCGAGCCTCGCGAACAGCCTGTGGTTTGTAGACCTTATGTGTGCGAGCGTCCGGGTCTCCAGCGTCATTGGCTAAGAGCACGGCGACCCACGGCAGAGGCAAACTAATCATTGCCACGCTTGCAGACAGCCACAAGTTGTTTGTCAGCCACATTAACAATCCCGCCAAGCCAAGCAACGGGATGCGGGCAAGTTGGAGTGCTGCGTACAGCCTGCGACGCGAATGCCAATTCTCCAATGGGGAGCGGCGCGCATCGGTGATCAATTCCACGTCACTGTTGCGCCTAAGACGCGAACGGCGCTGTGGGACACGTCCCTTACCTGCAACCATGAAACCCACGGTAGTACGCGGGTGGAAAAAGCGGGACTCGAGGGGCATGATGGAGTGCTGTGAGTAGCACGAGCACATCAACAATTGAGCGTCCTGACGTCCGCACGGACGAACAGACCAGCGACGATACCCCAAAGTTCTTCCACTACGTGAAGAAGGATCAGATCGTGGAATCTGCAGTGATGGGCAAGCTGGTAGTGGCCCTGTGTGGTGAGACTTTTCCCGTCACGAAGCAGGCTAAGCCAGGGTCTCCCGTGTGCCCTGATTGTGAGCAGATCTACAAGGGGCTGCGCAGGAAGTGAATGGCCTCCGCGCGTGGCAGCAGGAAGCACTAGACCTCTACCTCACCCAGGCTCCGCGTGACTTCCTCGCCGTAGCAACTCCGGGCGCCGGCAAGACGACATTCGCCTTGACCGTCGCCCGGCTTCTGTTGGACACCCGTGTCGTGCAACGCGTGGTGATCGTTGTCCCGACTGAACACCTGAAAGTGCAGTGGGCTCAGTCGGCAGCTGCGAGAGGCATAGCTCTCGATGCGAACTTTACAAACAGCTCGGCAGTCAACAGCTCCTTCGACGGTGTGTGCGTGACCTACGCCCAAGTTGGCATGAAACCGACGAAGCATTACCAGGTCGCGACAGCGAAGAAGACACTGGTGATCCTCGACGAGATTCACCATGCCGGAGACGCTAAGAGCTGGGGCGACGGCGTGCGTTTGGCTTATGCTCACAGCGAACGTCGCCTGGCGCTGACGGGTACACCTTTCCGTTCGGACGATTCACAGATTCCTTTTGTCCGCTACGAAGAAGTACCGGGTACCGATGGTGGACTGCAATCGGCAGCGGATTACACCTATGGCTATTCAGATGCTTTGCGTGATGGCGTGGTTCGTCCCGTGGTCTTCTTGGCGTATTCCGGTCAGGCCCGGTGGCGTGATAGCGCTGGCGAGGAGTATGAGGCGCGTCTGGGAGAAGTGCTTAATGCGGAGCAGACCGCTCGAGCATGGCGCACAGCACTGGATCCACGTGGCGAATGGATACCTTCCGTCCTGCAGGCTGCCCACACCCGTCTGATGCAGCTGCGTGAAACGATTCCGGACGCAGGCGGCCTGGTGATTGCCACCGACAAGGTCACTGCTCGTGCCTATGCCACGATTCTCAATCGCATTAGTTCCACACCGGTGACCGTGGTGCTCTCTGATGAAGCCGGGGCTTCACAGCGGATTAAGGATTTCTCCGCCTCCGACGACGAGTGGATGGTCGCCGTGCGCATGGTGTCTGAGGGCGTGGATGTGCCCCGCCTGGCTGTGGGGGTCTATGCCACCTCATCATCGACGCCACTGTTTTTCGCCCAGGCGATTGGCCGTTTCGTTCGCTCTCGCCGCAAGGGGGAGTCCGCATCGGTATTCCTGCCTTCGGTACCGGTTCTTCTCGATTTGGCGTCCAGATTGGAAAAGCAGCGTAACCACGTCCTCGGTAAGCCAGATCGGCCGGACGAAGGATGGGACGATCAGCTGTTGGAGCAGGCCAATAAGGAAGAAAATGAGCCTGGCGAGGAACGTGGCTATGAATCGATTGGCGCGGATGCCGAACTCGAATCCCTGATCTACGACGGTTCCACTTACGGAACACGGGTATCTGGTAGTGCGGAAGAGCAGGAATACCTGGGTCTGCCCGGGCTGCTCGATGCCGAGCAGATGCGTACCCTGCTAAGACAGCGCCAAGCAGACCAAATTGAAGCGCGAGCTCGGGAGCAGAAGCTTCGCGAAGCTGCCGAGCGCTCTGCCGAGGCTGGAGGTGCCAAGGACCAGGCCCGACAGCGCGTAGCGAGTGAGGAATTACCAGCACTACGCAAGGAGCTCAACGCCCTCGTCAATATGACGAGTGCGCGTACCGGCCGTCCGCATGGAGCAATCCACAACGACGTGCGTCGAAACTGTGGAGGACCACCGACTGCGCTCTGTAGTGCAGCTCAGCTGCGTGACCGAATCGCATACTTGAGGGACTGGTAGTTTACGTTTTATGAGCGCGTCGGAATGGAAGACGTGTGTGATGAGAGGGCATAATTCGAAGACATGGGAAAACAACGGGATTATTCTGACCTCGATAGCGCTCCGCGCACAGTATCGACAGCGCAAACAACCGTGTCGCCGCGGCCCGTCACAGGGCTGTCTTTAGCAGCGCTATTGATCGGCATTCTCGTAATCCCCGCGGCGCTGATGCCTTTCTTTGGTATCGTTGCCGCAATCATCGGCATCATCGTTGGCATCGTGGCGCTGCTACGTGCCAATAGGAATGGCAGTCCGCGTGCCTACGCCATTGGCGGTCTTGTGCTGTCCATTATCGGCATGGCCGTGGCGATCACCTTCACCAGCGCTGGGATGAAGGCCGTTGAAGGTTGTGAGACGCTGCGAGGCGATGAGTTGAACGCCTGCATTCAGGAAAAGAACGTTCAGTAGACGCCACGTCTTAGAAGAAAAGGCCCGGTCACCACGTCTCCAAGTGGTGACCGGGCCTTAACGCTTGGCGGCAATGCCTTCGATAGGGGAAGGCTAATCCAGGTAGTCGCGTAGCACCTGGGAGCGGGATGGGTGGCGCAGCTTGGACATCGTCTTGGATTCGATCTGCCTGATGCGCTCACGGGTTACACCGTAGACCTGACCGATTTCGTCCAAGGTCCGTGGCATGCCATCGGTGAGGCCGAATCGGAGCTTGACAACCCCAGCTTCACGCTCGGACAACGTATGCAGCACGTCCTGGAGCTGATCCTGCAGCAGCGTGAAGGAGACTGCATCCACGGCCACGACGGCTTCGGAGTCCTCAATGAAATCGCCCAGCTGAGAATCGCCTTCATCGCCGATGGTCTGGTCCAGAGAAATCGGTTCTCGGGCGTACTGCTGAATCTCGAGGACCTTGTCAACGGAGATGTCCATCTCCTTAGCCAGCTCCTCTGGGGTTGGTTCGCGCCCAAGATCCTGCAGGAGTTCGCGCTGAATACGGCCAAGCTTATTAATGACCTCGACCATGTGAACCGGAATTCGGATGGTGCGTGCTTGGTCGGCCATCGCGCGTGTGATTGCCTGGCGAATCCACCACGTGGCGTAGGTAGAGAACTTGTAGCCCTTGACGTAGTCGAACTTTTCGACAGCACGTATCAGACCCAGGTTTCCTTCTTGGATCAGATCCAGGAACGCCATGCCGCGACCCGTGTAACGCTTCGCGAGGGACACCACCAGACGGAGGTTGGCTTCTAGGAGGTGATTTTTTGCTCGTTGTCCGTCGCGCTCGATCTCGCGCAGATCGCGTCGATTCATCGGTGAGAGCTTCTCGCCGGACTCCTTAATCTCCTGGAGGCGGTAAGAAGCGTAGAGACCGGCTTCGATGCGCTTGGCCAAAGAAACCTCTTGCTCAGCATTCAGCAGGGCTACCTTGCCAATTTGCTTGAGGTAGGCGCGAACTGAGTCAGCGGAAGCGGTAAGCTCCGCGTCCTTGCGTGCTTGGCGCAGGGCAGCAGACTCGTCCTCGTCCCACACGAATTTTCCAGAGTCCTCATCCTCATCGGAATCGTCCGCGTCGTCGGACTCGTCGTCCTCTTCGTCATCGGTGAGGTCATCGTCCAAGTCATCGTCGAGATCCTCATCGAGGTCGTCATCCAGATCATCGCCGAAGTCATCGTCGTCCAAATCAGTATCGAACTCATCGGCGTCCTCGTGGCTATCGATGTCTTCCGATCCGGTGTCTACGCCGACGGTGAGCTGATCTTCATCCTCGACGGAAAGTTCCTCAGCCTTGGTTGTCGCCTTCTTGGTGCTGGCCTTTCGCGTGGCCTTCTTTGCGGCTGTCTTCTTTGCTGCGGTCTTTTTCGCCGCTGTTTTCTTGGCTGTTGTTTTCTTGGCCGAAGTCTTCTTAGCAGCAGTTTTCTTTGCTGTGGTCTTCTTTGCAGCTGCCTTCCTGGCAGTGGTTTTCTTCGCTGCAGTCTTTTTGGCAGCGGTTTTTTTCGCTGGCGTTGTTTCCGGCGTAGGGGAGCTCTCGGGGGTGACGTCTGCCGCAGCAGCTACCTTGCTTGCGGGAGCAACCTTCTTGGCAACTTTGCGCGCCGTCTTCTTCGCGGTCTTCTTGGCGACCTTGCGTACAGCTGTATTCTCGTTATTTTCACCACTGGTGGTCGAGTTGTTCGCTGCCACAGAAGCCCTTTCACTCGTCTTGTCGCCACGTTTCTCTAATCGCCTCACCGCATTGCTTGGTTTTCTGCGGTGGCTTGTCGGAAACGAAGCCTAAAATTTTCTTTTCACTATGCGGTCGTACAATTCGCACCACCCACCTGTTTTCAAGGGGCTACAGTGCCTGGATATTCCGCATCAGTACGATCGACCGCCCATTATAACCGAATTCCTCTGAGTAGAGATCGGCAGACCATACTTACGCTCGGTGCTCGGCGCAATGATTTTCGGCCGCTTGGGCCCGCCCGAGCCCATGGGACTAGGGGCGGAGACCCTCGTGGACCGCGAGGGCAGCGCCGATGATGCCGGCCTCGTTGCGCAGCTTCGCGGGGATGACTTCCTGTTCAATCGTCAGGTAAGGAACCCATTTGTCGGCCTTGCGGGAAATACCGCCTCCGACGATAAAGGTCTGCGGGTTGAAGAGTTCGGAATAGCGCTCCATGACCTTATTCACGCGCTTCGCCCACTCCTTGTAGCTGAGTTCCTCGTCATCACGCACCTTGCTGGACGCGTACTTTTCAGCCGTGGTCTTTTTCATCTTCATGTGCCCCAACTCAGTGTTGGGGTAAAGGTTTCCGTCCATGAGCAGCGCCGAGCCGATGCCCGTCCCAAAGGTAAGCATCATCACTGATCCGGTGCGGGCCTTCTGGTCTCCGAAGCGAACTTCTGCCATCCCGGCAGCGTCGGCATCATTGAGCACGGTGATATCCCGCTGCTCGCCCAGGTGGTGACGGAATAGTTCCTGAACATCGGTGTCAATCCACGCCTTGTCGATATTCGCAGCAGTTTTCGTCACCTGTTGGCGTACGACGGCGGGAACGGTGATGCCCACCGGGCCATCCCAGTTCTCCGCATGGATAAGTTCACGGACGACTTCAGCCACAGCGTCCGGCGTGGATGGCTGTGGGGTCGCGATGCGCTTGCGTTCGGTAACCTGCGTGCCGGTGGATACATCGACCAACGCGCCCTTGACACCGGAGCCGCCAATGTCAATGCCGAAGGCCAGGGTGGGGTTCTGCTCGCTCATAGTTCGCGATGCTACACATTTCAAAGGCAGCGCAAGGGGCAATGACGCGCGTGGGGGAGCACAATGGGGTTCATGAATGCTCCCCGAACACGTGTCTTAGACTCCGAATCCACCGAGATCATCCCTCCTTTGAATTCCGACGCCGATGGCCTCACCACCCAATTCGATCCCTCTTACTTGCGACGGGTGGCTGTGGAGGTAGCTCTTGAGGCCTCACAGCTTATTGAGGTAATGCGACGAGAAGTGGTCGGACCCGAAGGTCATGTTCGTGTGGCAGACGTCAAAAGTTCAGCTGTTGATCCGGTGACCGAGGTTGATCGTGCTTCGGAAAATCTCATTCGAAAGCGGCTTCAAGAAGAGTTTCCAGAGTCCCGTGTACTTGGAGAAGAGGAGGGCGAATCCTCAACGAAGCACGCTCGTGCTGATCTGCTGTGGGTCGTGGATCCAATCGATGGTACCGTGAATTTCATCTACGGCATCCCCGCCTACGCCGTGTCCATCGCCGCGACTGTGGCCGGTCAGCCCATTGCGGCTGCGGTGGTGGATGTCGCCCATGGCTTGGTGTATTCAGCTGCTGTCGGTCACGATGCCTTGCTCCATTCCCGGCAGCAATGGCACAGAGGTGAACCTGGGCAACGACTCACCGTTTCCCACGACGAGGATTCGCTGCACACCGCACTTGTCGCCACCGGGTTTGCTTATCTTTCCCAGCGGAGGGCTGTTCAAGCCGACCTCCTGACGTCGTTGCTCCCAAGAGTCAGGGACATCAGGCGCCTCGGCTCCGCGGCACTTGACCTCTGCCACGTTGCCGCAGGGCGTGTCGATGCGTATTACGAACACGGTTTAGGGCCCTGGGACCATGCTGCGGGTGCGCTCATCGCGGCGCGAGCGGGGGCAATCGTCCAGATGCCAGAACTCGACGTTAATTCCTCCGAAGGAGTGCAGGTCATGGCCGCAAAACCAGCTATTGCACGACCACTGTTGAACTATCTCGAAGAGTGCGTTCCGGGGGGAGTACTTGCCCCTGTTGGGGAGTCCTAGCCAAGTCAGAGGTGACAGGCGCAAAGAAACTGGTTAGTATCCGCCTCGACGAATCTGAAACACAAGGAGGAAATCGTGGCTACTGACTACGACGCTCCGCGCCGCCGATCCGAGGACGACATCGAAACGGACTCCCTCGAAGGTCTCAAGGCAGCCGAGAAAGCCGAGACCGCTGTAGACGACACCGACGACGGCGAAATCGTGGAGCCATTCGACGTTCCCATGGCGGATCTTTCTGGCGAAGAGCTCTCCGGCACTGTCACCCCGCGACAGAATGACGAGTTCACTTGTTCTGAGTGCTTCCTCGTCCAGCACCGTTCCCGGATCGCGGAAACGGTATCTGAGACTGAATTTATCTGCCAAGACTGCGCATAAAGCTGACCAGTAAGCAGAACAACCCTTCCCTGTAAACTGCGGGGAAGGGTTGTTGTTTTATTGAGCGCGGTGATCCGAGAGCCGGAATAATGGCTAGTAGATCGGACGCCCCAGCGCTTCCAACAGTTCCTGGGGTTCTTTCGTGGAAATAAGCCAGTATGGGGTGGGGTCATCCGGGTCATCGAGCACGAGCATGGCCATCGTCGGGATCCATCCCTTATGCACCACATAGGCTGCTGGATCCAATTGTCGCCCCATAGCGGCCTGCTTCGCGGTGGGAGGGATCACCAATGTGCGGCTGACAACCTCTGCGGGCAGTTTAGCCTGCCCCACGTAGAGCCATATTCCACCATCTTCGCGAGCGACGAGCACTTTATTCGAGGAGAGATTCAACAGGGTCCACACCACTGCGGCAGCAACGATGATGCCTGCGGCAATTCCCCAGTACCATTCGCGCTGCATCTGCGCCTGCCAGGACAAGAGTCCGACAAGTAATGCGCCCAACAGCCACCATGTCAGTGGAACGCGTTGGGCTTCCGAGTAAAGAACCTCATCGGCGACGCCCTGGGAAGGCTCGGTGGATGCCACGAAAACTCCTTGAAGTGCAGGCGGGAGGATATTCCCCCTTAGTGTAGCCAACGTCCCGCCCAGACTCTTCAACCGTCTCCTCAAAGCCTTGTAAGGTGGGGTGCCATGACACATAATCTTCCGGCGCCGCTGAAACTCGTTCGCCTGGACAAGGACTTGCCATTACCTTCGCGTGCGCATGCGACCGATGCAGGCATTGACCTTTACTCGGCCGAGGACGCCGTTATTGCTCCCGGAGAGCGTCAGCTTGTGGGAACTGGAATTGCCATCGGCCTGAACCCGGGGACGGTGGGACTCATTCACCCTCGTAGCGGAATGGCGCTCAAACACGGTTTATCCATCGTTAACGCGCCCGGCACTATCGATGAGGAGTACCGCGGGGAAGTCAAGGTGTGCCTTATCAACCTTGACCCACGGGAAGATGTTCACATTCGTCGCGGCGATCGTATCGCCCAGTTGGTCTTGCAGGACGTACTGTTGAGTCCAGTGGAGGAGGTTGCCAGCGTCGACGACCTGGGGCAGACCCAGCGCGGTGATGGAGGCTACGGCTCCACCGGACGCTCTTAAGAAGCCTGGGCACCCGGAAAACACGACCAAGAACTACGCCGTTATCAGGGTTTTAACCCTGACCTGATGAGACAGGAAGAAGGCCACGCACCAATGGCACTATTCGGAAAGTCCAAGAAGTCCGCTGCCGATCAAGGCAATGACACCGCGGAGCACCACAGCACTGCTGATCATTCGACACAGGCTAACGATCAAGCCAGCACGCCTGACTTCGGACCCTTCGATGGAGACACCATCGACTATCGCACCTTCGACTTTTCCGACTTTGCCAAAGGTGGCCTGGACTTGGGGTCGATGCTGGTGCCTGTCCCTCACGACGGTGAGGTTCAGGTTTCGATGGGGCAGAACGGTCCTGAACTCGTGCACCTTTTTACTCCTGCGGGTCGAATGACTCCCGTGGCTTTCGCCGCACCTCGGAACGGAAACTTGTGGGAGGAGAGCATGCCCGAGGTAATCCAGGGCATGACCCAAGACGGCCTGCAGGTGCGCCAAGAGCAAGGCCCATGGGGAGAGGAGATCGTCGCGGAGGCCGGCAACGGCACTATGCGGGTCATCGGCGTGCAAGGGCAACGCTGGATGATGCGGATGACCTTGGCCAGCACCAATGAGAAGGCCGAAGAGCTTGCTCAGTTGGCACGGGAGGTCATCGCCCGATCCTTCGTCTATCGCGGGAATGACCCAATTCCCGCCGGTAATGTGCTGCCGGTGACTATTCCCGCACCTATGGCAGAGGCTCTGCGCCAGCAGATGGAGCAACGCAATCGCCAGGCTGGGCAACCTAACTCTGATCAGGCTAGCCAGCAGGGAACTGTCGGTGAGTAACCCCCAGCCGGACCTTCAAAGAAAGGCAGATTCCGAGCAGCCCGGCACTCTGCTCGAGCAAATGGGTGGTCTTTCCGGCCTTGTGGCGAGTACCTTGCCCGTCCTTGTGCTCGTTCCCGTCAATAGCAATTTCGGGCTCATGCCTGCGCTCGGTGCTGCCCTTAGCGTGGCCTTGTTGGTGCTTGTGTGGCGGGTGCTGCGCAAGGAAAACCTCCAACCAGCGATTTCCGGCTTCGTGGGCGTGGCACTGTGCGCTGCGATCGCGTGGTTGATGGGGGATGCCAAGGGCTACTTCGCTTACGGCATTTGGTACTCACTGATTGCGGGAATTGGTTTCACTGTGTCGGTACTCGTTCGATGGCCGGCAGTTGGTCTGATCTGGCGAGGGATCAACGGTGAGGATCAGCGGTGGCGTACTAATCGTGGCGCCGTCAGGGCCTTTAATATCGCCACGCTTTCTTGGGCGGTGGTGTTCTTCGCGCGCTTTGGCGTGCAGCAATGGCTCTACAGTCAAGATGCCACCGACGCGCTGGGTTACACACGCATTGCGATGGGCTGGCCCCTTACCGCAGTCGTTGTCCTCATCACCGTGTGGGCCGTGCGTGCTGCGAATAAGGCTGAGGGAAAGGGAAACACGCGTACCGACAGCGAGAACAACCCCGAAGGGAACCCACAATGAGCTCTGCTATCACTACCGCGAGCGAAGAATCGGTGTCCGTGGTTCTCGAAAATCCCGCCCACGGTGGCACCGTGATCGGCCGCATCGACGGGCAAGTGGTTTTCATCTCCGGCGGTCTGCCGGGGGAGCATGTCCGGGTCTCCTTGGGCCCCCAGAAAAAGTCGAAATCGAAAAGGGGTTTCCGCACCGGCCGGGTTCTGTCAGTCGAGCAGCCTTCTGCGCACCGAGTTCCTCGTCGTTGTGCCGCAGCTGCGCTCGGAGCTGGTTGCTGCGATCTTGATTTTGTCGACGCCACCGGCAGCCTGGAATACAAGCGAGCGGTAGTGCTCGATCAGCTCCGCCGCATTGGGCGGATAGACATCGCGGATGAGCTGGTGAGCGCGACCGGATTGACTCCTGAAACGGGATGGCGGACTCGGGTTCGGCTCGGAGTTGGATCCGACGGCCGTGCGGGTGTGCGCGTCAAAGCTAGCCGGCAAATCATCCCTCTCGACGTAGCGCAGTGCGCACAATGGGTTCCTGGTTTGGTTGACGGGTTGGAGTTGAAGCGCTTTTCTCCAGGCAGCGAGCTCGCCGTGGCGATGGGTGATGACGGCCACCGTAGCGTCGTCCAACTCACCGGCGGTCGCTATCAGCAGAAAGCCACAGTTCTGGAGGGAATTGGCGCAGTCGATCATGCGCTGGCGAGCCATCCGAACGTTCGGTGGAAGATCGAACCCCACGGCTTTTGGCAAGGTCACAGGGCCGCATCGGACTTTTATGCGCAATGGGTCAGCGAACATATCCCGCGTGGAGGGGGAAGTGCCTGGGATCTCTACGGCGGGGCGGGCGTTTTCACTCTCGTGCTGGGTGACCTTGCAGATCGGGTTGACTGTGTGGATGTGGCCTCGAACTCCACCACAGCCGGGCGCGTTGCTTTTCAGGCTGCGGAAAATCAAGACAAGGTGCGTTTCGTCGAAGGGGCTGTGGACAAGAGTATTGATATCCTCAGAACCAAGGGAGGACTCCACGCTGTCGTCATGGATCCGCCGCGCATCGGCGCAGGAGCTTCAACAATTGCGCGGGTGGCGCAGCACGCACCACAGCACGTTGTGCATATAGGGTGTGACCCAGCCACCGCCGCGCGGGATGTCGCGGCCTGGGTGAACAACGGTTACTCGATCACCGCACTGACAGTGGTGGATGCCTTCCCTCTGACACACCATGTCGAGGTTCTCGTGGCTCTCGAACGCTGTTGAGAATCGCGCGAAGAATGTAAATTTCAGCCCCGCCGGACACGACTACTAGACTAAGAGAACCGACTGCAGGCGCACTCCGTGAGGAAGGCGCACGATGACCACTAAGGATGGAGACGAGCCGAATCTTATGGGCATCCTCGAAAAGATTTCTTCGCCAGCTGACCTCAAAGGCCTTGATGAGGCACAGCTTGAACAGCTAGCGGGTGAGATTCGCGAGTTTTTGATCCACAAGGTTTCAGCCACTGGCGGCCATTTGGGTCCGAACTTGGGTGTGGTGGAGCTGACTATGGCGATGCATCGCGTTTTCGATTCGCCCACTGATCCGCTCATCTTCGATACGGGTCACCAGTCCTACGTGCACAAGATTCTGACTGGCCGCCGTGACCTGTTTGATACCCTGCGTCAGAAGGATGGACTGTCTGGCTATCCCGAGCGTGCGGAATCGCCTCACGACTGGACCGAGTCTTCTCACGCCTCCGCCTCTTTGTCCTATGTCGATGGCCTGTCGAAGGCCTTCGAACTCAGTGGTCAGACACATCGACACGTTGTGGCTCTCGTCGGAGACGGGGCGCTGACCGGTGGCATGTGTTGGGAAGCGCTCAATAACATCGCGGCTTCGAAGAAGCGCAAGGTGACGATTGTCGTCAACGATAACGGCCGCTCTTATTCGCCGACCATCGGCGGATTTGCGGAGAACCTGGCCGCATTGCGCCTGCAACCGGCGTATGACAAAGTCATGGATTCTGGCAAGAATGCCTTGGGCCGTATGGGGTGGGTCGGAGACCGCGTCTTCCAGGTCGTTCATGGACTCAAGGAAGGCGTGAAACACACCGTCATTCCTCATGAGATGTTTTCCGACTTAGGAATTAAGTACATCGGCCCCGTTGATGGACACGACCTTCACCAGGTGGAAAACGCGTTGCGTTATGCCAAAGATTACGGCGGGCCAGTGATCGTCCACACCATGACCCAGAAGGGCAAGGGCTTCTCCCCAGCGGAGAACGACGAGGCCGATCAGATGCATGCGACAGGTGTCATCAACCCAGTGACTGGGGAACCATTGTCGGCATCCAAACCCGGGTGGACCAAGGTGTTTTCTCAGCAGCTCATCGAGCTAGCGAAACAGCGCGATGACATCGTGGCGATTACCGCGGCAATGGCGGGACCGACCGGCTTGGCCGATTTCGCCGAAGTCTTCCCAGACCGTACATATGATGTCGGGATCGCTGAACAGCATGCCATGACATCTGCCGCTGGCCTCGCCCTCGGGGGTTTGCACCCTGTCGTCGCGATATACTCCACCTTCCTCAACCGCGCTTTCGATCAGTTGTTGATGGATGTGGCTCTGCTGAAGCTCGGAGTCACAGTGGTCCTCGATCGCGCAGGTATCACGGGTCCGGACGGGGCATCGCACAATGGCATGTGGGACTTGTCCTTGGCGGGAATCGTCCCTGGGATTCACGTCGCCGCTCCGCGCGATGCTCAACGATTGAGGGAAGCTTTGGATCGCAGTGTGGCGATTTCCGATGGCCCAACCGTGGTACGGTTCCCCAAAGGCAGCGTGCCCAATAACGTAGAAGCCGTCCGCCAGGAGCAGGATTTCGACGTCCTCTTCGAATCAGGCGCCACCGATAACGTTGAACAGGCACCTCAGAGGATCGTCATCGTCAACTACGGCAGCCTCGTGGCTCAGTCGCTCGCGGCAGCAGAGGAGCTCAAGTCTCGAGGCTACGCAGTGACTGTCGTTGATCCTCAGTGGGTGTTGCCGGTGAGCGAATCTCTTCTGGCAGAGCTCGCGCCCGCTGATCTCATTATTACGGTCGAGGACAATGGCATTCATGGCGGAGCTGGTTCTGCATTACAGATTGCGCTCAATAAGGCGGAATCCTCAGTGCCGGTGCGCAACATTGGTGTCCCGCAGGAATTCATCGCCCATGCGGAGCGCAATGAGGTATTGGAACAGCTCGGCTTGGACAAGGAAAGCGTGATCACTCGGGTCACTCACTGGGCGGAGAATCTCTAGGCGAGCCTATCGATAATTCGTCCTAGTGAGGCGGAGGAGAGCAGCTCAATCTGCCATTGGCGTGCTCCTCTGGATTCTAGGGAGTGTCCGAACACGTCTTCGTAGGAGGCGATCGGATCCGCGGAATCATCGGGCGTGATCTGAGATAGCTTCCACGCTGCGTGTCGCAGCTGCTTCATCGTTGCAATGGCTTGTGGAGTGAGACTCAAATCCTGTGCCAGGGTCTCTGTGGCCTCGCTGAGCATTTCCACGGCCGCGAAAGCCCGAGGGAATTCGGTAGGCCACAATTTGTGATCAGGTATGCCACCGAAGTTGCGGGGTGTAGGCTGGGGGAGGTGGGCGTCGGACAGGGACAAGGCCTCGCGAACGGCAGGCAGTGATCGCTTACGCAGTGCCGGCGGCATACGGACGTCACGTAACTCCGTCAGCGCCCGTGAAGGCTGTTGGGCTACGTGGAGGATGTCGCGGCGTTTGAGTATGCGCTCCGGAGAACGGTTCCTTTGGAGAGCGAAGTGGTTCCGCTCAGTCCACAGTGCGCGGGCGATGGCCATACTCGGCGGTGAGCGCAGTGTTCCTATTCCCTTCATCGTGGTCCATTCGGGTGTCGGCAGCGGCCGCGCGCTCTGCCGAATCGCCGCGCAATCTTGGTCATACCATTCCTCGCGGTGGAGTTCTCGCAGTTGCTGCAGGGTTACTTCGTGCAATTCCAGGAGGAATTCAACATCTAGAGCCGCGTAGGTGAGCAGCGAACGTGACAGGGGCCGGGCAGACCAGTCCTCGCGCCCCTTATCTTTGTCGATGCTGATATGGAAAAACTCTTCCAACATTGGGCTCAAGCCGGGTTGCCCCATTCCCAGGAGACGGCCAGCGATCTGGGTGTCGTACAAGACCGTTGGGCTCCATCCGAGGGAAGCGAGGCAGGGGAGATCGGTGTGCGAAGCGTGGAGCACCCAAGCTGCGGAGTTCAGTACTTCGCCGAGTGCGCTATTGGCCTCCTCCGAGACGGTAGGGTCAACCAAGAACGTCCCTGCGCCTTGCCGTCTGAGCTGGACGAGGTATGCGCGGTCATCGTATCGAAAGTCGCCGGCGCGTTCGGTGTCGACGGCAATAGGGCCTTGTCCCGAGGCGATTTGTTCAGCTGCCAAAGAAATCGCGCGAGCGGAGTCCAATAGGGAGGGGAGTCCGTCGCGCGGAGTAGTGATGTGGGTGAGCACAGTAGCTAGGAGCCCGTGGATTGGGTTCGAGAGTTAAGCCCGATCATGCTCACGCCCTCGGGTGGAAGGCCCGCAACATGTGCCAGGACCCGAGCAAAAGCTTGAACATGTCCGGAGAGGTCGGACCCCGTAGCGGTCCAAGAAGCACGCATTTCGATTTGAAAGGCGCGGGGAGGACCGCCTATTTCGCCGTAGCGGACGGACGCGGTGGAGGTGACAGTGCCACCAAGGTTTGTGTACGGGCTAGTAGGGGAGTTGAGTTCCTCGGTCAGCCAGTCCCATGCGACCTCGGGTAGGAGTGGATCGGAGGCGACAGAGGCATCCATGTCTGCCTGAATGTAGGCAACCATGCGCATCTTCGCTCCGTCCCAGCCTTCATCACTGTGAGGGTCGTGGAGGAGGATAAGACGACCGAAAGCGTCGCCGCCGTTATCCGTGGAGAATTCTGGAACGGCACCGCTTTCCTCATCCAGCTCGGGGTGCAGCACTTCCAGTCCGATGGCGTGGCTCAGCGGTGCGAGGTTACGTGGAGGACGAATGTCTCCCACGCTGATTCCATCGCGGACCTGCGCTTCCGACATGGAGCGCACGGCCTCGTCGAAGTACTCGGGAACTTCTCGGTTCTGCTCAGTCTCTTGGCTCACAATGCCTAAACCTAGCGTTGAGGGTTAGGCTTCTGGGTTAGGCGCGCCGTGGGTGTGCCTGGTGGAATCGCGTCAATGAGGGTTCGTGCATCTCCACTGGCATAATGGGATCCATGACCTCAGCAGAGTTTCGCCTCGATCCCGAAGCCTATTTTCCGACCAATTTCGACGCCGCTGCAGCTCGCCGACGCGCCGCCACCGATGCCCCGCTTCTCGCTGCTGTGCGTGGCGAGAAGCCATCCCGCCGTCCCATCTGGATGATGCGCCAAGCTGGGCGTTCTTTGCCGGAATACCGATCCCTGCGCTCCAATGTCGCGATGCTCGACGCCTGCTTCGACGCGGAACTTGTCGCAGAAATCACCATGCAACCTGTGAGGCGGCACGACGCAGATGCTGCCATTTTGTTTAGCGATATTGTGGTGCCGCTGAAGGCTGCTGGCGTCGATCTCGACATTGTCCCGGGCCGTGGGCCGGTCGTTGCCAACCCCGTGCAGACCATGGAAGCGGTTAAAGCGTTGCCGACAATGGAACGTGATCAGCTGACATCCATCGTCGAAGGTATCGGCGGAATCCTCAGTCAATTGCGTGAGGATCAAGTACTCATCGGTTTCGCCGGAGCACCATTTACGGTCGCGTCCTACCTCGTCGAGGGCGGTCCCTCGAAGAATCATGAGGTCACCAAATCGCTCATGTACTCGCAGCCAGATGTCTGGCACGCGCTCATGCGCCAACTGACGCCGACCATCATCTGTTTCCTGCAAACCCAGATTGAGGCAGGCGTGGATGCCATTCAGCTCTTCGATTCCTGGGCTGGATACCTCACTGCCCGCGACTACAGGGAGTTCGTGGCGCCTTACTCTGCGGAGATCTTCAGAGTCATCAAGGAATACGGTATTCCGATGATCCATTTTGGTGTGGGAACTGGCGAGCTCTTGGGGGACATGGCGATTGTCGGCCCCGATGTCGTCGGCGTTGATTGGAGAGTGCCATTGGACTCTGCTGCAGCGCGAGTGAAGGCATCCTTGGAGCACGCACATCCAACAGCCGCGCCAGCCGAACAAATTAAGTCATTGCAGGGCAACCTCGATCCCGCCGTGCTCTTCGCGGGTGATGACGTGGTCGCGCAACATATCAAGCGCATCTGTGCGGAAGCAGACCGGGCCATTGAACGCGGTCAGGCTCGCGGACACATATTTAACCTTGGACACGGTGTTCTTCCCACCACTGACCCAGATGCGATTACTCGAGCATTCGAGGAGGTTCATAAATCATGACAGGTACGAAAGCGACTGCCAGCCGACCCGTTCGCGTTGCCGTAGTTGGAGGAGGAATAGCAGGCGTGAGCGCAGCCTGGAAACTCCGGCAGCTGCTCGGCGACCGCGCTCACATCCTCGTTGCTGAGGCCTACGATCGTGTCGGTGGGAAATTGAAGACTGTGAACTTCGCCAACGGCCCGGTCGACATGGGCGCCGAGGCGTTCATGGGTGTGCGCCAAGACTTCGTTGAGCTCGTCAAAGCAGCTGGGCTGGAGAACGAACTACGGACGCCTTCTGGCCTTCCATCGGGATTCTTCGTGGATGGTCAACTTGTTGATATTCCGAAGGCAACGGTCATGGGCATCCCCGCCGATGGGGGATCGGTCGAGCACGTCGTCGGTTCCGAGGCTGCGGCGCGTATCGATGCGGAACGTTCCGGCCAGCCCATGACGTGGAAGCCGGGGCAGGATGCTTCTGTGGGGCAGCTCGTGGAGGCGCGTTACGGCGCTGCTGCAGTCAAGCGTTTGGTCTCCCCGATGCTCGGTGGGGTGTATTCAAGTTCTGCTTATGACCTTGGTGTGCGGGCAACAATTCCTCAGCTCGCCGCGGAGCTCGATCGTCGCGGTGGGCAAGGCGAAGGGTTCTTCCTCTCCGACGTCATCAGCAGTTTGCTGGAAAATCGTGCCGCACACCAGAGCTCGGCTCCCGCCCCAGTGTTTTACGGCTTGGCGCGAGGCTATCGCAGCTTGGTCGCAGCGCTATTAAAGCAGTCGGGCGCAGAGGTGCTACACAACACCGGCGTCGAATCCATTGGTCGCGGCCACGACGGTTGGTACATTGAGCCGATCGGTTCAGTGGACGCCGTAATCTTGGCTACGCCCGCACCGACGGCGAGTGTGTTGCTTCAAGACATGGCTCCCACGGCCTCTGAGGCCTTGAATTCCATCCAATTGGCTAGCTCCGTTGTGGTGGGCATGCGTTTCGCGTCAGATCACGGAATTCCCGAACGCTCGGGTGTGCTGCTGGGGGAAGACGCGCCGACAGAGGCGAAGGCGTTCACGTTCTCCTCAAAGAAGTGGCCGCATATTGCCCGGCGGGGAGGGGCATTTGTCCGAGCTTCTTTCGGCACGCTGCACGAACCGTGGTATGTCGAGGCAGATGACCTCGCGCTGCTTGCCTACGCGTTGGAGGATCTACAGAAGTTCACTGGCGAAAGAAAGAAGCCGGAAGAGTTCTTTGTCCAACGCTGGTGGGGAGGAATCCCGTGCTATGGGGTGGGGCATCAGCAACTTTCGGCAGCGGCGTACCGTGATGTCTGTGATATTCGCGGCCTCGCATTGGCTGGCTCAATGCTTAATGGTGTGGGCGTTCCAGCGTCGGCTGCGACGGGGATCGCCGCTGCTGAGGAAATTGTTGAGGAGATGGGTTGGGCCTAACTGGTTGAAACTTTCAGCTAGAGACTGGGAGGCATGCCTCCAGCGTGTTCATTCCCACCTTCCTGCCGGCCGTGTCTTCCGTAGAGTCACGGTAGGTTTGAAGGGGCAGTAAAAACTATCATTCATTTCGAAAGGCTGAGTTCACAGAGATATGTCCGACCAGAGCAACATGGATATCGACAAGCTCAATGCTGTAGTGCGCTACGCAATGTATTCCGTTTTCAAGGTGGAACAGGGATTCCTCGATGAGGATCGTCAGGCGGTAGCGGCCGATTTCCAGAAGTTTCTTGATTCCTACGCGGACTCCGACTTGGAGATTCGCGGTGTCTACGATCTCACCGGTCTGCGTGCGGAGGCGGATGTGATGATCTGGTGGCACGCCGAGAAGATGGAGGACCTGCAGGAGGCGTATAAGCGCTTCCTTCGTGAGACTAAGCTGGGGCAAAACTGCGACCCAGTATGGTCTAATGCTGGCCTCCACCGCCCTTCCGAGTTCAATAAGTCGCACCTACCGTCCTTCATCATGGGGGAGGCTCCGGAAGAGTGGATTTGCGTTTACCCATTCGTCCGCAGCTACGACTGGTACATCATGGATCCGAGTGAACGCTCAAGGCTGCTGCGTGAACACGGCATGGCAGCAGTGGGCTTCGACGAAGTCCGTGCCAACACGATCTCTGGTTTCGCACTGGGGGACTACGAATGGCTCCTGGCATTCGAGTCGCCAAATCTCGAGCGCATTGTAGAGCTCATGCATAAGATGCGCTACACCGAAGCCCGCCTGCACGTTCGTGAAGAAGTTCCGTTCTTCACTGGGCGCCGCATCAATGGCTCAGCGGAGGACGTACAGGCGTTCGTGGCTTCCCTGGCCTAAAGGCTTGAACATTCGTTCAGCAAAACACCCTGTCCCCACCTCAGAGCAGGAGAGAACAGGGTGTTTTTGGCTTCCTTGTAGCCTAACCTTCAGTCACTGACTACTCCGATTCCAGCGGAGTGAGAGTGAGGCTAATGGAGTTAATGCAATAGCGAAGATCAGTAGGAGTGTCGTAACCTTCGCCGGCAAAGACATGGCCAAGATGACTCTCGCAGTTCGCGCACAAAACTTCCACACGTCGCATGCCCAGCGAGTTGTCCTCACGTGTGATCACCGCGTCCGAGTTAGCCGGGTCGAAAAAGCTTGGCCAACCGCAGTGCGAATGGAATTTTTCAGTGGAGCGGAATAACTCAGCGCCGCAGGCACGGCAAGCGTAGATTCCAGCTGTCTCGGTATCGGTGTATTCACCGCGAAAAGGAGCCTCGGTGCCAGCTTGACGGAGGACATGATATTCCTCGGCCGATAAGCGTTCACGCCATTGCTCGTTGGTGAGCGAGCGAAAATCGATGGGCTCAGCGCCGGACTGTGGGGTCGTCTGTTGCGTCATCGTTGGGCTGCGCGCCTTTCTTTTATTGATGCCGGAGAGGCACTCTGCCTCACTGTGCTTCCTTCAACACTAGCGGGCACCCGTGATGTGGGTGTTGGACGGGCACCGAACAGGCCGAAGGTCTTCACATCGCCGAGTAGCTTCTCCCCACGACGAAGTTCCAACACGGTCCATGTAGTGATCGCGGCAGCCGCAGATAGCAGAATTAACGACCATCCGATGGTGCCTCGCGTGTACTCAAAGATGGCACCCCACCAACGCCATCGATCGGAGAACCATGTATCAAGGCTGAAGCAGAAGTAGATGCCGAGCCATATGATCGGGTTGTGCATCACGGAACGATGGCGGCACACGGTGAAGATCATCGGTAGCAGCATCATGCTGTAATACATCTGGCCGAGTGCACTGATGAGGAACACACCCGTGAGAAGCAGGCTGGCGGTGGTGGCCGCCCACATGAGTGGATCTCGATCACGCCAACGCAAAAGCAGGATGATCGCGACCGCAACGGCGAAGGCTGCAAGGAAACGCCAGAAGAGGATCAATCCATCAGAGGCGCCGTAGTACACACCGACGCCGGAGATTGAGGAGTTGGCGTAGTCGCGAACTTCGCCGAGGTAAGGCAGGAGTTTGTCGAGATAGTCGCTTGGTGACGCCATCAGCGGGAGAGCAGCCACGTTGAGCAACACTGGTACTGCCACGCCAGCTGCTACTGCGGAGAACTGGCGTCGAACGAAAGGAATGAATAGCAATGGGGCGAATTGAGGTTTGACGGTGATGGCCAACCCCAAACACACCCCGGCGAGGATCTGTGGCAGCAATGAACGGTAGCGAACCAGAAGGAAGAGAAACAGCACCTCCGCGAGGAGCAGCATACCGTTGACGTTACTGAAGTGAAGCGTATTCTCGACTGATTCGGTGGCGAACACTATGGCCATTGACACTGGCCAAGCCCCGCCCTTCAAGCTGAAACCAAAAAGGCGGGTGAGGATAGCTAGCGCAGCGACGATAGCGAGACCGTTCGCGAAAATGAAAAGTATTCGACCGAGATCGAAGTCGGGGATCAACGACAGCGGGCTGAGAAGCAGCGTCCCGCCGGGGGAATACAGGTAATGCGGGTCCGTGGTCGCATAGTCTTCGGCGTAGACCGGAACGCCCTCACGGAAGCGATTGAGCGCCGACCACACCGTTGTGAAGTCATCCGTGGGGTTGTCGTTATGAGGCATCAGAAAGACCTTGTGGACGAAGCCCATGATCGCCAGAGGCCAAGCGGCTACGGCGAGAATGAAAGAGATTCGTGCAGCGTCCACGTTCAGTGACAAGGACGCCGGCGGCTCCCGATGAGTGTGAGCGGAAGTCGGAGCATCGGCAGACGTCGTTGCCGAATGTGTGCTGTGTGTATTCATCGCCGAAAATTGTATCTGGTCACGAGGAAGGAACGGGGGAGGCACGGCCGTGACTCGAGATGAACGGCGACAGGGTAGTGAGACTCAAACTTGAGATGTTGAGGAAACCCGTGGCATGAAAAACACCCCCAAGCCACCTGCATGTTGAGCTTCAGGGTGATGGTGGAGCGGATGACGAGACTCGAACTCGCGACCCTCACCTTGGCAAGGTGATGCGCTACCAACTGCGCTACATCCGCATGTATCACGCCCAAACCCGCGTTACTCGAAAGTAATCACGCGTTTGGGCGACGATGAACGACGAGGTGGAAACGGGAATCGAACCCGTGTACACGGTTTTGCAGACCGTTGCCTAAGCCACTCAGCCATTCCACCGTGGCGTTTGACCGCCTCGCTGGTTCACCGTACAGGAAAACCTGCTGTGAACCTAGAGCGGATGACGAGACTCGAACTCGCGACCCTCACCTTGGCAAGGTGATGCGCTACCAACTGCGCTACATCCGCATATCCAACAAAACTGCACTACCGTGGCAGTGCAGCAGCTGGATGGTGCGCGATACTGGGATCGAACCAGTGACCTCTTCCGTGTCAGGGAAGCGCTCTCCCGCTGAGCTAAACGCGCAAAAACCACTGTTGTGGTGGAGCGGATGACGAGACTCGAACTCGCGACCCTCACCTTGGCAAGGTGATGCGCTACCAACTGCGCTACATCCGCATGCCCATCGGAACGCTGAACTTACGTCCTTGGTGCGAGATCAAACAGTAGCGGGTTGTTGGGTGATAGTGCAAATCTGCAGGTAAACGGGCAAGGGCAGGAGCATTTTTGGGGACGTAACTTACATCCATGTGTGCTTGTATTCGTCTCTATAGCAAGCATGGTGGATTGTGGTCATGTTTTGTGTGGCTTGGTTGTGAGGGGTGGTCTCGGTCGCCTTCCGGGATGAAGATTCGCTTGCCTGGTTGAGGATTGAGGCTGATGCGCGCGTTGCCTGCGGAGCAGTTCTCAAACGTCAAATAGGAATGCGTAGTGAGCTGGTGGTTTATGTGTTTTTGGGATAAAGGTGCTAGATTTTCCCCTTGTTCGAAGGCCAACGGTTCGACCGAGGCATTTCGGCAAACCCGTAATGGTCCTATAGCTCAGCGGGAGAGCGTTCCGCTCACACCGGAAAGGTCACTGGTTCGATCCCAGTTAGGACCACAACCACTAGCCCCAGCGAGGAAATCTCGTTGGGGCTTTTTACCTGTGTGGGCTCTGTATGTGCGGGGCGGTGGAGTCAGGGTGCAATCGTTCTTGGCCGGCATGTGTGATTAATTGCACAATTAATCACCAATGGGAACTTAAAGACAATCACATTCGACAACTGTATGTCCGGCTCGTGCGGGCTGGATGACAATGGGTGTGCAGACGTTAGGATGTACACCCATAGATGAATCATTCCCTCCTGAAAGGTCACTAGAGATGCGCAACCCACAACGTTCGCGACCGGTGACAAACCGCATCGCGGCCCTCGGCCTGGCGATCACCGTCGGCGCATTGGGATCCACCGCACTTGCGGCTCCGGCATTTGCTCACGATTCGGTCATCAGCTCCACTCCGGAGCGAGGATCATCGATTTCCGAGCTTCCTGAGGATATTGTCTTGGAATTCTCGGGCGAGCCGAAGGACGGTTTCAACACAATGTCTGTCACCCGCGATGGCAAGGTGTTGTTCTCAGGAGAGCCATCCATTGAGGGGCGAGAGCTCAGCTTGGCTGTACCTGAAGGTACGCAAGCAGATGCTGGCGATTACCGCATCGGCTACCAGATCACATCCTCGGACGGGCACGCCACACGCGGCAGTGTGGATTTCACTCTGACGGGTGGCGACGCAGCGTCGAGCGATAATCCGACCAACAATCCTGACGAGGCCACAAACGCAGGAGAAAACGATGCCTCCGCCGAGGGGGAGCAGGGGGATGCGCAAAGCACTGTGCCTACCTGGCTTCTGCCACTGGGAGGTATCGTCGTAGTTGCAGGTGCGCTCGTCGTGGCAATTATGCGATACCGCGATCTGAAGAAAACTGATCGCGATGCGTAGCCACAATGGCGCGGCACCAAGACTGGCTGTGTGGAATTTTCATCCGCTCAGCTCGGGAGATGTGACAGCTCAAACAGGAGAAGAAAAGTGAAGATTGTTCGCACTGCCGCAACGGCCACCCTTGCTCTGACTACTGCAGTAGCTCTGGCCGCCTGCACGCCGCCTCACGAAAATGATTCTGACCAGCCATTCCAGGACAATCAGACCGGTGTGAGCTCCCCAGCCATTCAGGGTGGAGAGTCTTCCAGTAGCTCTGAAGCTTCCGAGTCCGCAGACGCTGAGACAGCGGTAGAAACCGCGACTGAGGACGCCACCGCTGGCGAGTCCATGGGCGGCGCTGAGGCTGCGGGAACTCAGGGCGAGGCAGAATTTCCTGCTCAGAACAACACCCGTGCCACTACGGCCACCGTAGGTCAGTAGCGTAACCCAAACGCCACAATCACCAAAGGACACTCGATAATCGTGCTTACGCAAAAGCGCTCAACTCGTTTCGCATCACCAACCCGGATGGCAGTCGCAGTCGCGGCGGCATCCGCCCTGCTTCTGGCAGGATGTAGCCCTGCGAATGAGTCCGATTCCGATCAGGCTCCCACGGCCTCCGATAACACCCCTCCCACGGCTGATAGCCAAGAGTCTGAAGCTTCCACTTCTGGCCTGACGTTCTCCCAGGCCTATGTGACCGCTAAGCCAGCGGATAAAGCTATGACCGGAGTTTTCGGCGCGCTGAAAAACATCACTGATCAGGACATCAATCTGAAGTCCGCCGAGTCGTCCGTCGCTGGAGATGTTGAATTCCACATTGTTGAAGACGGCGTGATGAAGGAAGCCGAAGACGGCTTCACGATCAAGGCTGGTGAGACTATGGTTCTGCAGCCGGGACACGAGCACATCATGATCATGGGCAACAATGATGAGCTCGCCGCCGGAGACGCCGTGACCTTCACCCTGAAGGATGCAGCGGGTAAAGAGTACGAACTCAAGGATGTTCCAGTCCGCGTCCAGCAATCTACTCATGAGCACTATGGGGATGCCGAAGGGTCGATGGGTGACTCCGAAATGAATATGGAGGGTCACAACCACGAGGGTCACGACCACGAAGGCCATACCCCCGAGGGTCACGACCACTGATGAGTCATCGTCAGCCACAGCCTTAACCGAATCTCCGGCACCGAAACGCGTTTCAGTGTCGGAGATTTTCTAGAAAGAAGTTGATTTTTCATGTCCGGTTCTGCGATTACCCGGCGTGGTTTCTTTGCTGGTCTCGGCCTCACCGGCGCCACTGCTGTCCTCGCATCTTGTTCTGATAAAGATGCCACTGGCGAGGGTTCACAGACCACACCAGACGCAACTAGTGGTGGCATCTCTGGAGAGAACACGAAGGTCGCCTTCGATGGAAATCATCAGGCAGGGATTGCTACAGCTCCCCAGACTCATGCAATCCTCGTCGCTTATGATTTCAAAGCTACGGCGATCGAAGGCGGGAGCTCAGTAGTTCAGCGTTCCCTCCAACGCGTCATGCGTATTTGGACCGATGATGCTCGTGCTCTGACTCAAGGCAACACAGCTCTTGCTGATCTGGAGTCTGAACTCACTCATGCCCCTATGAACATGACCATCACGGTGGGCTGGGGAACAGAGATCATGAAGCAGGCTGGCCTGCTCGACCGTGTGCCCAGTTGGGTGAAGAAAAATGAGAAGGGGCTGCCGGCATTTGAAGGTGACGAGCTCAAGCCCGACTTTTCTGGCGGGGACATCGTGCTCCAGATTTGTGGTGACGATGTGACAGCGGTCAGCCACGCTGCTCGGGTACTCACCCGTGGTTGTAGAGACTTCGTCGAACCTAAGTGGACTCAACGAGGATTTCTCGATGCACCGACAGGGGAGACGCCCCGAAACCTTCTTGGGTTCAAGGACGGAACGGCAATTCCTCGAACAGAAGAGGAATACGACCAGGCAATTTGGGATGAACAAGGCGGTTCGGCAATGGTCGTGCGGCGCATTGTCTTCGACATGCCTGGATGGGAGGCTCTAGACCGCACCAGCCGTGAAACTGTCTTTGGCCGGGACATTGTCAAGGGCGCTCCCTTGGGGCAGCGTGAAGAATTCGATGAGGTCGATCTCAACATCACGGATGACACCGGCCTCCCGATGATCGATCCAAACTCGCACGTAGGCATCTCGGCCGGTGAGGGAAAATTCATGCGTCGACGCGCTTACAACTGGGACGGAGAGATCACTCCTTTAGGTAGCAGCGGACTCATTTTCATCTGTTTCCAGAACGATCCGGACAAGGCCTTCACCCCGTTACAGAAGCGCCTCGCAAAATCTGATCGTCTCAATCAGTGGATCACTCACGTAGGTTCTGCGCTGTTCTGGTGCCCTCCTGGGACACAAGAGGGGAGCTACTGGGGACAAACCATCCTCGAGGGGTAGACTCTTTCAAGTTGAGGACTGTCACCCGGTATGTGACCGTCACGAAGAGCTTGAAGGAGCACCTCTCACATGAGCACCCCAGATTCGACTTTGGACAATGCACCAGCCCCCGCGGCGCCGGTGACTTTCACCGTCCCCGCCGGTGAAACGGCGGGTGCAGCTATGCGCCCACTGGAGCTTCCAAACAAGGGTCCACAGGCCATTGTTGTGGTGAAAGACAGTGATGGACAGCTTCGAGACCTTTCCTGGACTCCCGAGGTCGATACTGAGGTCACAGCCGTAGCCTCAAACACTGAAGAAGGACGTGCGGTCATTCGGCACTCCGCTGCACACGTACTCGCACAGGCTGTGCAGAAGGAGTTCCCTGGTACCAAGCTCGGTATCGGCCCGGCCATCGAGAACGGCTTCTACTACGACTTTGAGGTAGCTGAGCCATTCACGCCGGAAGATCTGAACAAGATCGAAAAGTCGATGAAGAAGATCATTAAGTCCGGCCAGCGCTTTGAACGTAAAGCCTACGCTGATCAGGACGAGGCCCTCGCAGAGTACGTTAACGAGCCTTTTAAGACGGAACTCATTGCGGATAAGGGCAACGTGGATCCGGATTCTGAGGAAGCGACTGAGGTTGGTGCAGGTGAGCTGACCTGTTACTCCAATGTCAATCCTCGCTCCGGTGAGGTGGAGTGGTATGACCTTTGCCGCGGTCCGCACGTACCAACCACTCGCTACATTCCGGCTTTCGCCATTACTCGCTCTTCTGCTGCGTACTGGCGTGGCGACCAGTCGAAGGCTGGTTTGCAGCGTATTTACGGTACAGCCTGGGAGTCTAAGGATGCTCTGGACGAATACAAAACCATGCTGGAGGAAGCGGAAAAGCGCGATCATCGTCGCCTTGGCGCGGAGATGGATCTCTTTAGCTTCCCGGATGAGATTGGTTCTGGCTTCCCCGTTTTCCACCCGGATGGTGGCATCGTTCGCCTTGAAATGGAGGAGCACTCTCGGCGGCGGCACATCGCATCCGGCTACTCCTTCGTCAATACCCCGCACATCACGAAGGGGGATCTGTTCTCCAAGTCAGGGCACCTTGATTTCTACGCGGATGGCATGTTCCCTCCGATGCAGCTCGATGGCGAGACTGACGCGGATGGCAATGTGACCAAGCAGGCTCAGGACTACTATGCCAAGCCGATGAACTGTCCGATGCACAATCTGATCTTCGCTTCTCGTGGACGTTCATACCGTGAGCTTCCCCTGCGACTGTTCGAGTTCGGAACTGTATATCGCTACGAGAAGTCTGGCGTGATTCACGGTCTCACCCGTGCCCGTGGTTTCACCCAGGACGACGCCCACATTTACTGCACTGAGGAGCAGTTGGAGACGGAGCTGACGTCCGTGCTGGAGTTCATCATCTCCCTACTCAAGGACTACGGCTTGGACGATTTTTACTTGGAGCTGTCGACCAAGGACGAGAATAAGTTTGTCGGGTCCGACGAAATCTGGGAGCGTTCCACGAGAATCCTTCAGCGCGTGGCCGAAAAGTCGGGTCTTGAGCTCGTGCCCGATCCAGGCGGAGCAGCATTCTACGGCCCGAAGATTTCAGTCCAGGCACGTGATGCCATTGGGCGTACTTGGCAGATGTCTACTGTGCAGTTGGACTTCAACCTCCCGGAGCGTTTCAACCTGGAGTACACGTCCTCCGACGGCTCTAAGCAGCGTCCCATCATGATTCACCGTGCGCTCTTCGGCTCCATCGAGCGTTTCTTTGGCGTGCTGCTGGAGCACTACGCCGGCGCATTCCCGGCTTGGCTTGCCCCCCACCAGGTTGTGGGCATCCCGGTTGCCGATGACTTCAACGCCTACCTGGAGAACTTCGCTGGCAAGCTGCGCGAGCGGGGAATCCGCGCGGAGGTTGACACCTCGGATGATCGTATGCAGAAGAAGATCCGCAACCACACCCAAGCACGTGTGCCGTTCATGGTCCTCGTCGGTGGCCGTGACGTCGAAGCTGGCGCGGTATCCTTCCGTTTCCTGGACGGCACGCAGGTGAATGGAGTTCCACAGGACAAGGCCCTGGAGCTGATTAACTCGTGGATCACTTCGCGCCGCAATGAACAACCATCGAAGGAGCCAGTGTCAGAGCTGCTCTCTTAGAGAGGGAAGATGTAAGGAATTTATGGACCAGTACGTAGATCATGGCGTGGGATCAGCGCCGGAAAATCTAGACGGCTTGCTGCGACTGTGGGCTCCGTACCGGTCCGCATACCTTACTACGACGGAAAAGGATGACGACCCCTTTCTGAGTATCCCGGAGAAATCCGATGAAGAGGGGCTGATTGTTGCCCGCGGGCGTACCGTCTATTGTGTGCTCAATCTCTTTCCCTACAACCCTGGGCATATGCTCGTAGTGCCTTACCGCAAAGTGGCTGACTACACGGAACTGACGGATGAGGAGACTGCTGAGCTAGCAAGCTTCACAAAAACCGCGATCCGGGCTGTACGCCGCGTATCGAACCCGAACGCCATCAATGTCGGTCTCAATCTGGGACGGGCCTCGGGCGGAAGCGTGTCCGATCACCTGCATCAGCACGTCGTGCCACGATGGTCGGGAGATGCTAATTTCATGACGGTGATAGCGGGGACAAAGGTTCTGCCACAGACGTTGCGTGAGACCAGAAGGCTGTTAGCTGATGCATGGCGAGAGGTGAGTTAAAGACATGTTGAGTGTGCACGGGCGTAAACCCGCTGCGGTCGTTATCGAACCAATTGCCCGCGGCCTCTGCAAGCTCGGTATCACGCCGAACATGGTGACCCTCACCGGAACGATTCTTGCGATTGGCTTCGCGCTCTGGCTGATCCCCACCAACCACCACTTCGCGGCCGCAGCGCTAATCGGACTGACTGTTGCCACTGATATGGTCGACGGCACCATGGCGCGAATGCGCGGTGGCGGGACGAAATTTGGTGCGACGCTGGATGCTACCTGCGACCGCCTGACGGACGGCGCAATCTTTGGTGCCTTGGCCTTCTGGTTTGCCATCAAGGAGGAGCCGAATGAGGTGCTCATGGCACTGTGCCTCGTGATTTTGGTCTCCAGCCAAGTGACCAGTTACGTCAAGGCTCGCGCTGAGGCCAGTGGTATCAAAGTGATCGGTGGACTCATCGAACGGCCCGAGAGGCTGATTATTGGATTGCTCAGCCTCGGTCTCGACGGCCTTGGCGTGCCTTATGTCCTCGCCGGAGGCCTGTGGGTGTTGTGCGCAGGCTCTATCTATACTGTTATTGAGCGACTGGTGATAGTCGGCAAGTCTGATGCAGCCGCTGAAAGGATCGAAGCTCCAACTGGTGCCCGTGAGTTTTCCTCTCCCAACCAGATGAACTCCGACGATCAAACAGTGGAGGACCACCGCTAGATCATGACCGTATCTGAACAACTCTCTGCTTGGGCCTACCGGGCCGGGTGGGCGCTCACGAGCAAGCTCCCACTTTCTGTTGCTACGCACCTGTTCAATCTCGGAGCCGATGTGGCGTCGAAGAAAGGGAAGGGCCCACAGCAACTTCGCCGCAACCTCGCGCGCGTCGTTGGGGAAGCCAATGTGACGGACGATCTTGTTCGGAATTCCATGCGCAGCTACATGCGTTATTGGCGGGAGGCTTTCCAACTGCCGACTATGGCTGGACCGGAACTTGCTGAGCGCATCGAAGCTGGAATGTCCGCTGATATCCGCCCCAAACTCGATAGTGCTTTAGCGGAGGGCAACGGGGTCATCGTAGTGTTACCCCACTCGGCCAATTGGGACATGGCCGGTATGTGGTTGGTGGAGAATTACGGTGAGTTCACTACGGTGGCGGAACGGTTGAAACCCGAATCTCTCTTCAACGCCTTCGTTGATTATCGCCGGAAGCTGGGCTTTGATGTCATTGCCCTGACCGGTTCCGATCGTCCACCGATGGAAGCGCTGGAACGGCGGCTTCGAAGAAAGGGAGTGGTGTGCCTCCTGGGGGAACGTGACATGAGTGGCACGGGCGTGCACGTTGATTTCTTCGGCGAGCGGTGCTCCATGCCGGTGGGTGCCGCGGTGTTGGCCAAGCGCACCGGCTCCCCGTTGTATGTTGTGGACATGTTTTTTGGGCACGAGAATGGGCAGGATACCTGGCATTTCCGTGCCTCCGATCGCATTCGCACCCAGGGGCGAGACGTTCAGGATATCGTCCAAGAGCAGGCATCGTGGTTTGAACGGCACATTGCCGACCATCCGGAGGATTGGCATATGTTACAGCCGTTGTGGTTCTCCGACCTCTCTGCGTCACGGCTGCAGCGCATGGGCGTCAGTTCCAACGAACTCGAGCTCGTAAGGGGACAGCGCCAACGACAGAATCAAGAGGACGAGGGATAGATGCAGGCTGGAAACCAGGTGGCTCCAAGGCGCCTGTCTATTGGGATGGTCTGTCCATATTCTTTCGATGAGCCCGGCGGCGTTCAGAGTCATGCGATCGATCTCTGTGCGGAACTTCGCCGTCGAGGTCACGATGTGAGTCTTATTGGTCCAGGAACAGACAACTCCAAGGTGCCAGACTTCGTAGAGCTGGGCGGTTCCAGTATTCCTATTCGCTATAACGGTTCTGTGGCACGTTTGAGCTTCGGCCCGAAAACCGTTCGTCACATCCGGCGCTGGGTAGCGCGCCATGGCTTCGACGTTCTGCATATCCACGAGCCAAATTCCCCGAGCTATTCCATGTTGTCTCTGGCGCAGGTTCAGGGGCCGGTTGTGGCTACGTACCATGCGTCGGCTAGTGAATCGAAGTTGCTGAAGCTCTCACTACCTTTCTTGCGTCCTTTTCTCGAACGCATCCAAGGTGGAATTGCCGTGAGTGAGGAAGCCCGCCGGTGGCAGGTCGAAAACCTCGCTGGTGATCCTGTGCTGATCCCCAATGGTGTGGAGACGAGACTATACCGTGAGGCAAACCCTCTGGAGTGCTTAGATTCGCAACGGCCGCGCATCATGTTTCTCGGTCGTTTCGATGAACCGCGCAAGGGGCTTCAGGTGCTTCTGGCTGCCATGCCGGCTATAGTCGCTGCGGTTCCCAATGTGGAACTCGTCATTGCCGGTCGGGGGGAAGTTTCCGCGCTTGTCGATCGACTCCGCAAGGCTGGTCTATCCAGCATTGAGGGGCGAGGCTCTTCGGATGCTACCGTCCGCATTCTCGGCCCCGTGTCCGAAGACGACAAGGCAGCTGCCTTGAGCGCTTCGGACATTTATATCGCGCCGAATACCGGAGGCGAGAGTTTCGGCATCGTGCTTGTCGAAGGAATGGCGGCAGGCGCCGCTGTGCTGGCCAGCGATATTCCTGCGTTTTGTGCTGTGGGCGAAGACGGGCGTAGCGCAGCCTTGTTCCGTAATGGCGATTCTGGCGACCTCACCCGAGCAGCTGTGGAACTGTTGCAGAATGAACGACGACGCCATGAGATCGCACACCGCGGCTCCGTACGAGCAAGCACTTTCGACTGGGAGACAGTGACCAGCCAAGTGGAAAAGGTATATGAGGCCGTGGTGAGCCAAGGACGGAAGGTGACGCTGTCGTGATGACCCTCAACGCATGGGTGCTTGCCTCTATCATCGTCGCAATAGTCGTTCTCATGATTGGTCTCTGGGCAAGCGGCATGGCAAACCGACTCAATCGGCTTCATATTCGTACTGACTCGGCGCGCCTCAGCCTCGAGGGGGCGCTTGCTGCCCGCGGGCACGTGATCAAAGCTTTGCAACCCGAATTGAGGAAACAGGTGACCAGCGCGGAACTGGTCCCACTGAAGGCGACTGATATGGGACATCGCTCCGATGCGGAGAATGCTTTACTAGCGAAGTTGCCCGCGGAGATCTTCGCGAATCCGGCGTTCGTTGAGGCGTCAACGAGGGTGGATATCGCCGCTCGTTTCTACAATGATGCGGTCGCTGATACACGGGCGGTACGTCGTCGCTTCGAGGTTCGCCTGCTGCGTCTTTCTGGAAGTGCGCCGTTGCCGGAGTACTACGAAGCGCTTTCTACTGGGGGCTAACGGAGACACACCTCTCTCGTGGGGGTACAGTGTGATAAGCCACATCCCGTAGACGAAGGAATACACGCTGTGACCTCTGTGAATAATGCAGACACTGTTGGCAACACCGGCACCGGGCGCGTGAAGCGCGGCTTGGCTGACATGCTCAAGGGCGGCGTCATCATGGACGTCGTGACCCCCGAGCAGGCCAAAATCGCTGAGGACGCCGGCGCCACCGCCGTCATGGCTCTCGAGCGAGTGCCAGCCGATATTCGCGCCCAGGGTGGCGTGTCCCGCATGTCCGATCCAGACATGATCGAAGGCATCATCAACGCCGTGTCGATCCCTGTCATGGCAAAGGCGCGCATCGGGCACTTTGTCGAGGCCCAGGTGCTGCAGTCCCTCGGTGTGGACTTCATCGACGAGTCCGAGGTGCTCACCCCTGCGGATTATAAGAACCACATCGATAAGCACGATTTCACCGTCCCATTCGTGTGCGGTGCAACCAACTTGGGTGAAGCCCTGCGCCGCATCAACGAAGGCGCGGCGATGATTCGTTCCAAGGGAGAAGCTGGCACTGGTGACGTGTCCAATGCTGTGACCCATATGCGAACCATCCGCGCGGAGATGAACAAACTCACCTCCATGGCGGAAGACGAACTGTACGTGGCAGCTAAGGAATTGCAGGCTCCTTATGAGCTCGTTGCCGAGGTTGCTAAGACCGGCAAGCTTCCAGTTGTCCTGTTCACTGCCGGCGGTATTGCGACCCCAGCTGATGCAGCGATGATGATGCAGATGGGTGCTGAAGGCGTGTTCGTGGGCTCCGGCATTTTCAAGTCCGGCGACCCCGAGAAGCGTGCCAAGGCGATCGTTCAGGCAACCCAGAACTACGACGATCCGAAAACTATCGCCGATGTCTCCCGTGGCCTCGGTGAGGCCATGGTGGGCATCAATGTGGATGATATTCCACAGCCGCACCGCTTGGCGGAACGTGGTTGGTAGATCCAGCTAGCCTCAGCTCGCCCCACGCCTATCGCTCCCTCAATTGCTCCACTGTGGAGCGATGGCGAGGGGCGGAAGCCACGAGCAACGAAGAGATGTAGTCCACGCCAAGAAGGCTCACGTCGAGAAAAGGAATTCGTAACCGCCATGTCTACGCCTCAGCCTCGCATTCTGGATGTCTTGGATCTCGAACGCATCGACCGCGACATTTATCGCGGACAGGTCATCCCGACTCGGTTAGGTCGCACTTTCGGCGGGCAGGTCGCGGCGCAGACACTCGTCGCAGCTACGCGAACAGTGGGGCCTGAATATAGCGTCCACTCCATCCACGGCTATTTCGTCGCACCGGGAAATCCGGATAAGCCGACGACCTTTCTCGTCGACCGCATCCGTGATGGTCGAAGCTTTGTTTCCCGCCACGTCAAGGCGGTTCAGGATGGCGAAGCAATCTTCGTCATGCAGGCCAGCTTCCACGTGAGAAACGACGATGGGCCAGAGCACTCCGACATCATGCGCGCCGTCCCGGACCCCGAGGACATCCCTGCCGAGGTCGACGAAAGCCGCACGGTGCGCAAGGCACTCATGCGAGAGTGGAAAGAGTGGGACATTCGCATCGTGCCGCCGGAGCAGTACGAGCACAACAAGTACACTCCTTCGCAGCAAGTGGTGTGGTTCCGCTCGAAAGCACAATTGCCTGACGATGAGACGCTGCACATCTGCACCTTGGCATACATGTCCGACATGACTCTTCTGTCTTCCGCGCTTGTGCCCCATGGTCACGAAAAAGTGCAGGAAGCCTCGCTCGACCACGCTATGTGGTTCCTGCGTCCATTCCGTGCCGATGAATGGTTGCTTTATGACCAGGTCTCTCCATCAGCCCATGCCGGTCGCGCTCTGACACACGGGCGCATCTTTAACCAGAAGGGTGATCTCGTCGCGATGGTCACTCAAGAGGGCCTGACCCGACACTTGCTACCTGGCAAGACTAGCGTCCCGCTGCGAGAAGACTCTGAGGATTCGGATGAGGAACAGACCTAAAGGCACGAAGTAGAAAGAATTGAGCAGTCCATGACAGACAAACTCACTATCGGTGTGCTAGCCGTTCAGGGTGGCGTGACTGAGCATTTGCGCATGCTGCAAAGCCTCGGAGTGGAGGGTGTGCAGGTTCGCCGCACCGAACATCTCGAAGGGCTTGACGGGATCATTTTGCCGGGCGGCGAATCTACAACCATGTCGCGGCTGCTCCGCCTTGGTGGATTGCTGGAGCCCCTCCGAGCAGCTATCCAGGATGGTTTGCCAGCCTTCGGCACGTGTGCCGGGTTGATCATACTTGCCAGGACCGTGTTGGACACGCGGGAGGATGCTGTTTCTCTGGGCGTCCTCGATGTCACTGTCCGGCGCAATGCCTTCGGTCGTCAAGTGGATTCCTTTGAAACACACCTACCATTCCAAGGCATCGACACACCAGTGGATGCGGTGTTCATCCGCGCGCCGCAGGTTGAGGCCCTCGGTGAGGGGGTGGACGTGCTGTGCACGGTTGCTGGGAAGCAGGGAGACACCGTCGTAGCGGTGCGTCAGGGACATGTGCTCGGCACCAGCTTCCACCCAGAGCTGACGAGTGATAATCGCGTACATTCCTATTTTGTGGAAATGGTTCGCGACCAGGAGCAAGGTGGCGTCGGTTAGCCACGTCGCAAGGTCAGACGGGGCAAAGAGGAGAATCCGCGGTCAACCGTAGTAACCTCAATTGCCAGACAGAGAAAACTAAAGACTATAGACATGATCGAAAGAGGACGATGGCAGGCCATTCCAAGTGGGCAACCACTAAGCATAAGAAAGCAGCCAATGATGCGAAGCGCGGCAAGGAATTCGCCAAGCTGATCAAGAACATCGAAGTTGCAGCACGTACTGGTGGCGGCGATCCCGCAGCCAATCCAACGCTCGATGACATGATCAAAAAGGCCAAGAAGGCCTCCGTCCCCAATGACAACATCGAGCGTGCCCGCAAGCGTGGCTCCGGCGAAGAAGCTGGTGGTGCCGATTGGGAGACGCTCATGTACGAAGGCTACGGTCCCAATGGCGTGGCAATGCTCATTGAGTGTCTGACCGACAACCGAAATCGAGCGGCAACCGAAGTGCGCACCGCAATGAATAAAAACGGTGGCAACATGGCTGACGCGGGCTCTGTGTCCTACATGTTCAACCGCAAGGGGGTCGTAATCCTCGACAAAGCTGGGCACGATGAGGACGATATCCTCATGGCCGTGCTGGACGCCGGCGCAGAGGAAGTCAATGACCTTGGGGAAAAGTTTGAGATTCTGTGCGAGCCATCGGATCTGAACGCTGTGCGCGATGCGCTGAAGGCAGCTGAGATCGAGTATGACTCCGTGGAGCCTGACTTCCGCCCGACGACTGAGGTGCCAGCTGACGCCTCCACCGCCAAGCGCGTGTTTAACTTGATTGACGTTTTGGAGGAGTCCGACGACGTGCAAAATGTTTTCACGAACATGGACGTTTCGGATGAAGTCTTCGCAGAGCTGGAGTCCTAAGCACTTTGGGGGTCATCCGCTCTGCATGAGCTGAGTCCTCCCAGCATAAATAAACCTCGGTTCTCGGAGACGAGAAGCCGAGGTTTTCGAGTTTGGTGCTGCAAACGAGTTACTTAAACCACTCCAGCGGGGACCCGAGGCTGAGCAAAATCAGGAAGACGATGATGACGGCCACGAGAGCGATGACGGACGCAAGCAAAGGCTGGCGCACGACGAAGGCCAAAATCTTCTCTGGGAAATTCCCTGGCTGGGAATCGTCACCTTCGCGGAAACGCCACTGAGCGTCCAGAAGACCAGCTTTTTCCGCGCTCTTTTCGAAAGGGATCGTGGCAAAGGGGACGATGGCTGACGCCAGCCCCAGCACCCCGCGTCCAGCAGGCCATTGGTTGTTCACCCAAATGACGACGGTGGAAACGCAGAAGCAAAGGAAAACAAAGCCATGGATACCGCCGGCAGTCGGCATGAAGGCCTCGGTGGTGCCGGAATATTTCAAAGCCATGCCTGTGAGCAGCAGTGCCCACGTGATCGTTTCGCCCACAGCGACAGTGGAGTACAGAGACTTAGGTGTCATGACCGACAATCTAGCAGGTGCTCGTGGTGGAGTCAGTGCTCAACTGGGCTACGGCGTGGCGGGGCAAGAGAATCGTACACGTGTGCTATATTTGCGAGCGTTATGATGAATCTACGCACGCCCACCTCTGACGATGCGCGCCCCCAATCACTTGCGGGTTTGCGCGTCATGGGCATCGATCCGGGCCTGACTCGTTGTGGTCTGTCTGTGGTGCAGGCTGGCAAAGGCAGAGCGGTGTATCCAGTTGCGGTAGGAGTGGTGCGCACCCCCGCGAATGAGGATGTGTCTCATCGCTTGCTGCGCTTGTCCGACGCTGTCGAAGAATGGATGGAAGATTACCAACCTGACGTGGTGGCTATTGAGCGTGTCTTCGAGCGTTCTAATGTTTCGACCGTAATGAATACCGCCCATGCGTCAGGCGTACTCATGCTGGCAGCTGCTCGTCGGGGTATTGAGGTGCACATGTACACACCCAGTGAGGTAAAGAAATCCATCAGTGGCAATGGCCGTGCGGACAAGTCGCAGATGACCAATATGATCACTCGCATCCTTGGTCTCTCGGAACCACCGAAGCCCGCTGATGCCGCCGACGCTCTAGCCTTGGCCGTGTGCCACTGCTGGCGTGCACCGCTCAATCTACTCGTGAAAGGGAAACTGTGATCGCATCCTTGCGGGGGCTTGTTATAGACAAGAGCCTGGACAGTGTTGTCATCGAATGCGCAGGTGTGGGCTACGAGTGCCAAGCCACGCCGGCTACCCTGGCGCAGCTTTCTCGCGGTGAGGAGATATTTGTATTCACCGCGCATATCGTTCGGGAGGATGCTCAAACTCTTTATGCTTTCTCCAATGCGGATCAAAAGCGGGCGTTTCAGGTGCTGCAGACGGTCTCGGGTGTCGGAGCCCGCTTAGCATTGGGTGTGCTTGGCACGCTGAGCCCGCAGGACTTGGCTAGGGCGGTTCGTGCGGGAGACGTCAAAGCCTTACAGAAGGCACCGGGTGTGGGCAAACGCCTCGCCGAGCGGATGGCCGTGGATCTCAAGGGAAAGGTTTCCGACCTTCCTGATGTCCCCGAAGCCGACGCCACTGTGAACGCTACTACAGCGGTGAGCCTGGAACCTGCGGAGGAGCAGGTGAAGGACCAAGCGGTTCAGGCCATGGTCGGTCTTGGTTTCAGTGAATCTGACGCCAGGCGCGCAGTGGATGCGGTGTTAGCGCAGTGGCCAGGAAGCCAAGAAAAGAACGTCTCTGCGGTGCTCCGCACCTCCCTGGCGTCGATGAATAAGGGGCGTTAATCCGTGACAGGCAGTAGCAATAAGGACGTCGAGCGGACTGAATTTGCACTTCCAGAAGAGGTGCAGGCGGCAGCCAATAGTGCGAAAAACTCACGCGGTGCTTTTGGGCAGAATCCTGACGTGAACCCCCATGAAGTCCCAGGAGATTCCGATGTGGACACTTCGCTGCGCCCGAAATCACTCAATGAGTTCATCGGGCAAAAGAAGGTGCGAGCGCAATTGGACCTTGTGCTTGGTGGTGCACGTTCACGTCAGGTGGCACCGGACCATGTCCTGCTAGCTGGGCCTCCTGGGTTGGGAAAGACCACGATGGCGATGATTATCGCTCAAGAGTTGGGCACATCGCTACGTATGACCTCCGGACCGGCCCTCGAACGTGCCGGAGACCTAGCCGCAATGCTGTCCAATCTCATGGAAGGGGATGTCCTCTTTATCGACGAGATTCACCGGATGGCGAGGCCAGCTGAGGAAATGCTGTACATGGCGATGGAGGATTTCCGTATCGACGTCATCGTGGGCAAGGGGCCCGGTGCAACCTCGATTCCCATTGAAATAGCTCCTTTCACTTTGGTGGGAGCTACCACCCGCGCGGGCATGCTCACCGGCCCCCTGCGCGACCGCTTCGGCTTTACGGCGCAAATGGAGTTCTACGATACGGAGGACCTCACACGTGTCGTCACCCGCGCGGCTGGCATCCTGGGTGTGGATATTGACGGGGATGCGGCAGCCGAGATTGCTGGCCGTTCTCGCGGCACTCCACGCATTGCCAATCGGTTATTGCGAAGGGTGCGCGATTTTGCCGATGTGAACGCCGACGGTCACGTCAATGTCGAGGTTGCTAAGGCAGCTCTCGTTGTGTTCGACGTCGATGAGCAAGGGCTTGATCGCTTAGACCGTGCCGTGCTTGATGCCTTGGTTAAGGGGCATGGTGGAGGACCTGTGGGCGTTAATACTTTGGCGCTGGCAGTCGGGGAGGAGCCATCTACTGTGGAGGAGGTTTGCGAGCCGTATTTGGTGCGAGCGGGAATGATTGCCCGAACGCCACGCGGCCGCGTCGCCACCGCTGAGGCATGGCGGCATGCCGGTCTTATTCCGCCGGATGATGCACCTGGCCTGTAGGCCGCTGTTCGGCGAGAACTCGTCTGTGTGGCACACTGGCTTTTATGGAACCCATTCTTCTCATACTTCTGCTCGTCGTGTTCGTCGCGCTCCCACTGTTTTCCATGCGCAAACAGAGCCAGCGTCTCAAGGAGATCAAGGCTTTTCAGGAGCAACTCCAGCCGGGCATGGTTGTGAAGATGACCTGCGGTCTTCATGGCCGGGTGTCTCATGTGGGCGAGGCCACGGTGGACCTAGAGGTTTCCGCTGGTGTCGTCACCACCTGGGATAAGAACGCCGTCCTCGAGCTCGTGGACAGCGTGGACGCCGGTTCACAGCAGGCCGAGCAGCTGACCCGAGATTCCCAGGAGGACACGCCTGCCTCCTTCGACGCCGATAACGCCGGCGAATCTACCCACCGTCCGCAGGACGATCAATAACAGCACACAGCAATCCCGCAGGTATTCATGGAGAACCTTGCGGGGTTTTGCATTTGGTCAGTTCCAAAGAGACGCTAATATCACTGCGTTAGCCGAATACTGACCATGTATTCGTTTCCCACTGCTACAGGAGCTCATGAACGTGGCGACTATGCGTAAGCGCGAGTCGAGAAGAGGACCGGTGACCTGGCCAAAAAGAGCCTTGGCACTGTTTATCCTCATTCTCATCACTGTTTTCGGCCTCGTATTCTTTACTGGTGATAAGACCGCGACGCCAAAGCTAGGCATTGATCTGCAGGGTGGTACCCGCGTGACATTGGTTCCGCAGGGTGGACGCCCTACCTCCGACCAACTGACACAGGCACGCACCATTCTCGAAAATCGTGTGAATGGTATGGGAGTATCTGGTGCCGAAGTTGTCACGGATGGCGACAACCTGGTGATTACCGTCCCAGGTGAGGACGCCGGGGAGGCACGCACCCTGGGTCGCACGTCACAACTCCTATTCCGCGCCGTTGGTCAGCCGCAGGCCCCAACTCCCAAATTCCCCGACGCGGTCAAGGACATGGCGAATCGCTGGGTGGAAGCGGGAATTCTCACCCCAGATGAGGCGAATGGGAAGCTCAAGGCCGTGGTTCCGATGCTCGAGCAGATGCAGATCGACAATCCACCGAAGGAATTGAAGGTCTCCGCCAAGGCTCCGAAGGAGCCAGCAACCTCCGTCGAGGAGCAAAAGCTGCGCGACAAGCAGGTTGAGGTGATGGCCTCCGACCGTCAAAGCGATGACCCCGATCTGCAGAACGCAGCTGCAAGTCTGCTGACGTGTTCTAAGCAGGATGTCTTGGCGGGAGCTGATGACCCAGCGAAGCCTTTGGTTGCATGCTCCGCACAGGGACCAATGGTGCTGGAGCCAGCACCGCTGCTCAAGGGCGAGACTGATGAAGTCAAGGGAAAGCGCCTCGATGGCTCCATGATCGACACCGGCTCTACCATCACTGGTGGTTATGATCCGCAATCTGCGCAGATGGCGATCACCTTCCGCTTCAAGACTGGCGCTGAAACTCCAGGCGGTGAGACCTGGTACGAACTGGGTCAGCAGCAATTGCAGAAGCAGGTGGCGATCACACTGGACTCCGCGGTGATTTCTGCACCGCAGATTGTTAACCCCACCCCTCCTGGTGAGATCTCACAAATCACGGGCGATTTCACAGAGCAGGAAGCATCTGAGCTCGCGAATAACCTGCGCTATGGTGCACTGCCTTTGAGTTTCGTCGGCCAGAATGGTGAGCCTGGTGGTACGACTACCCGCATTTCGCCGACCCTCGGCGCCGCATCTTTGGAAGCCGGCATCTTGGCAGGCGTGATCGGCCTTGGCCTCGTCGCACTGTGGGCACTGTTCTACTACCGTGGCCTGGGCTTCATTGCCATGCTCTCCCTGGTCGCGTCCTTCGCTTTGGTCTACGGCTCTATCGTGCTGCTTGGTCGGTGGATTGGCTACAGCCTTGACTTGGCCGGAATTGCAGGCCTCATTATTGGCCTGGGCACAACCGCAGACTCCTTCGTGATCTACTTCGAACGCATTAAGGATGAAATTCACCAAGGGGCGTCCTTCCGTTCGGCTGTTCCGCGTGCATGGAAGCGTGCTCGTTCCACGATCATTACGGGTAACTTTGTATCCCTGTTCGCCGCAGTTATTCTCTACTTCCTTGCAGTGGGCGAGGTGAAGGGCTTTGCGTTTACGCTGGGGCTTACGACCGTCTTCGACGTCCTAGTTGCTTTCCTCATTACCGCACCACTGGTCATTCTTCTTTCACGACGCCAGTTCTTCCACAGCACGAAGGTCAATGGTCTAAGCTCCGCATTCCGCGCGGCAGAGCGCCATCGTCTGCAGGAATCTGAGCACGAAGTGCAAGAAAACCCGGCTGAGGACAAAGTCTCCGCAGCTGCTGTGGCCAAAAATGAGCCAGAGCACGCTCAGGAGGGCGACCCCGAAGAACTCCCTGACACCCAAGGGAAGGATGAGAAGTAATGAGCTCCATCGAAACCGATAAACAATCCTCCCGCTCGGTAACTGATCGCCCTATGAAGGAACCTGGCTTCCTCGAAAAGATGTACAACGGCGAGGGCGGTTTCCGCATCGTCCAGAACCGTAAGCGTTGGTTCGCGGTCCTCATTGCGCTGCTGACCATCTGCCTCGGGTCTATTCTTCTGCGTGGCTTCACCTTGGGCATCGATTTTGAAGGCGGCACCAGAATCTCCATGCCACCGACGAATGGCGCCGATGAGACCTCGGTCTCCCGAGTGTTTGAAGATGCAACGGGAGTAGCTCCTCAATCCACACAGATCGTCGGCTCCGGCGAGGCTCGGCAAATTGAGGTGACATCGGAACGGCTCGGGGAGGAACAAATTCGCGAGGCGCGCAGCGCCCTGTTCGATGAGTTCAAACCAACCGACGCCAATGGAGAAGTGTCAGAGGCCGCGGTGAATGACTCTACGGTGTCCGAATCCTGGGGATCGTCGATCACTGAACGCATGTTGCTCGCCCTCGGTGTCTTCCTGCTCGTGGTGTTCCTGTACATCACGATTCGACTTGAACGGGACATGGCATTCGCAGCCATCATCTGCCTCCTGATCGACCTGACGGTCGTTGCAGGCATCTACTCGTTGGTCGGATTCGAGGTATCACCGGCTACCGTGATCGGTTTGTTGACGATTCTTTCCTTCTCCCTCTACGACACTGTGGTTGTTTTCGACAAGGTGAAGGAAAACACCGCAGGACTGTTCAATTCCACACGTGCAACCTTCGAGGAACAGGTCAACCTTGCGGTCAACCAAACCATTATGAGGTCCATAAACACCACTGTCTTCTCGGCGGTACCAATCATCGCACTGCTGGTGGTCGCTGTTGGCATCATGGGTGTCGGAACCTTGAAGGATCTTGCACTCGTTCAATTCATCGGTGTCATCGCCGGTACCTTCAGTTCCATCTTCTTCGCAGCACCGCTGCTCGTGGTATTCAAAAACCGCTCCCAGAAATACCGAGCGCACGATGCACGGGTCCGTAAAGCTCGCGAAGCAGTATCTGAGCCGGAAGCCGTTAGCGCCAACGCTCAAGGAATGGATGCACAGCCCGCTGAGGAAAGCTCTGCCGTCGTCGATGAGAACACCGCTAAGGAAAAGGGCCGCAAGGTCAGCAGCCCGAATGCTTATCTACCAGGTGTGGGGGAAGACAGCAGTCGATCCTGGCGCCCAGGCATGTAGGCCGCTTCCTAACCCGAGCAGATAAACGGCAGACGAAAGACAACAACATCATGATTGGGATTCACCGGCGTATGCGGCAGGTCGCAGCTGGAGTTACGGGATCTGCAGTACTTGCTAGCGCACTAGTTGCCTGTTCCAGCGAGGACGCGAGGGAAGAGGTAGAAGCGGAGAAATTCGGCTATGTGCTACCGCGACCTATCGTCACGATGAACGCCGGTACGGGGATCGGGGTGGCGACGGATGCGGAAAAGGTCGCCGCGCGTCTTTACCCCGGCGCTTTCCTCGCCGGACCGGATGGACAGCTGTTGCCGAACCCGGATCTCGTGACAGCCACTCCGGAACCTCGCGATGCCAAGGTCGTCAAGTACGAGATCAACCCACAGGCCAAATACTCCGATGGCGCTCCGGTGGTATGCGATGACTTCCTCTTGACGCAGACGGCCTCCACCCGGCCGGATCTCTTCGGCGCTGATATGCCTCTGTTCTCACAGGTGTCGTCGATCGATTGTGAAGCGGGAGCGAAGACTTTCACCGTGAACTTCAACGAAGGTTTCGGGGCACGCTTCCGTGAACTTTTCACCCCCGGAACCGTGCTTCCCAGCCATGTAGTGTCAGATAAAGCTGGCGTGGACGGTGTTGTCGATGTGATCCGCAATTATGATGAGAATTCCCTTGCCGCGCTCGGCCAAGCGTGGCAAGAGACTTTCACCGTGGACAAGAATGACCCGGCGACCGTCCCCACACACGGTCCGTACAAGGTAGCCTCCCGCGGAGACAAGGGACAGCTGACACTCGCGCCGAATCCAAACTATGCAGGCGATAAGCCACTGCAGCCGGAGGTCGTGTTGTGGCCGAATACCGCGAACATCAAGGAAATCGTAGAGAAGGGATCCTTGGCGGTTGCAGACCTTAATGCCTCCGAAGATCCTTCCGCGATGGGCATTCAGGAGCCGGACTTCATGGTCGAGGAGCACGAGTCCGGGCGCGTCGATACATTGCGCCTGGATTCCAATGGACTTTTCGCCCTGCCGGATATGCGGAAGGCGTTCAACGCGTGCATTGATCGCGAGATGATCGTGAAGAAGATCGAACGCGAGATGGAAACGCAGATTACGCCTACTGGCCTGCGCATGTTGCCGACCAGGCACCCCTTGGCCCAACAGTTGGAGCGTACGTCCCGGTGGAATATGCGCGTAGATAAAGAATTCGCGCAACAGTGGCTCAATGGGACGACCGTACGCATTGGCTATCTGGAAGACGTGCCGCGGTACAAGGTGCTCGTGGATGGGATTCGGGAAAGCTGCGCCCAGGCTGGCGTGACCGTCGAACCAGTGCCGCTGAAGGCGGATGACTATGGCGTATTCGGGGCTGACTACGACGTCTTGTTGGATACTCGCCCGTCGTTTGGGCGTAACTCCGTGACGAATGCCAATGGTCTTTCCAGCGTGGGCGCAGTGCGCAAGGTGGAATTGGCGTTGCAGTCCGAAATGATGACCATCTCCCTGACGTCGGAACCCCGCATGACCGCGGTCGAAGCGCACGTGGCGAACGTGAGCGACAACGCTGGCGACGCCGGGCTGAGCTGGAACATGGATCGCTGGCGGGAGATGCCCGAACCGGTAAACAAGCCCGTCGACACCTCCTCTTTACCCGCGGATAACCCTGACGCGGTCTAACGCACTACAGTAGGAAATCATCCACAGAGGTAAACGACGTTTATTCTCCGTTGACGACGAGAGAGGCCCGAGAAGAAACCGTGAGCACAAGCATTTCGACGACAACCCCACAAGCAGGAGGATCTCCTAGTCCTGCTCAGCGTCCAGCAGCAGAGGCGCTCGCGCGGTTGACACGCATCGTCCCAGGCTTTCCCTCAGAGGACATTGTTTTCGAAGACCTCACCCCAGCGTTGGCCGACCCAGATAGTTTTCGTGCTGTGGTGCGCGACCTTGCGGATAACTGCCGCGAACTGGGTGCCGATCTGATTGGAGGGCTCGACGCTCGTGGTTTCCTGCTCGGCAGTGCGGTGGCCTACGAATTGGGCCTCGGCATCCTCGCGGTACGTAAAGGGGGTAAATTGCCACCACCGGTCTACCGTGAGGAATACGACCTGGAGTACGGCTCAGCCGCGTTGGAGATTCCGGCGGAAGGAATTCCGTTGGCAGGCAAGCGCATTCTGCTGATCGATGATGTGCTAGCAACCGGTGGCACCTTGGAAGCATCCCGTAAACTCCTTGAGCGCGCAGGCGCGACAGTTTGCGGGCTCGCAGTTGTGCTCGAAGTTGAGGTACTCAAGGGTCGGGATCGTCTCAGCGATTTGCCGCTTTACATCGTCTCTTCTGGCGAACGTTGCGGAATGGACAACGACCGCAAACGCACTCCCGATGAAACGGCCTGAACATGAGTAATGAAAAGAGCTCGTTGTGGATGGCAGCCCGCATAGCGCGCAGCCTCACAGGGTCCGGCCGAGCGAAGATCAACCCGGTGCTCGGACCGTTGCTCACGGTACATCGCCGTTACCATCCGCGTGCGGAGGTAGAAGTCCTCAATCGGGCGTATGAGACAGCGGAGCGGCTGCACGAAGGCGTATTCCGCAAATCGGGTGAGCCTTATATCACCCATCCATTGGCGGTGGCGACAATTGCCGCGGAAATCGGCATGGACACGACCACCCTGGCGGCGGCGTTGCTGCACGACACCGTGGAGGATACCGACTACTCCCTCGACGATCTCACCCGGGACTTCGGCGAGGAGGTCGCACGTCTTGTCGATGGCGTGACAAAGCTGGATAAGGTGGCACTTGGTTCGGCCGCTGAGGCAGAGACGATCCGCAAGATGATTGTGGCAATGGCTCACGATCCTCGAGTGTTGGTGATTAAGGTGGCCGACCGCCTGCACAACATGCGCACAATGCGTTTTCTCCCTCCGGAAAAGCAAGCCAAGAAGGCTCGTCAAACTTTGGAAGTGATCGCCCCGCTTGCTCACAGGCTGGGCATGGCGACAGTGAAGTGGGAACTTGAAGATCTCTCTTTCGCCATTCTGTACCCGAAAAAGTACGACGAGATCGTTCGCTTGGTCGCTGATCGGGCTCCGAAGCGCGATCAGTATCTCGCACGGGTGAAGTCCGAGATCGAACAATCGATGCACAAGTTGGGGCTGGTCGCCGAAGTTGTGGGTAGGCCGAAGCACTACTGGTCGATTTACCAGAAGATGATCAACCGCGGTCACGAGTTTGACGAGATTTTTGACCTTGTCGGCATCCGCATTCTCGTTGACACGGTGCGGGACTGCTACGCCGCCGTGGGCGCGATTCACACCTTGTATCAGCCCATGCCGGGGCGCTTTAAGGATTACATTTCTTCGCCGCGATTTGGGGTGTACCAATCACTGCACACAACCGTGATCGGACCCGATACGAAACCGCTAGAGGTGCAGATTCGCACGCATGAAATGCACAACAACGCGGAGTTCGGTATCGCGGCTCATTGGCGTTACAAGGAAACTCGAGGTACTCATTCCGGCGATAAAAACGAGGTTGACCAGATGGCGTGGATGCGCCAACTGCTCGACTGGCAGAAGGAAGCCGCCGATCCGAACGAGTTCCTTGACAACCTCCGCTACGACCTGTCGACGAATCAGATCTTCGTCTTCACGCCCAAGGGCGATGCGGTAACTCTGCCGACGGATTCGACGCCAGTGGATTTCGCTTATGCAGTCCATACCGAGGTGGGGCATAGGTGCATTGGAGCAAAGGTCAACGGCAAGCTCGTTGCCCTCGAATCTCCTCTGAAAACCGGCGATAAGATCGAGATCTTCACCTCGAAGGACCAGCACGCTGGCCCGTCCAAGGACTGGACGACCTTCGTGGTCTCTCCACGTGCAAAGTCCAAGATCCGCCAGTGGTTCGCCAAAGAACGGCGGGAGGAGGCGGCAGACAAGGGCCGAGACCTCCTCGCCTCAGAAGTCCAGCGTGGTGGCCATTCCGTCCACCACCTGTTCACCCCAGAGGCACTGCGATTCATTGCTACTGAACTTCGCAAACCCGATGTCGACGCACTGTACGCCTCCATCGGACGCAATGAGATTTCCGCAGAGCATGTGATGAAGATGCTTGTGGAGGCGTATGGAACTGACGAGGATGCCGACGAGGTCATCCTGCCACGCACTGCTGCCTCCTCCAGAATCGCAAATACGCCCCAAGAGGGTCGCGGAGACGGATCTGGCATTTTGGTCCAGGGACAAGCGGATTTCTCAGCGAAGTTGGCGAAGTGCTGCACTCCGGTTCCCGGCGATCGCATCTTCGGTTTCGTGACTAAAGGCGGCGGGATTTCGGTGCACCGAACTGACTGTACGAACGCCGAAAAATTGCACTCTGAACCCGAACGAATTATCGAAGTCAGTTGGGCAAGCTCGTTCCATAATGCAGTGTTTATGGTGACCATCCAGATCGAAGGTCTGGACAGAAACGGACTTCTCTCCGAAGTCACCCGCGTAGTCTCTGACCAGAAGGTGCCCATTACCGCCACGAGTTCTCATACGGCGGATGATCGGGTGGCGATGATTCGATTTACCTTCGAAGTCTCCGATACAAAGCAATTGGGCTACTTGATGAATCAATTGCGCAACGTGGAAGGTGTCTACGATGTCTACCGCGTGACAACCGGGGGCTAAATTCCTCCCGCGGAAGCAAGGGTCCCGAACGCTCTGTGCGTTCGGGACCCTTGCTTCTTGTGTAGCGCGTGGGTTGCGCTGTTGCCTTTGCGGCGGGGACGGCATTATCCAGAGCTAGGACTCTACGGTTGCCTTCTCGATCTTAATTTCCTCAGCGGGCTTCTCGCCGTTCGGATCCTTCTCTTGGATCTTGTCGAGCGTCTTCAGACCATCCTCGGTGATCGTGCCGAAGACGTTGTAGGACGGTGGGAGCGTGGTGTCGTTAATCACGAGGAAGAACTGGGAGCCGTTCGTGTTCGGGCCGGAGTTCGCCATTGCGAGGGTGCCTCGCGGGTAAGTCAGCGGGTTTTGAGCTTGATCAGCCTCAACGCCGTTTGATGGGAACTCATCAGCGAAGGAGTAGCCAGGGCCACCGGTGCCCGTGCCTGTTGGATCACCGCACTGAAGGATGCCCATGTCCTCGGACTTTACCTGGCGGTGGCAGATGGTGTCATTGAAGTACTTGGAATCCGCAAGGTGTTCGAAGGAATTGACGGTGCAGGGTGAGGTGCCACGATCGAGCTCGAGTGGAATGCTTCCCTTGTTGGTGGCCAACTCAATGCGAACGGTACCGGAGGTTGCCACCTCGCCGTTGGCCGGTGGCTCGACCTCCTTGGAAGCATCTCCGGACGTGGTGTATTCACAGGAAATCGTGTCCCCATAAGGCTGGAGGGGCCCTGAAGGTAGGGCTGCGTTTTCCATCTCAGGGGCGTCCTGGGCGGTGGTATCGGTGTCGTCGGCATCAGGGGTGTAGGTGGTGGCGTACCAGATGCCGCCCACGAAGACCACGAGGACAGCCAGTGTCGCGAAGATGACGCCCAGCGGCGCGACTTTCGCTTTTCGGTCGCGGCTCTTGATGCTTCGCTGCAGGTTATTCAATGCAGCGTCGCGGCGATCCTTATTCGGCATGGTCTTATTCGTGTCACTCACGTTGGGATACGACCTTTCTCGGGATCCGGTGTCGATCGTGAACATTATGCCCTATGAAAGACGAGTGAGTCGGCACCGCCCCGCATCCTCGAGCGCACTTTCACTAGGCTAGGGTGCCATGACACAAGACAAACAGGCTCAACGGAACCCTTTGCCGGAGACTACTGGACTGGTCGGTTTCGTGGCCGGTCCACTGGAAACCAATTGCTATGTCCTTGTTGACCAGTCCCGGGGCGATAGGGATACATCGGCGTCCGCAGTCGTAATTGACCCAGGAATGGGTGCCTACGCGGCGGTCACGCAATTGGCTGAGCAGCACAATTTTCATGTTGAATCCGTCGTTCTCACGCACGGGCACATTGATCACATCCGTGATGCCGCGGAGTTCGACGTCCCTGTGTTCGTACATCCTGCCGACCGTGAGATGCTCAATGCAGACTGGTCTGGGCTCTCTAACTTTGCTGAATTGTTCGACGTCGCGTCGATGCGTACCCCAAGTGACATTCGAGAATTGGGGGAGAGCATTGAGATGGGAGGAGTCGTCTGGGAGATCCACCACATGCCAGGCCACTCTCCAGGTTCAGTCATGTTCCGCACACCGGGGCTCATCATCGGAGGAGATGTTCTTTTCCGGGGTGGAGTAGGGCGCACAGACCTGCCGGGTTCCTCTCCGGAGGACATGCTGTTATCCCTGAAGAAGCTCGTCCATGAATTCGCCGATAGTGACGTCGTTCTCAGTGGACATGGACCACAGACGACGGTCGGTGAGGAGAAAAGGACCAACCCGTTCCTCCACTCCGTGGTCTAGGCTGTCTCAGCATTGGCTAAAGTATGTAGACGTGACTGATAAGGCATCGAAGAAGAAGTTCAAGGCATTGCAGGCACCTAAGGGAGTGCCGGATTACGTGCCACCCGCATCCGCTGAGTTTCGCGCCGTGAAAGAGCGCTTCACTCGCACAGCACATGAGGCGGGATACGAGCACATTGAATTGCCTATCTTCGAGGAAACTTCCCTCTTCGCTCGCGGGGTTGGCGAATCCACCGACGTGGTGAGCAAGGAGATGTACACTTTCGCCGATCGCGGTGAGCGTTCGGTGACATTGCGACCCGAGGGTACCGCGGGCGTGATGCGGGCCGTCATCCAGCACAACCTCGACCGTGGCCAGCTTCCAGTAAAGCTCGTCTACAACGGCCCGTTTTTCCGTTACGAGCGCCCACAGGCCGGCCGTTACCGTCAGCTGCAGCAAGTCGGTGTTGAGGCAATTGGTGTGGATGATCCGGCGCTCGACGCAGAGATCATTGCCCTGGCTGATCGCTGCTTCCGCTCCGTAGGCTTGGCTGGTTATCGCCTTGAACTCACCAGCCTTGGCGATGGTTCCGATCGCCCGGCTTATCGCGAGAAACTTCAGACATTCTTGCGCGGTCTACCGCTGGATGAGGAAACGCAACGGCGTGCGGAGATCAATCCGCTGCGCGTGCTGGATGATAAGCGCCCGGAGATGCAGGAGATGCTCGCAGAAGCACCGCTGATGCTCGATCACTTGTCTGCGGAATCTCGAGCACATTTCGAAAGCGTGACAGGCCTGTTGGATGATCTGGGCATCGCGTACACGATTAATCCTCGCATGGTGCGCGGTTTGGACTATTACACCAAGACTTGCTTCGAGTTTGTTCACGATGGCCTCGGCGCGCAGTCCGGTATCGGCGGTGGTGGCCGTTACGACGGGTTGATGGCCCAACTGGGTGGCCAAGACTTAAGTGGCATCGGCTTCGGCCTCGGGGTGGACCGCACTCTTCTGGCTCTGGAAGCAGAAGGAAAGAAGGCTTCCTCAGGGCGACGCGTGGATGTCTACGGCGTGCCACTCGGAGCCGAGGCGAAGCGGGAAATGGTGCGCATCGTCGACCATCTGCGTGCTGCTGGCATCAGCGCAGACATGAGCTACGGCGACCGCGGCCTCAAAGGCGCGATGAAGGGCGCCGATCGAGCAGGTGCGCTCTTCGCGCTTGTCCTGGGAGAGTCCGAGTTGGAGACCGGTTCCGTGGCTGTGAAGGATCTCAAGGATCACGACCAGCAAGAGGTCGCACTCAATGATGTCGTTACCCATATCCGGGGCTGCCTAGGAAACCACAGCTAGTACAAAAAGTTAACGCAACAAGAATATTCGGCTATCCACGGGTAAAACCCAAGGTGTGAATTTCGCCCGCCCAGCCGGGGCGGGCGTTTTCTGCTTCCATAACTGGGACGTTTCACCTTTGAGATCAAGGAGCCCGCCGTGGATCGCACCGCACGCCTTCGAGCAACAGCTATCTCCTTAGCTATTATCCCGTCCCTCGTTTTTTCTGGTAGCTCAGCGGCCCAAGCCGCGGAATCTGATCAGGTATCGCTCAACATCCTGGGCATTACCGATTTCCACGGGCACATCGAAGAAGTAGTCGAGGACGGACAAGCAACAGAAATGGGTGCCGCCGCGTTGGCGTGTTACGTGGATAAAGAGCGGGAGGCAAACCCCAACACTTCTCTTGTCTCGGCCGGCGATAACATCGGTGGCTCCCCGTTCATCTCCTCTATTTTGCGAGATAAGCCCACTTTGGATGCGTTGAACTCAATGGGTCTAGAAGTCTCCGCCGTCGGTAATCACGAGTTTGACCAGGGGTTCGATGACCTCTCCGGGCGAGTATCCATCGATGGAACTGGCGAGGCTTAATTCCCTTACCTTGGCGCAAACATCGAAGGTGCGGAGTTCGCGCCATCGAAGGTGATGGAAAAAGACGGAGTCAAGATTGGTTATGTCGGAGTGGTCACCGAGGAGGTGCCAACGCTCGTATCACCCGATGGTATTCAAGGTTTGACGTTTAAGGATCCAGCGGCGGCTGCAAACACCGAGGCTCAACGGCTGAAAGAATCTGGGGAAGCCGATGTTGTGATCCTGTTGACGCACGAGGGTAACAAGGCATCGGAATTCGACGCAGACGCCGTGGATGCGGTCATCGCTGGCCACACCCACGAGACCCGCTCCGAACTTGGACAGCCAGCGCTCGTGCAACCCGCTTCCTACGGCACTCTGCTGGCAGATATTGACGTGGTTTATGACAAGGCCAAGAAGAAGGTTGTTTCCGTCGATGTAACCAACACCACCGCGCAAGACGTGTGGGAGGTCTGCGGTGCAACGCCCGACGCAGACGTGGAGAAAATCGTCAATGCTGCCCGCGATGCATCGGAGAAGGAAGGGCAGCAGGTCGTCACGACGGTGGCCAATGATTTCTTCCGTGGCCGCAATGAAGGCGCTGACTCCGGATCGAATCGCGGCACGGAAAGTTCTCTGAACTCTCTGTTGGCAGACGCCGCGCTCTATGGAGTAAATAAGTCTTCCTCGCTAAATGCCCAGATTGGCGTGATGAATGCCGGTGGCGTACGCGCTGACCTTGCAGAAGGCGAACTCACTTTTGCGGAGGCCTATGCTGTCCAGCCTTTCGGTAACACAATGGGTGTCGTCGATATCACCGGGGCGCAACTCAAGGGGCTCATCGAGGAACAATGGAAAGGAGAGAGCGCGGAGCGCCCGGTTCTCACGCTCGGCTTCTCCAAGAATGTGCAGTATTCATACGACCCGACTGCTGCGCAGGGTCAGCGAGTGAGCCAGATCTACGTCGATGGAGAGCCGGTTGACGAGGATGCGACCTACCGAGTTGCCGGTGCGACATTCTTGCTCAATGAAGGAGACGGATTCACCTCCTTCAACACCCTGTCGGGCGAAAACAAAGTCATCGACAGTGGACTGCTCGACGTGGATGTTTTCAACACCTATCTGAAGGATCACCAGAACGTCGAGGTGCGAAAGAACCAGACCTCTGTGGGAATTACCATCGAGGGGGCACAAGATTCTGGAGCGTTGACCCCTGGTTCTAAGGTGACAGTCAAGCTGTCCTCCTTGTCCTACACTGCATCTGAATCTAAGCCTTCCAAGGTCGAGGTTGAGCTGATTGGCGATACGACTGAAACCGCGTTAGCAAGTGTGGACAACGCCATTACGAACCAGACCAATGAAACAGGCCAGGCTGCCGTCACCCTGAACGTTCCGAAGGGCGTACGCGAACTGAAGGTCACCGATGATAATGGGACAACCTTTACTCAGCCGGTGGTCGCGATGGATTCTGATTCCAATGGGAACGGCGAGGGACCATTGGGGTCCGAAGACTCCTCCAGCACCTCTAGTAGCGGTTCGGGTGCTGGCAATGCCGGCACCATGGGCATCATCGCAGGAGTCTTCGGTGTGGTCGCCGCACTTCTGGGTGGTGCGTGGTGGGCATATGACCACGGTAAGTTGCCGCGCGAGCTGACTAAGGCCATCGACGCAGTGCTCAAGCGATAACGCCTTCTGCAATGTCCCTTCACAGCACCCCAAGGATCAGTGCCACCATGAAATCTTCACCCTCCTCCCGTCCTGGCCAGCGCGTTACACGCCGCACCATGTCCACTTGTGTTGTCCTGTCTTCGCTTGCCCTAGCCGCCGGGCATGTGGCAGTTCCTTCCGCCATTGCTACGCCTGCCGGCGATAACGTCGTGATTAGTGAGGCCTACGGTGGAGGCGGCAGCCAACCGGAAACCCCAGATGAACCAGTAACGCCTGACACTCCAGCTTCGCGCGTCAGTATTTCCGATATTCAAGGAAGAGGAGAGAACTCCCCACTGAGTGGCAAACGCGTGAAAACTGCTGGATGGGTTAGTGCCAGCTACCCAGAGGGCGGATTGGATGGCTTTTTCATTCAGACCGGCGGAGAATCTGCGTTGCGCTCAGCAGGCGAGGCTTCCAATGCTGTCTTCGTCTACACCGGAACAGACGATGCCCCAGATCTCGGTGAATGCGTTATTGTGACCGGAACGGCAGGGGAGTTCAAGGGATCGACTCAGCTTTCGCAAGTGAAGGTCGAAAAGTCGAGTAACCCAGGGCAAGACTGCGGCGAGCAGCTCGAGCCCATCACCGCGTCGATCCCCACCGATCCCGCCGTGCGGGAGGCTAATGAGGGAATGCTTTTCCAGCCTCGTGCCACATACACCGTGACGAATAATTATGAGCTCAACAGCTTCGGATCTGTGGATCTTATCGAAGGGGAGGAGCCGGCCTATCAGGCAACCGCGAAGGTAGCTCCGGGGTCGGAAGCCACTGCCTACGAGGAGAATAATCGCCGCAAGGTAATCACCTTGGATGACGCAGCCACGGTGAATTATTTCCAGAACGATGCTGCCAAGGACACCCCGCTACCGTACCTGAGCACGAAGGAAGGAATTCGTTCACTCCGCACCGGTGATAACGTGACTTTCCAGCAACCGGTGGTGCTCGCGTACAACTTCAATAAGTGGGGACTGCAACCCACGCAACGGGTGACAGGGCGTACAGATCGCTCTGAACTTCCGATCACATGGGAAGATTCACGCATCCAGGAAGTCAACGGGCCGCGTGCGGTCGGCGGTACTCACTCGATTGCTTCGTTCAATGTGCTCAACTACTTCATCGATCTCGGCCAGGACGAGCCAGGCTGCAAAGCTTACGAGGACCGGGCTGGAACCCCCGTCACAACCAATAATTGTGAGGTTCGTGGAGCCTACACACCGGAGGCGCTGAACGATCAGCAGGAAAAGATCGTCTCTGCGATTAATACCCTCGATGTTTCTGTCCTCGGACTTGAGGAGATTCAAAACTCAGCGTCATTTGGTCAGGATCGGGATGCTGCGCTGGCCCACCTCGTTGATGCGCTCAACACCAATGGTGGCCAGTGGGAGTACGTCAAGTCCCCGGGGAAGACGCCTGAGAACGAGGATGCCATTCGCACCGCTTTCATCTATCAGCCACAACTCGTCAAACCGGTTGGGGAGTCCCGCATTCTCGATGACGAAGCATTCAATGGCATTGCCCGGCAGCCGCTTGCCCAGGTATTTGCGCCTGCTAATGGCGGACAGCAGTTCCTCGCGGTGGTCAACCACTACAAATCGAAAGGGTCCGTAGCTCGCGGTGACGCTGATACTGGTGATGGCCAGGGCAACAATGCGCGCTTGCGTGCCGAGATGTCGAAGGCCCTTCTTGCCTGGATTGATGGGAATGAGCAGTGGCGGGATCTCCCCCAGTTTGTGATGGGCGATTTCAATGCGTACGCCAAAGAGGATGCGATGCGTTTACTGGAAGAAGGCGGTTTCACGAACCTGGAGGAGCTGTATGACGCTGGACACTCCTACCAATTCAGCGGGCGCGTTGGTTCCCTCGACCACGTGATGGCCAATGCTGCTGCGCGGAAACTCACGACCGGGGCGGACGTGTGGGATATCAACGCGGACGAGTCCAATTCCTTCGAATATTCGCGACGCAACTACAATGCCACGGACTTCTACGCAGCTGATCCATTCCGAAGCTCTGATCACGATCCGATCCGCGTTGGCTTTACGTTGACGCCCAATGCTCCTCAGCCTGACGCACCAGAGGTCGACAGCTCGAACTCAAGCTTGGGCTCACTGGATTCCACCTGGGGCAGATTGGGCATCGGTGTGGGTATCACCGCGTTGCTAGCCGGTCTCATCGGCGGTGGCGTGTGGTGGTGGCAGAACCACCGCCGCTAGCCATTAATCCGGGTTAGCGATTGAAATCCTGAGCGCAGGATGCCATGGTTCCGCCCTGGTATCCGCGGATGAAGGCGTCGGTGCGCTGCTCCGAGGAACCATGAGTCCAGAGATCAGGATTAACCTCCTGGCCTGAGGAGGACTGGATGGCGTCGTCGCCAATAGCCTGGGCGGTCTGAATCGCCTGATTCACTTGCTCCTGGGTGATCGGATCAATCATCGCATCGGGACCCTTGTCCGCGTTAGATGCCCAGAGGCCGGCATAACAATCGGCTTGGAGCTCAATCTTCACGGCACCGGATTCCGCACCTGGGTCGTTGTAGTCGGACAGGCTCAGAGTGCCTTGCTGCTGTTGAATGTGATGCGCGAATTCGTGCGCGGTCACGTATTGCTGGGCAAAGCTGCCGTTGGAACCACCCATTTCCTTGAGTTGATCAAAGAACGGAATCGACATGTACACGGTCTGATCGCCAGGGCAGTAGAAGGGGCCTGTCTGAGAGATGTTCGCGGAGCCGCAACCGGTGTTGATATTGCCCTCCGCGATGCGAAGTTCCGGTGCTTCGTACTCAATGCCTTCATTCTCAGGAAGGGCAGCAGTCCAGTACTCATCCAGGGACACACCGGTGGCGAAGATTCGGCAATCGTCGTTTTCATTTGCATCCTGCGCTGTCTTACAGTGGTCCAGACTGCCGCCTTCAGATGCTTGCTGGCCGGCGCCGCCGCTGAACATGCTTGGGCCTCCGGCAGAAAAGAAAGCTACGGCCAGGCCCGCGATGATTACGCCCGGAATGCCGAATTTGCGCCCAACGAGGCCCGCGATCAGGCCGATGATCGCGTTGCCGCCTCCACGACCGCCACCGTTGAAACCTCCGCCACCGCCACTCATAGACGAGCCACGGTCGCTGTAATCTCCCAAATTATTATTAAACGTCACGACAATGATCGTGCCATAACATTGCGCACATCGTGCGATCGATGGAGCAAGTGCGAAAAAATTCCACGCGGCCACACAAGGGGGCTCGTGTGTTCGACGCCCAGAGGTCCTTATGCGCAGCCTGACCCTCAAGGACGAACGTCGGTCAACCTACGGGTATGCTGAAAGGCTGATCCTAAAACTTATTATCTCGACCACCATGAGAAAGGGAGACTGGCGACGTGCTGCGCACTCATCTCGCGGGCGAACTCCGCACAGACAACATCGGCGAAGAAGTTACTCTAACCGGCTGGGTTGGACGCCGACGTGACCACGGTGGCGTGATCTTCATAGACATGCGCGACCGTTCCGGCGTGGCCCAGGTTGTGTTCCGCGAGTCTGAGGTTGCGGAGCGAGCACATGACCTTCGCAGCGAGTTCTGCATCAAGATCACTGGCATCGTAGAGGCACGTCCAGAAGGTTCAGAGAACCCTAATTTGGCCTCCGGCGGCATTGAGGTCAACGTTTCTGCTCTCGAAGTACTATCCGAGGCGGCCGCCCTGCCGTTCCAAATTGATGATCCTTCTTCCGCCGGCGAAGTGGGCGAGGAAACTCGCCTGAAGTACCGATACCTCGATCTGCGCCGTAAAACCCAGGGCGATGCACTGCGTTTGCGCTCCAAGGTCAATGCCGCTGCGCGTGGCGTGCTGGAGAAGCACGATTTCACGGAGATCGAGACTCCTACCCTGACCCGCTCCACCCCAGAGGGCGCACGTGACTTCTTGGTTCCAGCTCGTCTTAAGCCGGGAACTTTCTATGCACTGCCGCAGTCCCCGCAGCTGTTCAAGCAGCTGCTCATGGTCGCCGGCATGGAGCGTTACTACCAGATTGCTCGCTGCTACCGTGACGAGGATTTCCGCGCTGACCGTCAGCCTGAATTTACTCAGCTCGACGTGGAAATGAGCTTCGTCGATCAGGAAGACGTTATTGCCTTGGCCGAGGAGATCCTCGTTGCCATTTGGGCTGAGGCGGGCTATGAGATTAGCACTCCGATTCCGCGCATGACCTACGCCGATGCGATGCGTTTGTACGGCTCTGACAAGCCGGATCTGCGCTTCGACATCCAGATCACCGAGTGCACCGAATTCTTCAAGGACACGACTTTCCGCGTCTTCAACGCTGAGTATGTGGGCGCCGTGGTGATGGATGGCGGCGCGTCCCAACCACGTCGTCAGCTCGATGCGTGGCAAGAGTGGGCAAAGCAGCGCGGTGCCAAGGGTCTCGCTTACATCCTCGTAGGTGAGGACGGCGAGCTCGCCGGTCCAGTGGCCAAGAACATCACCGAGCAAGAGCGCGAAGGCATCGCTGATCACGTCGGCGCAAAGCCAGGAGACTGCATTTTCTTCGCCGCTGGTGAAACGAAGGCATCCCGGGCTCTGTTGGGGGCTGCCCGCGGTGCAATTGCGGAAAAGCTGGGACTGATCAAGGAGGGCGATTGGGCTTTCACCTGGGTTGTGGATGCGCCAATGTTCGAGCCTTCCGCGGATGCCAAGGCCTCTGGTGACGTAGCTTTGGGCCACTCCGCCTGGACCGCTGTGCACCACGCATTTACCTCTCCGAAGCCGGAATTCTTGGATAGCTTCGACCAAGATCCAGGTTCCGCCTTGGCTTACGCATACGACATTGTGTGCAATGGCAATGAAATCGGCGGAGGTTCCATCCGTATTCACCGCAAGGACATTCAAGAGCGTGTGTTCAAGGTGATGGGTATTTCGGAAGAGGAAGCCCAGGAGAAGTTTGGCTTCCTGCTGGACGCATTTGCCTTCGGCGCCCCACCTCACGGTGGTATCGCCTTCGGCTGGGATCGCATTGTTTCTCTGCTCGGCGGATTCAATTCGATCCGCGACGTCATCGCCTTCCCGAAGTCCGGTGGCGGAGTGGACCCATTGACGGATGCTCCTTCCGAAATTACTCCGGCCCAGCGCAAGGAGGCTGGTTTGGACGTCAAACCGAAGAAGTCTCAGGCTTAACCTCTAGTTATTCCTCAGCCTGATGATTGACGAACCTAGTAGGCTATGAGCGAAGAAGACTGAATCTCACCAGGTCAATCCTATTAGAAATCACTACAACTCAGACGTTGTCCGCGGGCGCGCACTAGTTGTCTCGCGCGCTATGTCGGCAACCGGAAAGATAGGCCCGTGCACACCGTTGACAAGGCCGTGGAGTCAGCACAGCAATTGCTAGCGACACGGTTTGGCGGCACTCCAGAACTGTCCCACGCCGAGGATCTCGGTGGCAGTGGCGCTTCACTCGTAGTCCGCTGCCGAGTCGCACCAAACCCATTTCTTCAAGAACGTTCGGTGGTGATTAAGCAGCTTCCGGAGTTCGGCCGTTCACACGAGGGCAAACAGAACCCGACGGCGGACGAGCTGGCATTGATTCGGGAGGTTGTGGCGTACCAGTACACCAACACGCTCCCTGAGCAGTCCCGCCCAGGGCCGTTATTGCTTGCCTATGACGTCGATATGCGGATGCTCATCCTCTCCGACGCTGGCGATGGATTGAATTTCACCGACGTTTTGCTCCTCGATGATGCAGAAGAGCGCAGGACGGCGGTGCGGAAGCTGGGACGTGCGCTCGGTCGAATGCATGCGGCGACATACGGCGGTGCTGATAGCTACAACACGTTGCTTCGTCGCCAGTGCCAGAAGCACCACATCGACCCAAGTACCGTGATTGATTCTGATATCGATATCGCGAACCTAGTTCGTGAAGGCGTGAATGTGATGGAGGCCAACGGCCTGGAAATCGCACCTGCCGTGCTGCAGTACGCCCATGAGGCCGCCGAGCGGCAGGGGCGTTTCGACTTCCGATCTTTCACCCCATTCGACCTCACGCCTGACAACATCATGCTGACAAAGCAGGTGGTGTTCTTGGACTACGAGTGGGCCAGCTTCCGCGATATCGCATTTGACGTGGCGAGCGTGATCGTCGGTTTCCCACAGGATCACACGACGCCAGCTCTGACAGACGACGAGTGCGTGGAGTTCATCTCTGCCTGGGCCGCTGAGGTCAGCCACGTATGGCCTGAAACACGCGAGATGACTCACGTTATTGAACGTCTCATGGCTCCTCTGATCGGCTGGGCTCTCATGTCTCTTGTCATGCTCCATCATGGCAATCAGATGTCGCGAAAGGCGTCGCGCAGGGTTCAGAGGTCGGGCGCATCCCAGGATCACGCACACGACCTGTCTCTGCTCACCCCAGAGCAGGCCGCTGACCTCGCGACCACGATTGACGCGATTCATCGCTTCGCAGTGCGGCATGATAATCCGCGTTTTCACGAGGTCGCACAGTTTACCCAGCGGATCAACCACATTCTCGCCCGTCAGGGTGGACATCCTCTGGTTCACAAGCCCTAGCATTGTCGCTGCGTGAGAGTGTGATCGCTTGCGACACCAACGGTGGAGGTGAAGGTTAGACCGCAACGATGGCTGATCTTTTCGATGGTTCTTTCGGCAATACCCACCCGAGTTCTACCGAGTCAGGTGAACAGGCGAAAGCCTATTTCCACCCTGGTTCCCACGCCCCTTTGGCCGTTCGCATGCGGCCACGTGATCTGGACGAGGTTGTCGGGCAGCAGCATGTTCTCGGCGCCGGTAGTCCACTGCGGCGCCTCATTGAGGGCAAGGGCGATTCCTCTGTAATCCTCTATGGTCCTCCTGGCACGGGTAAGACGACGATCGCTTCTCTCATCTCCACGGCTTCGGGTCGCCACTTTGAGGCTCTCAGCGCGCTGAACTCCGGAGTCAAGGAGGTTCGCGCGGTGATTGATAAAGCCCGGCAGCGCTTGATTCACGGCGAACACACCGTGTTGTTCATCGACGAGGTGCATCGTTTTTCGAAAACACAGCAAGATGCACTGCTCGCCGCTGTGGAAAATCGCACCGTGTTGCTGGTCGCAGCGACGACGGAGAATCCGTCGTTCTCCGTAGTCTCACCGCTGTTGTCCCGCTCCCTTCTTGTCCAGCTCAAGCCTTTGAGTGACGGGGACATAGAGACGGTTCTGCGGAGGGCTGTGGCCGATCCCCGCGGCTACGATGGTGCGTTTTCTATCTCTGACGACGCCACGAGCCACTTGGTTGCGCTTTCTGCTGGCGACGCTCGGCGTTGCTTGACCTATCTCGAAGCTGCAACGGAAGCCCGCGAGGACAAGGACGTGCTGAGCGTAGAAGATGTCAAGCGTAGCCTCGACAAAGCTGTGGTGCGCTACGACCGCGATGGAGATCAGCATTACGACGTCACGAGTGCTTTCATTAAGTCCATTCGCGGATCTGACCCCGATGCAGCTCTGCACTACTTGGCCCGGATGATCGTGGCAGGGGAGGATCCTAGATTCATTGCGCGGCGTTTGGTGATCCACGCTAGTGAGGATATTGGGATTGCCGACCCTACTGCTTTGCAGGCGGCCGTTGCCGCCTATCACGCAGTGAGCTTCATCGGCCTCCCCGAGGCTCGACTGACGTTGGCGCAAGCGACGATTCACCTAGCGACCGCACCGAAGTCCAATGGCGTCATCGCTGCGATCAACGCGGCGATCAGTGACGTCGAACAGGGAAGAGGGACAACAGTCCCACCGCACCTTCGCGATGGGCACTATCAGGGTGCGAAGGAGCTGGGTAATGCCGTGGGTTATGTGTACCCACATGACGATCCAGTCGGGGTAGTGCCTCAGCAGTACCTTCCCGATGACTTGAAGGACGCCGTCTACTACCGGCCCACAGAGCACGGTTACGAGCGTCAGATTTCGACCCGTCTGCAAACACTGCGGTCTATCGTCCGCGGTTGGCGCAGGCGGGGGTAGAATGCCATACGGCGTAAATTTAGATCCGACAACTAATCCTTGAGCGAGGTTAAATCACCGTGCAAACGCATGAGATCCGCAAGCGCTTCATCGAGCACTTCACGAAGGCTGGACACACCGAGGTGCCCAGCGCCTCGCTAATTCTGGATGACCCGAACCTGCTGTTTGTCAACGCGGGCATGGTGCCGTTCAAGCCATACTTCCTGGGTCAGCAGAACCCTCCTTACTCTACGGCTACCTCCATCCAGAAGTGCGTTCGGACTCTGGACATCGAGGAGGTGGGTATCACCACCCGTCACAACACTTTCTTCCAGATGGCCGGAAACTTCTCTTTCGGTGACTACTTCAAGGAAGGCGCAATTCGCAATGCCTGGAGTCTCCTCACCGGTTCCCTGGATGAGGGAGGTTTCGGCCTAGATCCGGAGCGGCTGTGGGTCACTGTCTTCGAGGATGACGACGAAGCGGCGGAGATCTGGAATCAAAAGATTGGCGTACCCGCTGAACGAATTCAGCGTATGGGCATGGAGGATAACTACTGGTCCATGGGTGTTCCTGGCCCTTGCGGTCCATGCTCCGAGATCTACTACGACCGCGGTCCGGAGTATGGTAAGGAAGGTGGCCCGATTGCCGATGAGCACCGCTACATGGAGATTTGGAACCTCGTCTTCATGCAGTTTGAACGTGGCGAGGGCGATAAGAAGGGCAACTTCCCAATCCTCGGTGAGCTCCCGCAGAAGAACATTGATACCGGTATGGGCGTAGAGCGCCTCGCCTGCTTGCTGCAGGGCGTGGACAACGTGTACGAAACTGACCTTCTGCGCCCCGTCATCGACGTGGCCGAGGAGCTCACGGGAGCGAAGTATGGCGCGAAGACTGAGGACGATGTACGTTTCCGTGTGATCGCTGACCACTGCCGAACTGGTTTGATGCTGATTCTCGATGGCGTGACCCCTGGAAATGAAGGTCGCGGTTACATCCTGCGCCGTCTGTTGCGCCGGATCATTCGATCTGCACGTCTGCTGGGCGCGACGGGCAACACAATGGATGCGCTCATGGATACCGTGCGGCAGACCATGGCTCCTTCCTACCCGGAGATCACCGAGAACTGGGAGCGCATTCGCTCCGTCGCTGTGGGCGAAGAGAAGGCCTTCCTCAAAACCCTGGAGTCCGGCTCCCGTTTGTTTGAGGAGGATGCCGCGAAGGTCAAGGAGGATGGTGGCACCGAGTTGCCTGGCTCCGTCGCCTTCACCCTTCACGACACGCATGGTTTCCCGATCGACCTCACTATGGAAATGGCAGCTGAAGCCGGCCTGAGTGTTGACCGCGATGGCTTCGACGCACTCATGGCTGAGCAAAAGGCACGCGCCAAAGCCGATAACAAGGCGAAGAAGCACGGCCACGCTGATGAATCTGTCTACCGCCCATTCGTAGATAATCACCCCACCGTCTTCACCGGTTACACACAGCTGGAGGATGAGGGATCAGTGCTGGGACTCGTCTCTGATGGGTCTCTGGTCGATCGGGCCGCGGACGGCGCTACCGTCCAGGTGATCCTGGATCGCACACCGTTCTACGCTGAGGCCGGTGGCCAGATGGCCGACCGGGGAGAAATGACGGGCGCCGGATTTGCTGGAAATGTGCAGGATGTGCAAAAGGTCGGCAAGAAGGTTTGGCTGCACACCGTGACAATCACCGGTGGTGAGATCGCCGTGGGTGCCAAGGTGACGGCCAAGGTTTCCGCCTCCTGGCGTCACCAGGCTCGACAGGCCCACTCTGGCACGCACCTCATTCACGCTGCTCTGCGCACGGTGCTCGGGCCTACTGCTGTCCAGGCAGGCTCGCTGAACAAACCGGGGTACCTCCGCTTCGATTTCAACTATGGTGAGCAGCTCACGGCCTCGCAGATGCGTGACATTGAGCAGATCGCGAACGGAGCAGTGGACGCGGACTACACCGTGAATACTATTGAGACCTCCCTAGACGAGGCGAAGAAGATGGGCGCCATGGCCCTCTTCGGCGAGAACTACGGATCCCAGGTGCGCGTTGTGGAGATCGGTGGGCCTTTCTCCATGGAACTCTGTGGTGGCATTCACGTGGAACACTCTTCGCAAATCGGTCCGATCGCCATCCTCGGAGAGTCCTCCGTCGGCTCCGGCACGCGCCGCATTGAGGCCTACACGGGCATGGATTCCTTCACAACCTTGGCTCGCGATAAAAACATCGTGGCTAATCTCGCTACCAGCTTGAAGGCCCCGAATGAGGAGATCCCAGACCGGATCGAAGCGCTGACAGCTAAACTCAAGGTCGCAGAAAAGCAGGTGCAGCAGCTGAAGAACCAGCAACTTTTGGGTCAAGTTGGCAGCCTCGTCGAGAATTCAAAGAACCTGGGTGGTATAAAGCTCGTGGCTCAAGAACTGCCTGAAGGTGTCGGAATGGGTGAACTGCGCACCATCGCAATGGATGCGAAGAACCGCCTCGGATCCGCAGCCGCCGTCGTCCTTTTCGCTTCCAAGGATGGCAGCAAGGTTCCTTTCATTGCCGCAGTCACTGATGCCGCCGTAGAGCAAGGTGTCAAGGCTGGTGATCTGGTGAAGACATTCGGCGAAAAGGTTGGCGGTAAGGGCGGCGGTAAACCGCAGATGGCACAGGGATCTGGTGCCGACGCTGCCGGTATCGCCGCGGGAATCACCGCCGTTGAGGGCGCACTCGCTCACCGTTAGAATTCCCCGGGCGCTCGCTCACCACTGTGGTGCGGGCGCCTTTGGCGTCGAATAAAGACAATCAGCACCATGGAAAACCCTGGAGGAAACCCGATGGCGGAGACCGAGAAGCCGAGTCTCGCTGAGGACCCTGGACGTGGCCGGCGCATTGGCGTGGACGTGGGGTCCGTGCGTATTGGCGTAGCGATGAGCGATCCAGATGGCATCCTGGCGAGCCCAGTGGAAACAGTCCAGGCTGCCGTCGATGGCAGCGATGTTCAGCGCGTCGTGGAGCTTGTGCGGGAAAATTCCGTAGTTGAGGTTGTCGTGGGTCTGCCAGTCGCCCTCAGAGGCAACCACACGTCCAGTACTTACCTCGCCGAAGAGTTCGCGGAAGATCTGCGCGAAGACCTGGGTGATATTCCAGTACGGATGGTGGATGAGCGAATGTCCACGATGGCCGCCACCCAGGCCTTCCAAGCCTCCGGGGTGAGCGCGAAGAAGGGGCGGAAGAAGATTGACCAAGCTGCAGCCGTGCATATTTTGCAGGGGTGGCTTGATGCCCGCAGGCGTGTGATTTCCAACAATTGATCACGGCTGTGTAACAATAGGCCAGATACGTTATCAAGAGGAAGGCTCTAACACGCATGGCCGTGTCGCGCAACATGCAGCCGAAGTACCGTCGGCGCCGCCAGTGGGCTGGCGCATTGGCGATCGCCTTGGTCATACTCCTCGTGGGTGTCATCGGTTATGTCTGGTACCAACGCTCTGTGGTTGCCGTTCGTGATTATGAAGGCAACGGCAACGGGGAAGTGGTCATGGTCCGCGTCGATGCTGGCGACTCCGTGGCGAGTCTGGCCCCACAGCTCGTCGAAGACGGCGTGGTAGGTTCTCGCCGTGCTCTGATGCAGGCTGCTGATATCACCCAGCCTCAACTTCAGCAGGGCTACTACCCCCTGCAGAAGGAAATGAATGCGAAGGCTGCGCTCAGTGCGCTCACTAACGACAAGAATCGCCGAGGCGTCGTCGATATCCCTAACGGTTTGACGCTCGACGATGTACGTGTCGTGGGAGGAGAGACGCGCGAAGGCATCTACACCCTAGTTTCCAAACAGACCTGCCAGGACGAAACTACGTGCGTGTCCCCAGACGAGCTGCGCGACGCTGTCGCCAATACTTCCCCTCAGGAGCTCGGTGTTCCTGAGTGGGCACAAGATCCAGTCAACGCGCGCGGGAACGATCCGAAGCGGATTGAGGGCCTGATTGTGCCCGGCGTGCACTTGTTCGATCCGACGGTAAGCCCACTCGAAATCATGCAGGACCTGCTCAAGGACTCCGCTGAGACGATGGAGGGGACCGGTCTGGTCAGTTCCGTGGAGAAGATCGGGTTAAGCCCCTACGAGGTGATCACGGCAGCTTCACTCGTTGAACGTGAAGCCCCAGCCGGGGACTTCGACAAGGTAGCCCGCGTGATTCTCAACCGTTTGGACATCAACCAGAAGCTGGAGTTCGATTCGACGGTCAATTACTCGATCGACGAGCAGGAAGTAGCGACCACCGACGAGGATCGCGAACGGGAAACGCCGTGGAACACCTACGCCAAGGAGGGCCTGCCGGAGACGCCGATTGCCTCCCCTGGATTGGAAGCGATCCATGCGATGGAGAATCCTGCTGAGGGCGATTGGCTGTACTTTGTGACGGTCGATCTGGATGGACGGACGGTGTTCAACCGCGAGTTCTCGGATCACGAGCGAGCTATCGAGGAATCCCGCGCCAATGGCGTGCTGGACTCCAATCGCTAACAGCTGACGCACCAAGGAAGGGGTATATCAGCTTCGATGACCACGTTACGTCCTGAACTACGTCCCGGTATCCCATCGGTTTTAAGTGTCGCGGAATTCCTCGATACGGAGGCTCAGTGGCGTGCTCACGCGGCATCGCAGATCTGCGCGGTCCTAGGCAGGCCTATCGAACACTCCCTCTCACCGCTCTTGCATAACACCGGGTACGAGTATGCCGGTATCGATTCCACATATGTGAGGGTTGAGGCAGGAGAGGGCACGGAGATCCGTGAACTCCTGCAGCGCAGCTCGGACTCTGTTCGCGGTTTCTCTGTCACCATGCCAGGCAAAACGGCAGCTCTAGAGCTGTCTGATGTCGCAACCGAACGCGCTACTCGGATTGGTTCGGCGAACACCTTGGTGCGCCACGAGGACGGGTGGCTGTCCGACAATACCGACGTGGACGGGGTTACGGCGTGCCTTGAATACATCGCTCAATCCGGCAGCGTCCGCTTTGCGGGCAGCTCCGCTGTCGTGGTTGGCAATGGCGGTACTGCGCGCCCCGCAGTGGCAGCGCTCGCGGCAGCGGGAGTGGAAAAGATCACCGTGCTCGCGCGATCTGAGCGTGCTCTCAACTTGCAGTCCCTCGTGACTGAATTCGGGATAAAGTTTGCGTGGAAGCGCTTGGACGATAGCGCGATTACCGACATCTGTGCCGAGGCCTCGACCGTCATCTCCACTATTCCCGCACACAGCGCCGAACCTGTCGTACCTGTGTTGATCCGTGCGGAGTCCATCATCGACGTCATCTACGATCCTTACCCCACCCCGCTGCTGAAAGCTGCTGCTGAGCGTGGCCTTCCACACGCAGATGGCCTGCGTATGCTCGCTGGACAAGCGGAGCGTCAGTTCGAATTTTTCACTGGCCAGCGGCCACCTGAAGGCTTGTTATTGAAGACCGTTATGGAATCCCGTCAGCAGAGCTAAACATCCATTCGCTCGGGGACACTTTCGCCGCTGCTGAACCGGCGTGTGGGTAACCGGCGTGTGTTAGTTTTGTCCACATGGGGGTTATTTTTTCTGCGGGGATCGCCGCGTGGGGGACGGTGATTATCTTATTCGACGCCACTTACCAGCGGATTCCCAATTGGCTCACCATCCCCGGAGTGGTGATTATCTGGACTGTTTGTCTGTGCTCAACGCCAATCGGTGTGGGCAGCGTAAACATGTGGGACTTGTCGCCCTTTGCCATCGTCGGCGGAGTGTGTTGGTGGCTGCAGATCGTGCTCCTTGGGGCATTCGGTGGACGCAGATTGCGTGCCGGAGCAGGTGATGCGAAGTTGGCCTTGAGTGTGGGAACTCTCGCTGCATCAACAGGTCTTGGCGCCCTTGGTTGGTTCGCCACTGTGGGATTGGCCGGCGCGTTCGGTGTCCTGTCCGCAGCACTATGTCGTCGTAGCGGTGGGGTTCCCCAGGGGCCGGCGATGGTGGCGGGAACGGGGGCGGTGGCTTTATACGCCACTGTGTGCTGCGCATAGTAAACTAATCATCATGCTTCGATGGACTACCGCCGGTGAATCTCACGGCCAGGCTTTGATCTCTCTCGTGGAAAACCTGCCTTCGGGTCTCAATGTCACGCGCGAGGAGGTGTCCTATCAGCTGGCGCGTCGCCGCCTCGGATATGGCCGAGGTGCACGGATGAAGTTTGAGGCCGATGAAGTGACCTTCCTGTCTGGCGTACGACACGGAGTAACGCTCGGCAGTCCAGTCGCCGTGATGATTAGCAACACCGAATGGCCCAAGTGGACTACGATTATGTCTTCGGATCCCCTCGATCTTGAGGATGAGGTGGTGGCCAAGGAGATGAATTCCGGTCGCGGTGCCAAGCTCACGAGGCCACGCCCAGGGCATGCCGATTTCGCTGGAATGCTGAAGTTCGATCATGATGAGGCTCGTCCGATCCTCGAGCGTGCGTCCGCGCGAGAGACTGCAGCTAGGGTGGCCGCGGCAACTTTCGCCCGCGCGGTATTGCGCGAGGTGTGCGGTGTGGAGGTTCTTAGCCACGTGATCTCGATCGGTGCCTCCGAGCCGTACACGGGCCCAACTCCGTCGTTTGAGGATCTGGAGGCTATCGATTCCTCTGAGGTGAGGTCTTTCGATAAGGCGGCGGAGGAATCGATGATCGAGGAGATTAAGGCGGCGAAGAAGTCTGGCGATACTCTCGGAGGAATCGTTGAAGTCGTAGTGAAAGGCTTGCCTGTGGGGCTGGGCTCCCATACTTCTGGCGATGAACGCCTCGATGCGCAATTGGCCGGCGCGCTCATGGGAATTCAGGCGATCAAGGGCGTGGAAATTGGCGACGGCTTCGCGGAAGCTCGCAGGCGTGGCTCTAAAGCCCACGATGAAATGGAGCGTACCGACCATGGCGTGCGTCGACTGTCTAACCGCGCAGGTGGCGTAGAGGGCGGCATGAGCAATGGCGAGGACCTCGTCGTCCGCGCTGCGATGAAGCCGATCAGCACCGTGCCGCGTGCGCTGAAAACTGTGGATATGTCCACGGGTGAGGCAGCCACTGGTATCCATCAGCGCTCGGATGTCTGCGCTGTTCCGGCGGCTGGTGTGGTTGCTGAAGCGATGGTTGCGCTCGTGCTTGCGAGGGCCGTATTACGCAAGTTCGGTGGTGACTCCGTGCAGGAGACGAAGCGTAACTTCGATAATTACTGCGCTCAGGTCTCGCAGCGCTTGCGCTGGGATGAACAGTAAAAGCGCGGTCATCACACGCCTGGGCCAGAGGTTGAGCACCTAGATAAAAAGGAGGGCACGAGGCATGAGCCCCCGTGTTGTGTTAGTTGGGTTGCCGGGAAGTGGCAAGACCACGATTGGCAAGCGCCTGGCGAACGCCTTGGCCACCTCTTTGGTCGATACCGACCACATGATTGAGGAGACATACGGCAAGGCCTGTGGTGAAGTCTTCAGCGAGCTGGGGGAGGAGATATTCCGTGAAGTGGAGGCCGCGGCTGTCGCCAAGGCTCTGTGCACTGATGGAATCGTCTCCCTCGGTGGTGGAGCCGTGGTCACTGAGGCGAATCGTGAGGCGCTCAAGAGCCAGCGAGTAGTTTATCTGCACGTCTCTGCGGAAGAAGGAGTCAGGCGAACCTCCGGATCCACGGCACGGCCGCTGCTCAATATCTCCGATCCTGCAGCGCGATACGCCGAGCTGATCGAGCAGCGTTCCGCCTTTTATGAGGAGGTCGCTACCTTGCAGGTGTATTCCGATGGTAAAGAACCACAGCGCGTGGTGACCGATATCCTCCAGTACATCGAAGACGATACGCTCGGTTAACCGGCTATCCAGCGTGTTTGTTCCGTCATACCGATCCCACCAACGGAGTACTAGTTCCATGCCAACCATTACTGTTTCCTCCGGCGCCCCCTATGACGTCCACATTGACCGTGGCGTGGATCGCGCCGTTGAACACATCGTCAATGCGACGCCAGAAGTAACTAAGTATCTGCTCATCCACCAACCAGCCCTATCGGCCCGTGCGCGACAGGTCGCCGAGGAGTTGGAGACCCGGGGAGCAGCTGTCACTCTGCACGAAATCGCCGATGCGGAAGACGGAAAGACCCTCGCAGCAGCAGGTCGCTGCTGGGATTTGTGCGCAGAAGCCGGATTGACGCGCCAGGATGCAATCATCGGCCTCGGAGGTGGAGCGGCCACCGACCTCGCGGGCTTTATCGCAGCGACGTGGATGCGGGGCATCAAGGTAGTGCAGTATCCGACTACTTTATTGGCTATGGTTGACGCGGCTGTGGGCGGTAAAACAGGGATCAACACCGCTGCGGGGAAGAACCTTGTGGGTTCTTTCCACGAGCCTGCAACCGTCATTGTCGATCTGGAAGTTCTGGACACGCTCCCGGAACAGGAAATGGTGGCTGGATCGGCGGAGATTATCAAGGCTGGTTTTATTGCCGATACGCGGATTCTGGAGATTTACGAGGAAGACCCAGCGGCAAGCCTCGACCCGCGTGGCACTCTTCCAGAGCTGATCCAGCGCGCCATTCAGGTGAAAGCCGATGTGGTTTCGCAGGATTTGCGGGAGTCTCACCTGCGAGAAATCCTCAATTACGGCCACACCTACGGCCACGCTGTGGAGCACCACGAAAATTACCGTTGGCGGCACGGCCACGCTGTCGCTGTCGGAATGGTGTTCGAGGCTGAGTTAGCTCACGCTGCGGGATTGCTTGAGGCTTCCGTCGTAGAGCGTCACCGGCAGATTCTGGCGTCGATCGGATTACCGACGCAGTACGACGCGGCCGACCTCGATACGCTCTACGGCGCAATGACCCGGGATAAGAAAAATAAAAACGGGAATATCCGCTTTGTCGTGATTGAAAAGGAAGGCCAGCCAGCGCGGTTGGAGGGACCGAGCCGCGACCTGCTCCAGGCAGCCTACGAGGCCACGTCCTAAAAGCTCCGCAAGGCTGCGTTACGACTACACTGGCCCCAGTCACTCTCATGAAGAAGGAGGCAATGATGTCCCTCACCGTCACCGTCCTCAACGGGCCCAACCTCAACCGCTTGGGGAAGCGTCAGCCAGATGTCTATGGATCCACCACATTGGTTGATGTTGAAGACATGATTCGCCGTGAGGCAGACGAATTGGGCGTGGAACTGCAATTCTTTCAGTCCAATCACGAAGGTGAACTGATCGATGCTGTACACGCAGCCGCCGACGCAGGTCACGCTGTGATCATTAATCCTGGGGGATTCACCCATACCTCGGTGGCTTTAAGGGATGCACTCGCCGAAATTCACGATGGCGCAGGATTCGTGGAGGTGCATATCTCTAACGTCCACGCGCGGGAAGCATTCCGGCACCACAGTTTTCTCAGCCCGATTGCTCTCGGCGTAATCGCCGGCTTGGGAACCTATGGCTACGTGGCCGCTCTGCGCTACCTCGCCACAATCGCACATCCTTCGGCTTAGCCAGGGCTAAATTCTTAGCAGGACGGATAAAGGAATCGAAAGTATGACGAATTACCCAAGCATTACGGAGCTCACTGCCCAGCGGCGCGAACGGGTCGCCGAGCGTATGAAAGAGGCCGGTGCGTCTGCCCTCTTGATTAGCGATCTCAAGAATGTCGAGTACCTCTCCGGCTTCAACGGCTCCAATGGTGCCCTGCTGCTGCGTGCAGATGGATCGTCGGTCATCGCCACGGATGGGCGTTACACCACCCAGATCGAGATCCAGACTGGTCGGCCCGGCGACGTGGAAATCCTCATCGCCGGGGATATTTATGGACAGCTGAAAGAAAAGGCGGGGGAGCAGGACTTCCACATCGAGCCATCAATGTCTGTGGGACAAGCGAAGAAACTTGGGGATCCGCACGTATTGGCCGGTTTAGTCGAGGCCGAGCGCCTCGTTAAGGATTCCTACGAAGTAGCAAAGCTGGTAGCTGCTGGACAGCTTGCTGATTCCGTATGGCAGGAGTTCATCGCGGAGGGCGGAATCTCTGAAGGACTCACCGAAATTGAGGCCGCTGCAGACTTGGAAAACCGCCTACGGCGTGCCGGAGCAGACAGTCTGAGCTTTGACACCATTCTCGCCTCTGGCGCCAACGGTTCGAAGCCCCATGCAGGTGTGTCTCGAGAAGTGATCGTGCCGGGGCTGGTGACCGTGGACTTCGGCGTGTACCTCGACGGTTATGCCTCGGACCAGACCCGCACAGTGTGCGTGGGGGAACCTTCGGAACGTGATTACGAGCTCTATGACGTGGTCTACCGAGCCCAGAAAGCCGGTGAAGCAATGCTCCGCCCGGGCGCCGGACTGCGGGAGATTGATTCCGCCTGTCGCGAGATCATTTCTGAGGCTGGATACGGTGAGTTCTTCGTGCACTCCACCGGCCATGGTGTGGGGCTCGATGTTCATGAGGCACCCCGGTCTGCTGCAACCGTCGACGAGTCCGAGGTACTTCAGGAAGGAATGACTCTCACTGTTGAGCCCGGTATCTACCTACCTGGTGAGACTGGGTTGCGTATCGAGAACACCTACATCATTACCTCCGATGGTGCCCGTTCCCTGAACGCCTCTCCTACCGAACTCATCGTGGTCTAAAAACGCACTGCAGCTCAGCGGTGCTAAACTTTTAACCCGGTTCACTGACCCACCCCTGTACACAACAATTATTGAGGAGAAACACTCGTGGCAACTACCGCGGATTTCAAAAACGGTCTGGTTCTGAAGATCGACGGCAAGCTCCAGCAGATCATCGAGTTCCAGCACGTGAAGCCGGGTAAGGGCCCAGCATTCGTGCGCACGAAGCTCAAGGATGTTGTCTCCGGCAAGATCGTGGACAAGACTTTCAACGCGGGCGTCAAGGTGGAAACTGCGACCGTGGATCGTCGCGACATGACCTACCTCTACCACGATGGCACCAACTTTGTCCTCATGGACGAAAAGGACTTCGAGCAAATCGAGGTTGCCGAGCACCTCATGGGCGAAGGCGCAAAGTTCCTTCTCGAAAACACCACCGTTCAGGTCTCTTTCCACGAGGGGGAGCCACTGTTCGCGGAACTTCCTGTGGCGGTTGAACTGACCGTCGAGCACACGGATCCCGGCCTGCAGGGTGACCGCTCGACAGGTGGCACTAAGCCTGCGACACTGGAAACTGGTGCAGAGATCCAGGTTCCTCTGTTCATCGAAACCGGCAACGTGGTCAAGGTCGATACCCGTACCGGCGCATACCTCTCCCGCGTTTCCAACTAGACAGCCCCTCAGACGATAGAAACGTTAGCTCCACACAGTGACTGAGAAAGACTCTAAATTCAAACGCCACGGCTCACGCTACAAAGCGCGGCGGCGAGCTGTAGACATCCTCTTCGAGGCAGAATTCCGCGATATTGACCCAGTGGAAATCGTTGAGGAGCGTGTGACGCTGAGCCGAGATCACGATAATCAGGTCAAGCCAGTTCCTGAGTACACTGAGCAGATCGTTACGGGCGTTGCTGAGCACCTGGATGCGATCGACGATTCCATCGCCATGCATCTGGCATCCGAATGGCGGTTGGACCGACTGCCAGCTGTAGATAGGGCGGTTCTGCGAGTCGCTGCATGGGAGGTCCTTTACAACACGGAGGTTCCCAACCGTGTGGCCATTGTTGAAGGCGTGGAGCTCGCCAGCGAATACTCTCACGACAAGGCACCTGGATATGTCAACGTGGTGCTCGACGGCGTGGGTCGCGACGCAGACGTTCGCCTCGCCGATGCGGCTCAGGCGCAACGAGAGGAATCCGAGGCACGCCAACAGCAGGAAGATGCCGATCTGGACGCCATGATCGCTGGCGTACTAGGGGAGGGTGAAAACCCTCACGAGGGTGGTTCTACCCCCGAAAAAGCAATCGAGTGAGGTTAAAATTCGCTGGCAATTGGCGATTTCACAGCACTTAGGCGCACGGGCCCGGTCAACGTAGTGACGTTGGTCGGGCCTTATTGCTAAGCTCGTAGCCGGACATATCCGACGTCCTTTAACGGACCGCACTGTGAGGCGGGGAAGGAGGTCACGATGAACCCGACGACACCCGAGCACACGTTCGAACTCTTAGATTCTAACGATGTTGCTCGAACAGTTGCACGCATCGCGCACCAAATCATAGAGAAAACGGCACTGGACGGAGAAGAATCACCGCAGGTGATTCTCTTGGGAATTCCGTCGGGGGGTGTGCCACTGGCGACGCGCCTAGCCGAGAAAATTACGGAATTTTCCGGCATTGATATTTTCCACGGTTCCCTCGACGTAACGCTGTATCGGGACGACCTCCGGAGCTCCTCCCACCGGGCACTCAAACCCACCCACATTCCTCCTAAGGGAATTGACGGGGCGACTGTAATCCTGGTTGACGATGTTCTTTTCTCGGGTCGTACCATTCGGGCGGCTCTGGATGCCTTGCGGGATATCGGCCGTGCAGGCAGCGTGCAGCTTGCCGTGCTCGTCGATCGAGGTCATAGGCAACTACCTATCCGCGCAGACTACGTCGGTAAGAACCTCCCGACTGCGACGACGGAAGACGTTGTTGTGGAATTGGCAGAGCTCGATGGACAAGATCGTGTTGTGCTCCATCGAGGAATAGAGCACGCTGAGCAAGGAGGAGCCGAATGAAGCACCTACTGGGTATTGGTGATCTGTCAGCCACCGAAATTCTCGGCCTCATGGACGAGGCTGACCGCTTCGCGGAGGCCCTCACCGGTCGCGAGATGAAGAAACTGCCAACCCTGCGCGGTCGCACGATCTTCACGATGTTCTACGAGAACTCCACGCGCACGCGCAGTTCCTTCGAAACTGCCGGCAAGTGGATGTCTGCGGACGTGATCAACATTTCCGCAAGTAGCTCCTCAGTGAAGAAGGGTGAGTCTCTCAAGGACACCGCGCTGACTCTGAAAGCGGTGGGCGCAGACGCTATCGTCATGCGTCACCCATCCTCAGGGGCAGCGCGTCAGGTAGCTAACTGGTTGGGGGACACCCCGGTCATTAACGCTGGTGATGGTTCTCACCAGCACCCCACCCAAGCGCTACTCGACGCAGTCACGATGCGCCAACAACTCGGCGCTATCGAGGGCAAGAAGGTGGTGATCGTCGGCGATATTCTCCACTCCCGCGTCGCGCGTTCCAACGCCCAACTGCTCACAACCCTCGGCGCGGACGTGACCTTCGTTGCCCCGCCGACCTTGCTCCCGTTTGGCGTAGAAAGTTGGGGTGTCCGCGTTTCGCACGATTTCGACAGTGTGATAGAGGGTGTTGACGCCGTGATGATGCTCCGCGTGCAAGCGGAGCGCATGAACGGAGGATTTTTCCCAAGCCACCGAGAATACGCAGTTCGATACGGACTGTCGCGTGCCCGCCGTGAGGCCATGCAAGAGCATGCGATCGTCATGCACCCAGGACCGATGCTTCGCGGTATGGAAATTAACGACGACGTTGCCGATGCGCCACAGACAGTCGTGCTTAATCAGGTGACCGCCGGCGTACACGTCCGTATGGCTGTGTTGTTTACCTTGCTTAGTGGCTCCGAGACTGAAATTGGGGTGTAACTATCGATGACTCGTCTCGATGCGAAAGCTCAGAATAAGAAGAAGGGACTGTCCGTGAACGCTGATGCGGAGACAACTTACCCGCCCACTGGCGCCTTAGCACCGCACCCCGAAGGTAAGGATCACGAAGTCCTGCTGCGCGGCGTATTAGTCTACGGTGAAGGCGAGCCCACCGACGTGCTGGTGCGCGATGGCCTCATCGCCGAGATCGGAACCAATCTCAATACCGACGGGGAAACCATCGACCTCGAAGGCCAAGTCCTACTACCAGGCCTTGTGGACATGCACGTTCACATGCGAGAGCCAGGGCGGGAAGACACGGAGACGATCGCTACTGGTTCCGCCGCAGCGGCGCAGGGTGGTTTCACCGCAGTGTTCACCATGGCTAATACCGCTCCGGTGACCGACAATCCAAGCATTGCGGAGACAGTGTGGTTTAAGGGACAGAACACGAATCTTTGCGATGTTCACCCTGTCGGCTCCATTTCTCGCGGTCTCGAGGGCAAGGAGCTCACCGAGTTTGGAATGATGGCCGATTCCGATGCCAAGGTTCGCATGTTCTCCGATGATGGCAAGTGCGTGGATGATCCACGCCTCATGCGTCGAGCCATCGAATATGCCAAGGGCATGGATGTACTCCTGGCACAGCACTGCGAAGAACCTCGACTAACCGAGGGCGCCGTAGCCCATGAGGGTGACAATGCTGCACGGCTTGGATTGCGTGGGTGGCCTCGCGTCGCCGAGGAGTCGATCGTCGCACGAGATGCGATTATGACTCGCGACTACGGTGGCCGACTGCATATCTGCCATGCTTCCACTGAAGGTACTGTTGAGCTGCTCCGCTGGGCCAAAGCGCAGGATATACCTCTCACAGCTGAAGTCACTCCGCATCACTTGATTCTCACCGATGAACGCCTCGAGACTTACGATGGTGTCAATCGCGTGAACCCACCTTTGCGCGAATCCCGCGATGTCGCAGCACTGCGGCAGGCACTGATCGACGGCGTAGTGGACTGCGTCGCCACCGACCATGCTCCACATGGATCGGAAGAAAAGTGCTGCGAATTCGATAAGGCTCGCCCAGGCATGTTGGGACTTGAGACCTCCCTGGCCCTGATTGCACAGATCTTCGTGCTCGACGGCGACCAAGATTGGCGCTTCGTCGCCCGTGTCTTGTCGGAGAGTCCAGCGGCAATCACGAAGCTGCCAGGCCACGGCCGTCCGATCGCAGTTGGCGAGCCAGCTAACCTTTGTGTTGTGGACACCAACGCACAGTGGGTAGCGCACGGCGAAGACATGGCTTCCAAATCTCGGAACACCCCTTATGAAGGGATGGACATGCCTGTCAAGATCAGCACGACCCTTCTGCGCGGCAAAGTAACTTGCCGCAACGGCAAAGCCGTGACTTCCAGCACCTCCGAAAACAACGCTTAAGTGGCGTCGAATCATAAAGAAAGAAGGACATTCGACATGAACCGCACTCCCGCAGCCCTCGTTTTGGCTGATGGACGCATCTTCCGCGGTCGAGCATTCGGCGCACAGGGAACGACCCTTGGTGAGGCCGTGTTCACCACGGCCATGACTGGTTACCAGGAAACTATGACGGATCCGAGCTACCACCGTCAGATTGTCGTAGCCACTGCCCCTCAGATCGGTAATACCGGCTGGAACGATGAGGACTCCGAGTCCCACGGAGACAAGATTTGGGTTGCCGGATTAGTGATCCGTGACCTGTCCCGCACGGTCTCCAACTGGCGTGCCAATCGTTCTCTCGAGGATGAAATGAAGGCCCAGGGCATTATCGGCATCCAGGGAGTCGATACGCGCGCGATTGTGCGCCATCTGCGCGACCAAGGATCCGTAGCAGCAGGTCTGTTCTCCGGCGATGATGTCACCAGCGATGAGGAGATGCTGGCCAAGGTCAAGGAGCAGCCTTCCATGAAGGGCGCGAACCTAGCTGTCGATGTTTCGACCGATGACGTGTACGTCGTAAATCCCGACGGGGAAATCAACTACACGGTCATTTCCTACGACATGGGCATTAAGACCAATACTCCGCGCGAATTTGCCAAGCGAGGCGTGCGCTCTGTCGTGGTGCCATCGGACACGAAGTTCGAGAAGATTCAAGAGCTCATGCAGGAATACGACGCTCAAGGTGTCTTTGTCTCCAACGGTCCGGGTGACCCTGCAACGGCCGATGCGACGATTCACGAGGTCAAGAAGGTACTCGAGGCTAAGATTCCATTCTTCGGTATCTGCTTCGGCAACCAGATCCTCGGCCGTGCCCTCGGCATGGAAACCTACAAGCTCAAGTTCGGTCACCGGGGTGTCAACGTTCCTGTCATCGACCACACCACCGGACGCATCGATATCACCGCGCAGAACCACGGCTTCGCGCTTAAGGGGAAGGCGGGAGAGGAGTTCTCCACACCATTCGGGCCAGCGGAAGTCACGCACACCTGCCTCAACGACGATGTCGTGGAGGGCGTAGCTCTCAAGGACGGTTCCGCATTCTCGGTGCAATACCACCCAGAGTCTGCAGCAGGTCCGCATGATGCCAACCCGCTGTTTGACCGGTTCGTGACGCAACTCGAAGCCGCAAAGAACTCCGCGAAGTAGATCAGACGAGTACAAGCACTCACAGACACAAACATAGAAGTAGGAGCATCGCACCATGCCACGTCGTGAAGACATCAAGCACGTACTCGTCATTGGCTCTGGCCCCATCGTGATCGGCCAGGCCTGCGAGTTCGACTACTCCGGAACCCAGGCCTGCCGGGTTCTGAAAGAGGAGGGCCTGCGCGTCACCCTCATCAACTCCAATCCGGCGACGATCATGACTGATCCGGAATTCGCCGACCACACGTACATCGAGCCCATTCAGCCGCAGTACATCGAGAAGATTTTCGCCAAGGAGCAGGAAGCAGGCCATAAGGTCGATGCGGTGCTGGCAACCCTCGGTGGCCAGACTGCCCTCAACGCAGCGATTCAGCTGGACCGTCTCGGCATTTTGGAGAAGTACGGTGTAGAGCTGATCGGCGCTGATATCGACGCTATTGAGCGCGGTGAAGACCGTCAAAAATTCAAGGACATCGTCGCTAAGATCGGTGGTGACTCTGCACGCTCCCGTGTCTGCCACAACATGGATGAAGTCCGCGAAACCGTGGCTGAGCTGGGATTGCCTGTCGTCGTTCGCCCTTCCTTCACCATGGGCGGTCTTGGCTCTGGCCTTGCCTTCAATGAGGAAGACCTCGACCGCATTGCAGGCGGCGGCCTCGCAGCATCACCAGAAGCCAACGTCCTCATTGAGGAGTCGATTCTGGGCTGGAAGGAATTCGAGCTGGAGCTGATGCGCGATGGCAAGGATAATGTCGTCGTCGTATGTTCCATCGAGAATGTCGACGCACTGGGCGTGCACACGGGCGATTCGGTGACCGTCGCTCCATCCATGACCCTCACGGATCGCGAGTTCCAGACCATGCGCGACCAGGGCATCGCGATCCTGCGTGAAGTCGGTGTGGACACCGGCGGCTGCAACATCCAGTTCGCTATCAATCCCAACGATGGACGTATCATCACCATCGAGATGAACCCTCGCGTCTCTCGCTCTTCGGCTCTGGCTTCGAAGGCGACGGGCTTCCCGATCGCGAAGCTCGCGGCCAAGCTCGCCATCGGCTACACCCTGGACGAGGTGCGCAACGACATCACCGAGGTCACCCCGGCCGCCTTCGAACCGACCTTGGACTACGTCATTGTCAAGGCACCGCGTTTCGCCTTCGAGAAGTTCCCTGGCGCCGACGACACCCTGACGACCACGATGAAGTCCGTGGGCGAGGCGATGGCCATTGGTCGTAACTACATCACGGGCCTCAACAAGGTCATGCGTTCGCTGGAAACTAAGCAGGCTGGCTTCTGGACCCT